>NZ_WQQE01000124.1:0-34562 GCF_018785655.1 Blautia sp. MCC269 | reverse complement strand
GTGAAAAGCCTAGTTTTTAAGCTACTCACCCTTTCTTATCATAGAAGAATCCTATTTACAGAGATTTTTTCATAGTCTCATTCTTTTTTTCACAGCCCCTTTGGTTGTTGTGTCCATATTTACTTTCCAAAACCACCTCTTACGATGGCTTATTTGTCATGCCCTTTATTCTTTGGCTATCCTCTACTTATTTGTTTCAAACTTCTTCTCTTATTTCTATTAACTCACTTATGCAGCATTTGAAATTTTCCGAAAAACACCTACATTATAAATTCCCGTATCAAAGGTTTCTATTTTATTACCATTGCTATCAAACAAAGTACATTCTGTATAATTTCCATACTCATCCCTCTGTCTATCAGCAGTAATATATGCACCATCTTCAGATATTTCACAACTATCATAGCTACATGGGACTATTAATTCTCCATTCGAACCAAGCATTCCGTAATTTGCCCCATCATAAACTTTTACTATATCAGGCACTGTATATGAAAGCATATATTTCTGATATTCTGTGTTAACTACCTCGCCTGACTTTAAGATTAACATACCATGTTTTTTCTCTTCGTTATTGCCAGCAATATACTTCTCATTTACTTCATGATTATCATGAGTTTCTGAAAACAGATATTCACCATTTGAATTAATAACATTCCAGTTCTCATTAATCCCTACTGCATAAAGATTTGAATCCATCTGCCAACACTCATCTGCATTTGTAAGAAAGCGCTCATTTCCATAAATGTCTACTATAAAAATCGCATCATCTTTCATTGCATAGGTCTCATCATCATACGAAAAATCCCCTAATGCATCATATTGACATGGTACTTCCAGATTACCTTCCAAATCTATAGCGCCATAATATCCTTCATAATTTTCAACAACTAAACGATTCATTCCACATTGTGAATTTATATCATAATATTCCATTGGCACAATAGTTTCGCCATATTCATTTATAATCTCAGCACCATGCCCTTCCTGAAAATCATACTCTGCTATCAGCAGATACCCTCCATTTACTTTCACCAAATTATCAGTAGAATCCTCCCACACTTTATAAATACCTGAATATTCCGCTTCACAAATCCACTCGTAATTCTCATCTATAATTCCATACATTCCCGTTTCAGCCTCACAAGCAATAAAATATCCAGAATCACCTATATTATATATACTGCTATACTCTGGAGACATCATAATATTTCCATTCTTATCCATAACTCCTAAATACTTCTCATCATAATCAAATGGATACGGAAGTCTGGTTATAGTTCTATATCCATAATTATCACAAGTAGAACCAATTGAACTGTTAATATAGCTATAGTCTAAAGGAATAATCTCTTCTCCCTCTGTATTTACCAATCCATAAATTGTATAATATTCACTTGCATCTGAGTCTGTCTGCATTCCAACTACCGCATATCCATCCTGATCAAATTCATATGCTGAATCATATTTACATTCAATAACTACATCTCCATCTGTGTTTATATAGCCCCACTTTCCTTCATTATTCATAAAAGGAGCCACATATACGCCCGAACTCTTCTTTTCAGCAGATATGTCTTTATCCACTTGTCTATTTTCTTCTTTCTGTGCTATTGCTTCACCTTGATCATTCCCAGAGTTTTTATCTTTAAAAAGCATAAATACTCCGGCCAGACATGCACAAATAGCTAGTATAAGTATTACAATTGCTATTATTCTTCCCGGATCATTTTTCTTTTTCTCTAATATCACCGGTAACTCTGCTCTGCACCATGTACAAAATTTTGCCTCATCTATATTTTCTTTCCCACACTTCGGACATTTCTTCATACGCACCTCTCTATTTCAGTTTACTCTTTTTCCACATTGTCCACAGAATCGCATTCCCTTTACTACTGCCCCGCAATACGGACAAAATTGATTTATCTGTGCTCCTGTACCCTGTGAAATTTCAGGTTTATCTTCATTTTTTTTATCTTGAGATTTACCTATTGTTGGAAGTTCTTTCTCCATATCAACCTGTGCTTTTTCCACAAATATCGGATTATTTTCCAAAGAAGACATCTGCAGACTGTTTCGGCTCTTTTCTTTTAAATTCGACAACCTTTCACATTCATTGTTTAATACATTAACTTCGGATTCTAACATGTGTATATTTTCTTCTAACTCTCTGCATCTTTCCCTATATTCTGTATCAGTCATACTATTTACCTCTTCTTTCCTTTCCGCAAAGCGGGCATTTATTATTTTTATTGGAATACACCTGTCCACAGCAGCACTGATGGTTTTCCCCGATATTTCTTTCCATACACATCACCATATTCGAATTAGCGAATCTTGCGCTACGAAGTTCATCAACAGAATAATCACTATATGCTGAAAAACCACTTCCTTTTTCCTCATATTTCTTCAGACTTTTATATATGTTATAACCTAAAATGTTTACTCTTGCACTTGCAATGCTATCCAAATCATATCCTGCATCCTGCAATTGGAATCTTGCGAAATTTTGTCCTTTTTTCTCAAATAGTGCATTTTGGGCAAACGTATTAACAGTGCCATCGTATCTTACTAACTGAATATCTACTATAAACTCCTCAATACTTGCCCATTCAAATTCCGCATATGTCAATTCAAGTATTAATTTACCATTTTCTTTCCTGATTTTAAGAGTTTTCATTCGAATCGGCAAAACTGGATCATAATTCATCACTTCAAATTCGAGGTTTGGTTTGTTCTTTGTCTCTGCTTCTGTATCACTTTTATAAAATACAATTACACAAATCAAAGCGATTCCTGCAAGCAACATCAGCCAAACGCCAACCTGCGTATTAATTGAAATCCATTTCCAGTTATCTTCTTCCATACTAATATCGAGATTCCATTTATACAATAAGATAGCCACTGATACTACAATTCCGCTGATACCTGCTATCGTTCCACTTACCTCAGATTCCTTTTTTTGTAAGACCTGTGCTATAAAATAGCCATTAATAAACAACATTACAAAACCAAACATAATAATAAATACAAATACTCCTAACACTTCTGGTGTTGAGTTCGTCCAATCTTGAAATTTTGAAATATCGTTCAATAGGTCAAAAATACCTGCGCAACTTATTGTTTGACCTTGAAACAGATCCGCATAATATAAGCTCACCCATGGCATGAATCCTGAAATAAATTCCAAAACAGCAATACATGCTGCTATATACCATTTGACGTCCATTTTAGAATTCTCAGTTTTTATAACTGGCATATTCGGTGCCGTTTTATTTCGTTCACAACACGGAATCTCTTTTTGTATAATCTTGCTATAATTATAAATTTTCAGTCCCAAACTATTTTTCTTTTTTAATAAATTTTCTTTTTGATATTCCAGTTGTTTTTGTTTTTGTAATTTTTTATTTATATCATTTTGATATTTCTTTTGAATATCATTATCTAACCCATCTATAGCTGATTCTCTACTTTCACTCTTCACAGTCTCATTTATAATGTTTCCACAGAACGGGCAAAACGAACCACCTTGGGACACTTCTTTTCCACATTGTGAACACCTTTTAACTTTTGTCATTTTCGCTTCTCCTTTATCATTTATTTAAAAATCTCTCAACTATGTAATTTGGCATCAGACATTCCAAACAAAATATCTGTTATATCACAAATCCCATTATATTCAAAGTTAAGTTCTCTGACTCCACTTACATCTATATCAAAATCAATCCGACAATTATCTGCATTTAGCTCTGAATTATCATATATTACATTTCCATCGCCTATTAATCTTATATGTGCAAATCCATCTTGAATCTGATCTGCTGGAAAATACCAAGATCCTGTAAGTCTTGAATAATTTTTTCCTAAATACCACGCATCACACGTACTGTATTCTTCTGTACCAAACGGATCAGTGACAAAAGAATACTCTATTGCATTTGCATAAGTATTTCCCTGAATATCCATTCCAGCCGTTTGCTCATTTCTCCAAGAACGGTTTGTTTCCAATAAAGGCATCAAATTTAATGACTGTTCTTCCGGTGTTTCCAATTTAGCAAGCTCAATCTCATTTAATCCATCACCGTTTTTTACTACAATGTTTCCTTTTTCCGTTGCTATTGCCAAATCACATTTCGTTGCCTCCGTAATCACACTTCCATAAAAATCCATAACCGCATAATAATTTTGTCCGTCAGTACCTTCCATATTTAAAAGAACGAGATATTTTTCTCCACATATACTTACTTTTAATGTATCAGTCCACCCATGCCAGAACTTATCAGCATAATCCGGATTGTAAATGTCGTAAACTTCTGCAGCAGCAACATCATATATATAAAACTCTTCCCCATCATAAATATAAACAGCCTGCTTTCCATCCGCATATACAAACTCAAAATCATCAGGTCTCAATATTTTATCCTCGGTAATATAATCAGTAATACCGGTATTTTGGTAATTTCCATCTTCGTCGATTTCATAAATTCCATACAATTGATCTCCATAAGATTCTCTGGCTCCGCTCACCGCACATCCATTATAAAAATGAAGATTATTAAAATTAACATTTATATCCAATTTCAAAAATTCCTGCGTCTTAGTATTTAATAACGTAGTGGTCTCTCCATCCGACAAAGCGAATATTCCATCTCCTGCATAATAGGATGATTCCAAATATTCATCATAGGCCTGATATTCTACAGTCCACATTCTCTCAACACAGTTATACACACCTAAATATATTCCTTCTGATGAAAAACCATTTTTTTCATTTCTTACCAGAACTAAACTATCTCCCTCTACCAGAATATCCGTAAATTCGATTTGTTGATCTTTTAGAATCTGATACGTCGAAGATCCATAAACATTAAAAACTCCCCAAAAAATTCCTGTCATTATCAAACATATTTGTACTATTCTTTTCATATTTATATCCATTCCTTTCGCTTCGCTCAGGCACAAAACGTTATGAAAATGTTTTCCTGAGCCTTTTTTCTTTATAATTCTTCTTATAGGAATCTCGGTATACTACAAATCACGGGGAGGTGAGTGGGCTGTCCGGCTTGCCGGATGACCGTATTTTTATATGTATAGTCCGCCTTTTTAAGCACAAATAAGTGTGACTTTGAACACGTAATCTTATCTTTGTATAAACAATCTCGTTTATGGCTTAGGCGTTCAGTCAATGCCGTTATTCCCTATAATTCTCTAAACCTCACTGTTCCGAAAGGAATCCCTATGGCTTTAAAAATCGTGTACAAAATCTGCTGTGGCATTGATGTCCACAAGACTTTTGTAGTTGCCTGTATTACTTCTACTGACAATAAAGACATCACTTCTTATATGGTACGTACAAATTATACCTACTATGTGCTAAACTTTGATTATCCATGGATACCTCTGTTGTCTTTTATGTGGTTTGCTAGACCCACATTCATTGTACAACGGAGGTTTTCAATTTGATATTACATTTATCGCTCCTTGCGTCCACGAGTCTCCCCAGCTCTGCTGAGGGTTTGAAATTGTTTCAATCAATACTTTTTGTGTAACTGCAATGAAGCAGTTTAAGAGTGTAAAGTATATAAAAGCGAACACTCTTATGAGCGAAATGGAACAGGCACGTATCAAATCCACAAATCTGGATTACCTGAATAAGCTGACCAAGCTGGATCTTCTTGTGATCGATGATTTTGACCTTATGGATCTCGATCTTGATAAATGCCGGGATCTTTTTGAAGTCCTTGACACCAGGGATGGAAGAAAATCAACTGTAGTCATCTCACCGTTTCCAGTCAGTACATGGTTTGATATGTTTGCTGATAATACCTACGCTGATGCGTGCCTTACACGAATCACAGATAAACATCATACATATCGTCTGGAGATGAACGGTATAAATATGCATGAAACAGAATGATATCATCTAGCGGTACTTCGTACCGTTAAAAATGGAATAGCCGTTCCGCAGTAGCGGAACTGGCATTCCGTTTGAGCGTAATTTGCACCTCTTCCCTATTTTACTGTGATTATTACTTTTACATTTTCATATGTTTTTTTCTGTTACTTGTAGTATTTCTATAATATTTCAAAGTGCTTGTTTGTTTAATCCATCTATTAGTTATCTGTTTCCATTTTTTTAATGAAATTTTTTTCTTGTTATATAAACATTTGTATTGTACATTTCCATTTTTTACTCCATTTACATACGCACCGCATATTACCTGTTTTACTTTTTTATTCTTTGTCAAGGTATAATACCAATATTCAACATTTCCACATCCACCCCAAGATGCATGTAAACGCTTTGTTATACAATTATAGCTTATCCCTGACATAGGACTCCCAATCTCACCTGCATATCTCAGTTTTCCCCGTGTATAAGTATATGCATATGCTTTGGTCGGTGAATTTCCAACTTGCTCTCTTCCATCGGTAACAAGAAGTTCTTTCAAGCCATCTTTATCAATATCCCATAATGTAAAATATCTGTATCTCCTTTGCGTCAGAAATTTTCGATATGCCTCTTGAGCTTTTCTCTTCGTCGAAGAAGAAGCCTTTGCTTGAACGATATATACACTAAAATTCAGTGATGAAGTTTCTACAGTTGTTAAAGTGAATATACTTAGTAATATTATAACAAAATACTTTTTAATCTTTCTCATCATATCCCTCCCTTAATCATCGTCTTGCTTTCGTAGAACGAACTATACCTCTCACATCGGATTTCTGGCGTGTCATTGCAATAATTTTGCAAAGAGCTCCAAATATATTACACTCTATGGTTTCAAAACTATTCGAATCAATTACTTTTGTTACAACTCCATAGTGTGGTGTTTTATCTGTACTCAAATCCACATAATCTACTTCTTTTTCTACATTCACTCCAAATCTATATCCGTTCCCGTAAGATTTTCAAGAAGTTGTACGTTTTTAACTGGATTATCCCCTAAGCTTAATTTCTCAAGATTTTTTAAATTCAGTAATGGTTCTACGTCTTCTATCAGATTCCCTTCCAGTTTTAACACCCTAAGTTTGCAGAGTTTACTGAGTGCAGATATATTCTTTATTTGATTCCCGTATAATATGAGTTCTTCTAGGTTTGTCATTTTCTCCAAGGCATCGATGTTTTTGATATCATTATTAGGCAGCCTCAATTCTTCCATATTAGTCAGTTCTTTTAATGCCTGTAAATCTTCGAACTCCGCACCCTGAATGATCAGACTTTTTAATGCAGTCAGATTTTTCAAACGATCAAGGGAATCTATGGAATATTCATCCAACTTCAGGTTTTCTAATTCAGTCAATTCTCCTAATGCAGTATTATCATCAACTATACATTCATTCAGACATAATTCACGAAGATAAGGAAATTTCTTTAAATCCTCTAATGTAGAAAATTCCTGCAATGCAAGTATTTCACACATATCATTCCCTGAATTGTAAACGTATTCTTCTGTCTTATCTTTCCAATCCAACTTCACTACATACTGCGAATCGATACTGATGCCTGTTATTCCTTCAATATCTGCATATGTTACTTCTTCTTTTTTCAAAGCATTGCAAATTGACTCACCAAAGTTTTCATCTTCCCATTGAACATTCGATGTACCTTCATTAGTATCCTGTACTGCTGCTTCTGTCTTATTTGTTGAAATAACTATTGAAAGTAAAAAGAGCATCCAACAAAAGCTCTTGATTTTTCTCATATTTTCTCTCTCATTTCTAGTCAAGCGAATATTAGCAATCCGCTTCGCTACTTGTTCATAACCGGATAACTGCTTCGCAGTTTATCAGAAGGAGGCTGCCCTCAATGTCATCAACTTAATATTAAAGTGTATAGATACCTTGACAACTAAATAATGAACAAAATTTATATGGCCAAAATTACATTTTAGGAGTATACTAAATAAAACATACAACCAAAATGTCATATGCCATGTAATAAATATGAGGTGAGATGCTGTTTATTTCAGGTTATAACGATATTTTCGGTCTGTATGTTTTTTCTTTCTGGAAAAACTACGACCATCTCTTACTGGAAATAATATTTTTTTTAACAACATGCAGATTTCATGTATGATTTCTGTTCGTCTGAACGTGTCGTGTAATAGTTGGGGCAGATAAAAAAGAAAAACTTTTATCGATGCCTGTATACTTATTTTTTTCTTATGACCAACAGAATTTATTTCCAGTAAAGAAATCTGTCGTAAATAAGAAATAATATTTAGCTTTGTCATCTGATTATAAAAATTCTGATAAACAGAATTTAGAGTTTTTCCAGTGAACTTTTCCAACTGAAATTTATTTTTCAGCTCATCATATTTTGTCTCAATTGGCCATCTGAAATGATATAACGTTTTAAAATCTTCAACAGTAAATTGGGTATCATAAATATTTGTGATCAATAATTCTTCACTGTTGTCATTGAGTTTAAAGCGAATGATCCTATGAGTGATATCCGGGTTCTTTATATCCGTAGAAATCTGATCTGCGTTAATAGATTCTCTGATATATCGCGGATTACTGTTTCCAATTCCCATTCGAATCACATATTTCAGATTATGCTGACTGAGAAAACGGTAAACTTCTTTTCCGGGATATCCGCGATCCAACAAAAGAATGGTATTTTCCAAATGCGTTTGTTCAATCAATGTATAGAGGTTTTTTCTTTCTGATTCATTACAATTTGAAAGAATACCATTTATAATATGATCTGATAAAGGATCGTAAAGCAATGAGACCAATGCTCCTGCTCGTTCTGAAAATTGATTCCCACAAGTACCAAGGGCGTTTCTGATTTCAGAAGTATCCGGTGGAAGAATTTTGGATGCATCAACAGCAGCAAGAAAATATCCCTTATATTGCTTGTGGAAAATTAATTTTTTTGCAGAAAATTCAAAAAATTCTTTGCAGGAAGTATAATTCATTTTGTTTCTGGCTTTTGAAAATGCCTGCGGAGAGACTGATGGAATCTTCCCACAAAATTTTCTGGTCAGCAATGGTATTTCGCTTTGTAAAGAAGCACCCGTATGTGCAAGCAACCCCCAAAAGTATTTCTGAAAGTCAATATCATGTTGCGGGTAAAATCTTTTTCTCTGAGAGCATGCCTGCGAATGAATTCGGTATCATTTAAACATTGATCAATAAGAAGAAAAAAATGTTCTAATTGTTTCATATACAGCCCTCCTATTATTAAGATAATTAAACGATGACTGTATTTAAACCTATTGTCAAGTATTCGTTTCTGACAGCACTGGCATTTTTAATTATTTTGTTCATTATTTAGTTATCAAGGTTCCTAGACTTAAGTTGATGACATTGAGCCTGCCCTCCTCCTGATACAAGCAAGTCTCCGCCCACTGCTTATTTCTTTTCGCAATTGAAGCAGAGGACTTACTTGATTCGGTTAAAGTATCTACATTTTGATCCTTATTACTGCAGAATTATTGCTGTATACCTTTTTACCATCAATTGTTTTGTAAGCACGAACAACATAATAATAATTCTTTCCGCGTTTTAATCCTTTATCTATGTAATAATTTCTTCTTCTCGTTATTGTTGCAACCTTCTTATAACTGCCTCCATAATTTTTTCTTAATAACTCATATCCCGTAACATTTCCAAGATTTTTCCATATTATTTTAGCTTTTGTGGAAGAAACTTTTTGTATTTTAGTTATCTTTGTAGAATTTAAAAGTTTTCCCTGGACTGTTAATGAATACGGATGTTTTTCTGAATTAGAATTATAAAGTTCCATTAGACGAATATAATATTCTCCTGCATTACAAGTACTCCGCAGAATTGTACTATTCTGATTTTTAGATCTGTTATATAACCAATCGTTACTATCCATCAGATAATTTCCCTGGCTATTATATAACGACACTGAAACACCTTGTGTTCCTTTCATAGTTACTGTAATAGTGATATTCATTTTTACCGGAGCCTTGAAATAAAAATACTCTTCATAGCTATCCCATGGATCCATGAGCGTCGGGGGCTGATTATTCCGTGCCACTCCTTTGATCGTACTATTGATCTTTACCTTCTTTGCACTCTCCATCCAACTATAACTATCAGCCTGTACCGGCATTCCAGAAACCATAAGTAGACTAACTACCATTACTACTAATACTATAAAACTACATTTTCTTTTCATCCTTGAATACATAAAATCTCTCCTCCCTTTTCTCAATTTACTCTCTTACCACATTGTCCACAGAATCTGAGACACCTCTCTTCCACATTGCAAACATCTTTTTATTTTATCCATTTTCTTTCCCCCCAATATGCCTAATATGATGAATTTTTGTAACTTTAATTTTACCATACTTTTTTCTTTTTTTTAGTCATTTGCATAAACAGACATAGTAAAGTACATAATTAACCATTTACTATTTCTACAAGCATCAGTTTTTTAAATTTTTCATTTGTCATAGATTTTTTGCTTAAATATTCACCATCAATTGAAAAATTGTGTTATAATACTTTCAAAATTACTTATTTCAAGGAGAGATTCCTATGCTGAAACTCGCAATATGTGAAGATAATGACATTCAATGCAGACAAATTCATACATTATCCTGTTCTTCTCTTGAAATTCCAGTCGAAATTGATACCTTTTCTTCAGCCACTGATTTTCTCAATCAAATTTCCAATGAGCAATGCCCTTATCATATTATTCTCATGGATATTGAACTTGGATCTGAATCTGTGTCTGGAATCAAACTTGCTCAGAGAATCAATTTATTAAATCCGAATACACAAATAATTTTTATCAGTCAGTATCTGCAATATGCATCTTCTGTTTATGAAACAAATCATATTTATTTTGTTTATAAGCAGCAAATGGAAAAATACCTTCCCAAAGCACTTTCTGCTGCCTGTCGTAAATTATCTGATCTTCAACAGAAATATTTTTGTTTTAATTACCAGTCCCGAGATTACCGTCTCCTTCGTTCTGATGTTCTTTTTATGGAGCGAAAGCTTCGAAATACTGAAATACATACTAAATCAAAAATTTACTATTGCCGCGAAAAAATTTCGGTTCTTATTGAACAACTAAAACCTGATTTTTGTATATGCCATAAAAGCTTTGCAGTTAATATAAATGCAATACATACTCTCAGCCATGCAGGTATTGAACTATCCGACGGTACACATCTTCCTGTAAGCCGCAATTGTTACCAGGCAACAAAAGATTCTTTCGCACAATTATTACTAAAAAACGAGGTGCTATGATGTTAGAAAATCTATTAGTTACGCTACTCCTTGCTACATATTACACCACTACATCTATATATTGTTTCCTGCAACTTTTTCCCAAACGGATAACTTCCAATGCAAAAAACTACTTTCATGTTATAGTTTCCTTTATTCTGATATGGTCTTTTTTTATGATTAAAGCATATAATCATTCAGCCGAAATGACAACACTCACACAATTAGTTATATTTTTAAACCTTTCTTTCTTATTCAAAGCACCCATTAAACAAAAACTACTGTCTTATTTTATTTATCTTTTGGGAGGTATATTAGCAGAACTTTTATCCGTAAATATTTATATACAACTTTATAATCTGTTTATTCATCAAAATTTATATACTGCATTAAATATTTATTCTCTATGCAGTTTTCATGAAAAGATAATTATACAAATTCTAATTTTTTCTTTTTCTTATCTGTTTTACAAAAAAGTTTTTTCTCTTTTACAGGAATGTATAAATTATTTAAAATTTACCTTACTTTTTATTATCATACTTCCTATTTTTTTACCATTAATTATATCAGAGTTTACACGATTTTATAAATCCAGTAACCTTTTTATTCCGCTTCTTCTATATATTATTTGTTGTTTCATAAGTTATTTATTATTTATACATAGTCTTAATTTATTAGAACAAGAACAGAAGAATTTTAAAAAGAATATCCATAAAATAGATCTACTGAAAATGCAAATGGAAGTATCGGAAGAAATGAAACAGGAATATATTAAAATTCGCAAATGGAATCACGATATAGAAAATCATCTAATTTCTTTGGCTTATCTTGCAGAAACAAAGAAAATGGATGAAGCAGAAAAGTACTGTAATTCTGTATTACTCGATAACATACATCTCAATGATCATACATTTGTTAATAAAACAGTCCATCAGGAGGATAATACCTTATGATTTCTAAACAAAAAATATTTTTTCTTATTTCTTTAGCATTTTTTCAAATTTTTTATCTTTTAGCCCATTATTCAGGAAAATATTTGAATCTTTTTTTCTTGCTGACCTGCCTGACTGCAATCATTGTATGTCATAATTTATATCAACTCTTAATACAACTTTTTACCGGAGAAAAAGCAAAAACAGAACTTAATCTGTTAGAAAAACAATATTCTTTAACTAACGAACATCTACTATTAATGAAACAGCAAAAAGACAATACTCTTAAAACTCAACAACAATTTATCAAAAAACTTCAAACAATACAAAATCTTCTGCACATAAATGATTTTGAAAATGCACACAAACTTATCTGCGAAACTCTTGAATCTTTCCAGCATGATCGCTTTCATCCTTATTGTGAAGACAATCTTATTCTTGCTATTCTGGAATCTAAGCGAACGTTCGCCCAATATTTAGGAATCCAGGTAGACTATAAGATTTTTCTTCCTGAAAAATCAATCATTCAGTCTTCAGATTTAAGTAGTGTTCTATTTAACATAATGGATAATGCCATTGAAGCATGTAATTCTTCTGGATCTTCGGAAACGCATATTTCCCTAATCTTGAAAACTTCTAAAGGCTTTCTTTCTATCCTAGTTAGAAACAGTAAAAACCCTCAAACAAAATTTAGCCACACTACTACAAAAAAAGATTCCTTTAATCATGGATTAGGACTTTCCATTGTCGAAGATATCTGCCACAAATATGATGGAAGCTGGCAGTGGAATGATTGTGGAAATGTCTTTGAATCCATTATTCTTTTACGATATCAATAAAACATTTATATAGCGTCTGGAGATATTATAAATTCTGTCTAAATTATAAATATTTTATATTATCCGAATATTATATGTATTATGCATATATTATTCTTCTATTTCTATTTATTTTTATTATTTTTCAAATTTAGTGTTGACAATATCGTTTTTATCTGTTATAGTATAACCATCAAATAAAACAAACGGAAAACAAAAAAACAAATCAAAAAGGAGCGTGAACCCACCGAAAACATAACTTACTTCCCATAATCTAAGAAAGAGAGGTACAGTCCACCAGAAGATTTAAAGATTTTCCATCATAATTAAAACAAGGAGGTACGGACCACCGAGAACGTAAATTTTAATTCCGTATAAGTTTTAAATCTAAGAAATGAGAGGTATATTCCATTGGATAATGAAAATTGAAAGAGTCATCGGCAGAAGAAATTGATCGCTGATGGCTCTTATTTTTTGCTTATTTATCTCTGGCTCTCCTGAATATTCTGCTGAACCTATCCTCATTATCATTTGTCTTCATATCTTCCTCTGTACGTTCATAAGCATATTAATAACTCCATTTTCTCCGAGGTTCCCATGAAACAAAAACATATCTACCGCCTTATCTTTTTCTTTGTCATGGCTTTTGCTCTTGGCAGTCTTGTGGGAAAGATTTCTTCCCATTTTTCTTCCGGATCACGATCCGACCAGAATTCTATGGAAAACAGCCGGCCCTCTTCTGCTTCTCTGTCTTCTCAGAGTGAAAACTGGGGGCTTGGTTTTCAGGAGAAGGGCACACGGCCTACAGGAAATGCTTCCATAGAGGAACTGAAAAAATACAATGCCTGGTACGCAGATGATACTGATGAGAAAAAAATATATCTCACTTTCGACGCAGGCTATGATAATGGAAACACGCCTGCCATTCTGGACGCCTTACATAAACATCAGGTATATGCCACATTTTTTGTTGTGGGAACCCTGATCCGGGAAAAGCCGGAACTGATCCGGGAAATTGTGGATGCAGGCCATACCGTTGGCAACCACACCATGACTCACCCGGATATGTCCGGTATCTCCACAAAAGAAGCTTTTCAGAAACAGCTTGAAGATGTGGAGGCTCTTTATAAAGAAGCAACTGGAAAAGAAATGACAAAATTTTACCGTCCGCCACAGGGGATCTACAGCACGGAAAACCTCCAGATGGCAAAAGATCTGGAGTATCACACGTTTTTCTGGAGCCTGGCCTATGTGGACTGGTATCAGGATAAACAGCCCTCAAAAGAAGAAGCTTTCGAGAAATTACTGGGACGCATCCATCCGGGTGCTATTGTGCTGCTGCACAGCACTTCCTCTACAAACGCTTCCATCCTGGATGAACTGCTGACGAAATGGAAAGAGATGGGATATACTTTCGGAACGTTGGAAGAACTTGTGGAAGCCGCCTAAAAAAAATCTGCCCCGGAACTATATTCTCATACGTCCCGGAGCAGATTTTTCTGTGCTATTGATTTAGAAGGTGTTCTTCTTATTTAATTGTCTTATTTACTGAACTGCTTTGAATGCCTCATCAAGATCCTGGATAATATCATCGATATTCTCAGTTCCGATAGAAAGACGGATTGTGTTTGGTTTGATTCCCTGATCAAGAAGCTCTTCCTCTGTGCACTGGCTATGTGTTGTAGTAGCCGGATGGATAACAAGGGATTTCACATCTGCAACGTTTGCAAGAAGTGAGAACAGCTCAAGGTTATCAATGAAATCCTTTGCCTTCTGTGCATCTCCCTTGATCTCAAATGTAAAGATGGAACCGCCGCCGTTAGGGAAATATTTCTTGTAAAGCTCCTGCTGGCTTGGATCTGTGGATACAGACGGATGATGAACCTTCTCTACCTGCGGATGATCATTCAGATACTGTACAACCTTCAGTGCGTTCTCAACATGACGCTCTACACGGAGAGACAGTGTCTCAAGTCCCTGAAGGAAGATGAATGAGCTTACTGGAGAAATGGTTGCTCCTGTGTCACGAAGAAGGATCGCACGGATCTTTGTAACAAATGCAGCCGGTCCGCATGCTTTTGTGAAGCTTACGCCATGATAGCTTGGATTTGGCTCTGTAAGAGATGCAAATTTGCCGGATGCCTCCCAGTCAAACTTACCACTCTCTACGATCACACCACCGATAGTAGTTCCGTGGCCACCGATGAATTTTGTTGCGGAATGAACAACGATATCTGCGCCGTACTCAATTGGTCTTACGAGGTATGGTGTTGCAAATGTATTATCTACAACAAGCGGAATTTTATGTTTGTGAGCAATTTTTGCAAGAGCCTCAATATCTACAACATCAGAATTTGGGTTTCCAAGAGTCTCAATATAAACAGCTTTTGTGTTCTCCTGGATCGCATTCTCCACTTCCTCGAGATTGAATACATCAACAAATGTTGTTGTGATTCCGTATGCCGGAAGCGTATGCTCCAGAAGGTTTGTTGTACCGCCGTAAATATTTTTGGCTGCTACAATGTGATCTCCCTGCTGTGCAAGGTTCTCGATCGTGTATGTGATAGCTGCTGCACCGGATGCTACTGCAAGTGCTGCGGAGCCACCCTCAAGTGCTGCGATCCTCTTCTCGAATACGTCCTCTGTCGGGTTTGTAAGACGTCCGTAAATGTTACCAGCATCTGCAAGTCCGAAACGTGCTGCTGCATGATCGCAGTTGCGGAATACATAGGAAGATGTCTGGTAGATTGGTACTGCTCTTGCATCTGTAACCGGATCCGGCTGTTCCTGTCCTACGTGAAGCTGTAATGTCTCAAATTTAAATTTTCTCTGATCTCTTGTAATTTTGCTCATGTGTTTGTCCTCTTTTCTTTTATTCTTATATTCGGTAAAATAGTAATTTCTTATCTTATGATCATCTGCTTATCAGCGACAACAACACATTCGCTTTTCTTCGATAAACACCCTTGTTGACTTCTGTAAAACCTTCATGATTTCCTCCTGATCATCACGTTGCTCACCTTGTTTTGTGTGCTCCGTTTTTTGATGATGCAATCATATCACCCTTTTCCTAGTATGTCAATGGGGTTTATCTATTTAGGTTCTCACCTTTATTTATGACTGGCTATAGATTTTATTTATAACGCCACCGCCTACAACTTCGTCTCCGTCATACATTACCACAGCCTGGCCTTTTGTGATCGCTCTCTGAGGTTCATCAAACTTCACATGAAGGATGCCGTCCGGTGTCTGCCATACAGTGGCTGGCTGCTCTTTATGACGGTAACGGATCTTGGCAGTCACTCTCTTCGGCTCACTTAAATTATCCACAGAGATCAGGTTTACACTATCTGCCTCAAGCTCACTGCTGAAAAGATCTGCGTTGTCACCGAGAACAACTGTATTGGTCTTCGGGGAGATCTCGCAGACATAAAGACGGCTGGCTGCCGGAATACCAAGGCCACGGCGCTGACCGATGGTATAATGGATGATTCCTTTATGGCGTCCGATATAGTTTCCTTCTTTATCTACAAAATCACCTTCCGGTGTTTTTTTGCCTGTATATTTCTCGATAAATTTCGCATAATCGCCATCCGGCACAAAGCAGATATCCTGGCTGTCATGTTTTCTGGCATTGATAAAACCATGCTCTTCGGCAATGACACGGACCTGATCTTTCCGAAGGCCGCCAAGAGGAAGTTTTACATGTGCCAGCTGTTCCTGGGTCAGCATATAGAGCACATAGGACTGATCCTTGGTGTCGTCCACTGCTTTTTTCAGAAGATAGCGTCCTCTGTTCTCATCATATTCCACTCTTGCGTAATGTCCGGTTACAATATAATCGTAGCCGATCTCCTGCATACGGTGGAACATTTTGTCAAATTTCAGATAACGGTTGCAGTCGATACATGGATTGGGTGTACAGCCGTTTTCGTAAGCCTCCACAAAACGGTCCATGACTTCTGTATGGAAATCTGCGGTAAAGTTAAATACGTAGTAAGGCATATCCATCTGATAGGCTACGCTTCTGGCATCCTCCACATCGTCCAGGGAACAGCAGGTCTTTTCCCTGTGGACACCGATATCCTCGTTGTTGTAAAGTTTCATGGTTGCACCGATGCACTCGTCACCGGATTCCTTTGTCAAAAGAGCTGCCACGGAGCTGTCTACACCGCCGCTCATTGCTATGATCGCTTTTTTCATTTATATCTTAACCTTTCATTGATGATCTTTTTCACACAGCAAAAGTACAGGATTTCGCATCCCCACAGCTGTAATTTCGCATTTATTATAATATGGCAGATATCCTTTGTCCACGATTTTTCACCCGGAACCTTTGCTTTGCTTCTTTCCCGCAGGCTCTCTTTGGTATATAATAGAACATATTTTTCAGAAAAGGATGTGACTATATGAAGCTTTCCCTGTTTTCCTCGCTGCGGGGCTACCGGAAAGAGTACCTTCTCAAAGATATTTTTTCCGGTATCATCATCGCCGCGGTTTCCATTCCTATCTCCATGGGATATGCCCAGATTTCCGGAATTCCGGCGGTATACGGACTGTATGGTTCTGTTCTGCCGATCCTGCTGTTTGCGCTCTTTTCCACTTCAAGGCAATTTATCTTCGGAGTTGACGCGGCACCTGCTGCCATTGTAGGCGGCGCACTGTCTACCCTTGGCATTGCCGCGGAATCGGAAGCCGCCATGGATTATGTCCCTGCCATTGCACTTTTTGCAGGTCTGTGGCTGTTTATCTTCTTTCTGCTTCACGCAGATAAGATCGTGGACTTTATCTCCACACCTGTTATGGGTGGTTTTATCAGCGGTATCGCAGTCACCATCATCCTGATGCAGATCCCGAAGCTGATGGGAAGCCCGGCCGGTTCCGGTGAACTTCTGGAGCTGGCAGAGCATATCTTCGCTGCCGCAAAAAATATAAGCTGGCTTTCCCTCTGCATGGGACTTGGTGCGCTGATACTGATCCGCATATTCAAAAAACTGGCGCCGAAATTCCCCATGGCCATCGCGATCATGGCCCTGGGTGTTCTCTCCACCGTTGTTTTTCATGTGGATGAAAAGGGCGTTGTGCTTTTGCAGTCTGTAGAACGTGGCCTTCCTTCCCTGGTGATCCCGGATTTCGGAAATGTTGATCTGACCCAGGCAGCAGGCCGCGGCCTTATGGTTGCTGTTGTCATTATGGCAGAAACTCTTCTTGCAGAGAATACCTTTGCGTTCCGCAATGATTATAAGCTGAACGACCGTCAGGAAATCCTGGCCTGTGCCGCCGGAAATATTGCTGCCGCCGCAGTAGGCTGCTGCCCAGTAAACGGCAGTATCTCCCGCACCTCCCTCAATGAACAGTACGGAGGAAAATCTCAGGCAGTTTCCATCACTGCCGGGATCACCATGGCTCTGATTCTTCTTTTTGGCACCGGCTTTATCGGATATCTTCCGGTTCCTGTGCTGACAGCCATTGTGATCTCTGCTCTGATGGATGTGGTGGAAACCCATCTGGCTGTGCGTCTTTTCAAGGTGAGCCGGACAGAATTTTACATTTTTATGGCTGCCGGTTTCAGCGTGCTCTGCCTTGGAACTATCTACGGCGTTATCATTGGCATCCTGCTCTCTTTCGTAGCTGTGATCCTGAAAGCTACCAACCCGCCACGCTCTTTCCGTGGCATGATCCCGGGCAGAGATGTTTATTTTGATCTTTCCAGAAACCGTTACGCCTATCCCATCAAAGGCGTTGTCATCTACCGTTTCAGTGAAAACCTGTTTTTCGCAAATGTAAAGATCTTTCAGGAGGACATTGAGAACAGCATCCAGAAAGATACGAAAGTAGTGATCGTAGATGCCAGTGCCATCAACAGCATTGACGTTACTGCTGCCGACCGGCTGGATGCCATCTCTGCAAGCCTGAAAAAACGTGGGATCCGTTTTTACCTCACCGAACATTCCACTCAGATCAATGACCAGCTGCGTCAGTTCGGCATCAGTCATATGATCAAGGACGGTATGGTCCGCCGTACCATTCTTGCTGCTCTGCATGACGCAGGGATCGAAGCCCCTTATGAACTGGATGTTCCAAAGGAAGACGAGACAAAGCTTCTGCGCCGCAGTATCGCTTTTCTTCCGGCAGAGGAAGAAAATACCCTGGAAGAGTTCGCCTGGGCTTTTGGTGATGATGCAGTAAAAGAGATCGAGGAATCTGTCCATCACATTATCGAGCAGTTACACCAAATCCCGGATATTGAACGTCTCTCCGAAGAAGGTCTGGAAGAACTTTTGGATAACTGGCATGGCCTGGGGCTTCTGGATGAGGATGAACTTCTCCGAAGGATCGAGTTACATATGGACGAATTGCCGGAAGAGCTGACTTCCGACCGGAGACTGATCCTTCAGCTTCTGGAAAAACGCCGTGGCAAACTAAAAGAAAAAATCCTGGCCGAACACCCGGAAGTTCTGGAACGGCTGGAACAGCGCAGAAAGAAACTGGAAGAACGGCTGGAGAAACAGAATCCGGAAGCCGTTCAGAAGTGGAAACACTGGAAAGAGGAACATCTCAAAGACTGATTTCTTTATATTCCTCACAGATATTGATAAACTCCTGCATTACAGCGGAAGGCCTGCGGTCTTTTTTCCAGGCAAGAAGGATCCTGGTCTTCAGCTTCTCTTCTTCAATGATGCGGATCGGAAGATCTGTACAGAGATCTTCCATGGATCTTGGAAAAACGGCAGTCGCAAGACCTTCCTGCACCCAGAGCATGGCATCTCTGGGATCGTCACAGACACAGAAAATATCCGGTTGGAGATTTTTTTCTCCAAAGGCTTTCATCAGAAATTCTTCGTACCGCCGGTAAATAATAAGAGGGCGTCTGGTCAGCTCCTTAAGGCTGATGCCCTCTTTTTTTGTACCGTTTTCCGGAAATTCAGGGGGAAGAACCGCGATCATGGGTTCTTCCGAAAGCTCCAGATAATTCAATCCCTCCAGCTTGATAGGTGTCCGTACCACAGAGACATCAATGATCCCATCCATAAGATAATTCAAAAGTGTAAAGGTAATGGCATCCCGTACCTCAAAGTTTACATCCGAATTCTCCTTGGAAAATCTGGAAATATAAGGCATAATGGTGGTTACCGTAGTGGGCGTGATCCCGATACGCAAGACCTGCTTTTTTCCTGCCTTGGATACTTCCAGCTCTGTGGAACGGACATAATTTAAAATATTCTCCGTCCTGTCGTAAAGAAGCTTTCCCGCTTCTGTCAGTGTCACTCCTGCCCTGGTCCGTTCAAAAAGCTTCACATTCAGCTCCGCTTCCAGCTGTTTGATCTGATAGCTTAAAGGCGGCTGGGACATGTTCAGCCTTCTTGCAGCTTCATGGATACTTCCTGTTGCCGCGATCTCATGAAAATATTCCAACTGTCTGATCTCCATATCTTCCTCCTTTTAATTGTATATGACATTTCCTGTGATTTCCGCATTCCGTTCCCGGATGATCCACATCAAACACGCTCTGTCTCTGTTCAACAAACGGATATCTGGAATCTGCATACTAATGATTTTTTCATTTTTGCAGATACTATCATTATCTTCCCATAAACTCACGTTTTCTTCAATACAAATTTTATATTATAATGCATCAAAAACAATATTATACGTATCATCCCGAAGAGAGTATAATAACAGAGGTTTATTGTAATAAAAAGGAAATGGAGGAAAGAAAAAGAAATGCGAACACTCGCAAAATATCTTCGAAACTACAAAAAAGAAAGCATTCTGGCTCCTTTTTTCAAGTTTCTGGAAGTTGTGTTTGACCTGCTGGTGCCTATCGTCATTGCCCAGATCATTGATGTGGGTATTGCCCATAACGATCACGGCTACATCGTACAGAAATTCTTTATCCTGATATTGATGGCTGCCGCAGGACTGGCAGTCAGCATTACCGCCCAGTTTTTTGCGGCAAAAGCCAGTGTAGGTTTTGCCACAGAAGTACGGCAGGCAGTTTTTGACCACATCCAGAAGCTTTCCTATACGGAACTGGATACCCTTGGAACCGATACCCTGATCACCCGTCTGACCGACGACGTAAACCAGGTACAGAATGGTGTAAATATGGGCCTTCGTCTTCTTCTTCGAAGCCCGTTTATTGTTTTCGGTGCCATGGTGATGGCCTTTACTATCAACGTGCGCTGTGCGCTGATCTTCGTAGTTGCCATCCCGATCCTGTTCCTGTTTGTCTTTGTGATCATGTTCTTAAGTATCCCTCTTTTCAAAAAAGTACAGGGACGCCTGGATACTGTCACACGCCTTACCAGAGAAAACCTGACCGGTGTCCGTGTGATCCGTGCATTCTGCCGGGAAGATCACGCAGTTGCAGAGTTTGACGAAAGCAACCTTGCTCTCACAAAACTGAATGAATTTGTGGGAAAAATCTCCGCACTTTTAAATCCGGCCACCTATGTGCTGATCAATATCGCAACCGTAATCCTGATCCAGACTGCAGGTGTACAGGTCAATCTGGGAAACATGCAGCAGGGTGAAGTCGTTGCCCTCTACAACTACATGGCACAGATGATCGTGGAGCTGATCAAACTTGCTTCCCTGATCATTACCCTGAACAAATCCATGGCCTGTGCAGACCGTGTTGCCGGAATCCTAAAAGTAGACTCCACCATGGCTTACCCGGAGAAAACTTCCGCACCGGCAGCTGCAAAGAACGACTGTGCTGTTGCTTTTGACCATGTGACCTTCTCCTATGCAGGAACCGGCGCACCCAGCCTTTCAGACATTACTTTTTCCGCAAAAAAAGGCTCTACCATCGGAATCATCGGCGGTACCGGAAGCGGTAAATCCACCCTTGTGGATCTGATCGCACGTTTCTATGACGCAAGTTCCGGAACTGTTATCCTGGATGGTCAGAATGTACAGACCTATTCACAGAATGAGCTCCGGGAAAAAATCGGCGTGGTTCCTCAGAAGGCTGCGCTTTTCCAGGGAACCATCCGCGAAAACTTAAGCTGGGGACGGGAAGATGCCACAGATGAGGAAATGTGGGAGGCTCTTACCACTGCCCAGGCCCGTGAGATCGTGGAGAAAAAAGAAGGCCAACTGGATTTCCGTCTGGAACAGAACGGTCGTAACCTTTCCGGTGGCCAGCGCCAGAGACTTACCATTGCCCGCGCCCTTGTAAAAAAGCCGGAGATCCTGATCCTGGACGACAGTGCCAGTGCTCTTGACTTTGCCACAGATGCGGCACTTCGGAAGTCTCTCCATCAGCTTGGCGGAAACACCACCACTTTCCTGGTATCCCAGAGAGCAGCCAGCATCCGCCAGGCCGATCTGATCCTGGTACTGGACGACGGCCAGCTCGCCGGAAAAGGAACCCACCAGGAGCTTGTTTCCACCTGTGAAACTTACCGTGAGATCTTTTTCTCACAATTCCCGGAAGAACGGATCAAATATGAAAAAGCAACCGGAAAGGAGGTCCTGGCATGAGCAAAACAGACAAAAACAGCATGGCAACCTTCTTCAAGGTGCTCCGCTTTATCGGAAAATACCGTTTTCTTCTTGTATTAAGTGTGATCCTTGCCGCAGTTACTGTCATTTTGCAGCTGTATGTTCCCGTACTTTTCGGCTATGCCATTGATGAGGTGGTTGCTGCCCATGAAGTTGATTTTGGCAGAATGGGATTCTATCTTTCCCGTATTCTTGTCATGATCGTGCTTTCCGGTATTGCCACCTGGGTCATGAGCATCATCAACAACCGTATGACCTACCGCACAGTACAGGATATCCGTGCGAAATCCATCCGCCATATCCAGAAACTTCCGCTGTCCTACCTGGACGGACACAGCACCGGTGATATCATCAGCCGTGTCATTGCGGATACGGATATTCTTTCTGATGGTATGCTCCTTGGATTTACACAGCTGTTTTCCGGTATCATCACCATCATCGGAACTCTGATCTTCATGTTTTCCAAAAACGTGTGGATCACACTGATGGTCATTGTCCTGACTCCGGTGAGCTTTTTTGTGGCAAAATTCATCTCCTCCCATTCTTTCCAGATGTTCCGTGCACAGAGTGATGCCCGTGGACGTCAGACTGCACTGATCGAGGAAATGATCGGAAATCAGAAAGTGGTTCAGGCATTTGGCTATGAGAACCGTTCTTCGGAGCGTTTCGCTTCGATCAACGAGGAGCTTCGAAATGCCAGCCAGAAAGCTGTTTTTTACAGCAGTCTCACCAACCCGTCCACACGATGTGTCAACAACATCATCTATGCAGGTGTAGCTCTTGTAGGTGCATTCCTGATCCCGGGCGGTCATCTGACGGTAGGTGGGCTTTCCGTCCTGTTGGCCTATGCTAACCAGTACATGAAACCATTTAATGATATCAGCTCCGTGATTACAGAGCTTCAGAACGCTCTGGCCTGCGCTACCAGGATCTTTGACCTTCTGGAAGAAAAACCGGAAAGCCCGGACCTGTCCGGAACTCTTGATGATGTAAAAGGTGCCGTAGATATCCAGAATGTTTCTTTCCGCTACGAAGAGGACAAACCTCTCATTGAAGGATTTAACCTTCACACAGAGCCTGGCCGACGAATCGCCATCGTAGGTCCTACCGGCTGTGGTAAGACAACTTTTATCAACCTGCTAATGCGTTTCTACGACGTCACCGGCGGAAGTATCTCCGTAGACGGAAAACCGATCACCGAAGTTTCCAGACATGCCC
Source organism: Blautia sp. MCC269 (assembly GCF_018785655.1). NCBI lineage: Bacteria > Bacillati > Bacillota > Clostridia > Lachnospirales > Lachnospiraceae > Blautia > Blautia sp. MCC269. The sequence goes on along the minus strand of NZ_WQQE01000124.1, from coordinate 10,861 downwards.
TCCGCGGAAGCTATGGCATGGTTCTCCAGGATACCTGGATCAAACATGGAACTGTCCGCGACAACATCTGTATCGGAAAACCGGATGCTTCGGATGAAGAAGTGATCCAGGCAGCAAAAATGTCCCACAGCTGGGAATTTATCCGCCGTCTTCCAAATGGCCTGAATACCATTCTCTATGAAGACAGCTTAAGCCAGGGACAGAAACAGCTTCTCTGTATCACCCGTGTCATGTTGTGCCTGCCACCGATGCTGATCCTTGACGAGGCAACCTCCAGCATTGATACCCGTACTGAAATGCTGATCCAGGAAGCCTTCGACCGGATGATGCAGGGCAGAACAAGCTTCATTGTTGCCCACCGTCTCTCTACTATCCGTAATGCGGATGAGATCCTTGTCATGAAAGACGGAAGTATCATTGAGCAGGGAAATCACGAGGAACTTATGGCAAAAGGCGGATTCTATCAGAATCTTTATAACAGCCAGTTTGTGAAAGTTTCTGAATAAAATATCGAATTTATAAAATTCAAAAATCTCCGGATCACAGTTTTTCTGTGCCGGAGATTTTTTTATACCATTTTGTTCTATTTATATTTTGACCGGAGAAGCCACTTCTGATCGATCACTTTCAATTCTTCTCCAAACCGGATATGAAGCCTTACTGAGCCTGGAAGCTGCTCCACATGTTCAATGTTTCCGGTTCCGAATTTCGGATGGCTCACATCTTCTCCGATCTCGTAGCGCACAATGCTGTTCCGGGTATTTTCATGCTGCTGCTTTCTCCGGTAAGTATCCCGTACTGTTACTGTCCGGTCATGGATTGGGCTTCGGAGCTTTTTCTCGTAGTCGTGTTTCATCAGTGCTTCCCCTGCTTTATAATATGGCGTTGGCGCCGCGCCGGTCAGGGAACAGCAGTATTTCCAGGCACTTCCGTGGGTTCCGTGCTGCCACTGATACTCTGCGGGAATGTGAAAATTATGCTGCATATAATGGGCATATTCATGTTTGTAAAGATCCAGCCTGTCCTCTTTTTTCAGAGGATTTTTTACCGCATAGCCAATAAACAGCAGGGAAAAATGAAAATGCTCTTTTTCGTGGTAACTGCCTCTTGTATACGATCCAAGAAGGTCCGGCTCCATGCCAAAAGTAATGGGGATCTTCGCTCCATTGAGATGAAATTTTTTATCAAATTCCGCATAAAGGCTGCGGATCTGGGCTGTAAGTACCGGAATCTCTTTTTGCAGAGCCTGTGCAAGTGCCTGGTCGATCATTATTTACAACTCCTCTATATTTTTAAAATACAAACTCTAGTAATATAGCACTTTCTCCCGGAATTGTAAACATCTCCTGAATGTATTTTGCCGGCAGTTATTAAGAACTGCCGGCAATACCCCTTATTTTTATCTCAGGCACAAATCTTCTTTACGCCAATTTCCAGCTGGCTGCCTCTTCTCTTGCATGGATAAAATCTGCATAAAGACCGCTCTGGGCGGAAAGTTCCTCGTGGGTTCCTCTCTGAGTGATCTTTCCTCCGTTTAATACCAGGATCTGGTCCGCATTTCGGACTGTTTTCAGTCTGTGGGCGATCATGATAATGGTCTTGTTATGAATCAGCACATCGATTGCCTTCTGCAGCTCCGCCTCATTTTCCGGGTCCACACTTGCAGTTGCCTCATCCAGGATAATGATCGGCGCATCTTTCAGCATGGCTCTTGCAATGGAAATCCGCTGTTTCTCGCCGCCGGAAAGAGTTCCACCACCTTCTCCGAGAACCGTATCATAACCCTCCGGAAGGGACATGATAAAATCGTGACAGCAGGCAGCTTTTGCGGCTTCCACCACTTCCTCATGGGTGGCATCCTGTTTTCCGAAGCGGATGTTATTTTCGATGGTGTCATTAAAAAGATATACATCCTGGAATACCATGGAAATATTTTTCATCAGGCTGTCCAGCTTGTATTCCTTTACATTGTGGCCGCCTACCAGGATCTCTCCGCCCTGTACATCCCAGAATCTGGCGATCAGATTGCAGAGCGTAGTTTTTCCGCCGCCGGAAGGTCCTACTACCGCAGTGGTGCTTCCTGCCGGGATCTGGATGGAAACGCCATCCAGGATCTTACGGTCACCATAAGAGAAACTTACGTTTTTAAATTCCACAGATGCATCTTCCGGACGGATTTCACTGCCGTCGGTATCCATCGTCGGTGTGTCATCAATAGAATTTGCTTTCCGCATGGATTCCCCAAGCATCTGCAGATTGTCGGACATATTTCCTGCATTTTCCAGCTCCTGATATACCATAAAGGAAGCGATCAGCATCAGGATACATCTGGAAAGATCCAGGCTTCCACTGTAATAAAATACAAGACTTGCCACTGCCAGCGCCGCGCCAAATACCTTTGCAGTTACCTGTCGGATACCGATCCACGGTGTCACAGATCTTGTCAGAGCCAGCGCTTTTTTGCAGCTGTCATCCACTGCCCTGGCTGCTGCCTGATCGTTATCTTTTTCCAGACCATAGGATTTTACCACGCTCATGCCCTGCACATATTCCAGAACAGATTTTACCAGTCCTTCCTGCGCCTGCTGTCTTCCAGGGCCTGTTTTTGCGGTTGCTGCCGTGGAGCATTCTGTTACTGCAAGGTAAACCAGAATACCAATAATAGCGATCACTCCAAGACGCACATCGATCACAAACAGCGCCAGACAGAAAGCCAGAGTATTTAAAAATCCTCCGATCACAATGACCAGACATCTGGACGCATTGTTTTCCACATCCGAAAGTGTAGTAGTAACAACTGCTGTGATATTTCCGAGGCTGTTGTCATTAAAAAATCCCATTGGGATATAGCGCAGACGGTCTCCGATATGGACTCTTTTCTCTGCTGCCATAAAATATCCGGTTTCTGTCTCCGCATTGGTCGCATAGTAAAAGCAGGCCTGCCTTCCCAGCATGGAGATCAGCATTACTGCAAATACCGGAAGAATATGTGCTTCTTTCCCACCTACGATGATATCCAGCGTCATCATCAGCGCCAGAAACTGCAGTGCTCCAAAGACCGCTCCGATAAAGGAAACGATCATGGCTTTTGTAAAAAGTTTTTTCTTTTTGCCTGAAAAGGCGATGATTTCTTTTAATATCCGGATCATTTCTCTTTCCCCCTTATGCCACGTCGCGGACACCCAGATAGGAATTCCACATCTTGCTGTACAGCGGGCAGTTTTCTTTCAACTGCTCATGGGTTCCCTGTGCCTCAATATGACCATCCTGAACCACTACAATGTTGTCCGCATCGGTGATGGTTCCCAGACGGTGCGCGATCACGATCAGTGTCTTCCCTTTTGTCAGTGCGGAGATGGCCTTCTGGATCATGGCCTCATTTTCCGGGTCAATGCTTGCGGTGGCCTCATCCAGGATCACGATCTTCGAGTTTTTCAGCATGGCTCTTGCAATGGAGATCCGCTGCTTCTCTCCTCCGGAAAGATGTCCGCCGCCTTCGCCGCAGATGGTATCATATCCTTTATCCAGCTTCCGGATAAAACCGTCACATCCGGCAGCTTTTGCCACTGCCTCCACTTCCGCATCTGTGGCATTTAATTTTCCCATACGGATATTGTCACGGATGGTACGGTCAAACAGGTAATTATCCTGGGAAACATAGGCGATCTCCTGATTCAGCTGATCCAGAGGGATCTCTTTGATATCTTTTCCCCCAAGGGTAATGTTTCCTTCGGTTACATCCCAGAAACCTGCGATCAGTTTTGCAATGGTGGATTTTCCGGAACCGGATGGTCCGACCAGTGCGGTAACTGTTCCCGGGTTGATGGTAAGGTTTACGCCTTTCAGCACTTTTTCATCCTGGTTACCATAGCTGAAGGATACCTGTTTCAGACAGATCTTCTCATCAGAAAGAGAAGTTTTTCCCTCCGGACGGTTCAGTTCCGGGCTGTCCAGGATACCGTTGATTTCTTTTACGTTGGCACCCACAATGGCAAGCTCATCCACAAAGGACAAAGCCGCCAGAAACGGGCCCGCAAATCCCATGGAAAGGACAATAATGGTGAAAAAATCCGAAGCGGAAAGGCTGCCGTGAGACCACAGAAGAAGTCCTACAGGCAGCACGGTGATCAGGACGGACGGCGTCCAGGTCTGCATGGTGGACATATATTTCTGGTTGTCATGCATCCAGTCCACATAGTACTGTGCGTTCTCTTCCACTGCTCCGGAATATTTTTTATAAGATCCGGCGGACTGGCTGAAAGCCTTTACTACCTGGATCCCGCCTACATACTCGATGATGGCATTTGCCATACGTTTTCCTACTGCAACTGCGCCTTCCCAGCGGACTGCATAGGTTCTTCCGCTCTGGCTCATGATGGCCATACCGATCACAGTTGTGACAAGGGAAGCAAATCCCATTCTCCAGTCCAGTGCAAAAATATATACTGCAATGGCAACCGGTACCAGAAGGTTGGCTGTCATCTCCGGGATCAGATGGGCCAGCGTGGGCTCCATCCCTTCCACACGGTCTACGATGGTTGTTTTATACTGTCCGGATGGAGTATCCAGAATGGTTCCCATTGGCACTCTGGAAAGCTTGGCCAGCATTTTTTTACGGATATCCCGCAGAGTATAGTAGGTTGCTGTATGGGACATGGACGTGGACCATGCAGAACCCACAGACTTTACCAGATAACTGCTCAGAAGAAGACCGCACCATGGCAGGCACTGGCTGAAATCTCCATTTTCCAGAAGAATGCGTATCATCGCCGCAATACTGAAATACGCAGCCATGGTTCCTGCCACACCAAGTACAGCCAGAACTACTGAACCATAAAATTTACTGTGATATTTTTCTGCCCATCCCCATACGACGGATATTGGAGATGGTTCTTTCTTTTTTTCCATATGTATCAACTCCTTTTTGCAGATATCAGATAATTAAACTGACTTCCACTACACTCTTCTGCTTTGTCACGATCCGCTGATTCCCAGTAACCGGAACCATCCGGCAGAATAAAATTCCCTCAGGCTGTTCATATAGGAAATAGCTTTTTCTCTGGGCATATCGTAGCGTACCGTTTCAAACATGCCGTTAAACATGCTGCTCGCCACCATATGGATCAGATTCTCATCCAGTTCTTCCGGCTGATAACCCGCCTCTTTCATTTTTTCCATAAGGACAATGCTGGAATTAACCTCGATCTCTGTGAGTACGTCCAGATAATGTTCATAACGGGTTCCTGCAGAACAGCATACGATCAGTTTAAATGCATCAAAATGATCATAAATATATTCCACCATCCAGGAATGACCTTCATCAGACACCTCCGGAAGTGTCTGCACCTGGTCCTTCACCGGCTGATCTGCAAAGTTTCTCTGGATCGCCCGGTATCTCTCTTCCAGCACTCTGGCCGGTTCTTCCACCAGTACATCAAACAGAGATTCCTTGTCTGTATAATAGCGGTACAGTGCTCCTGTGGTCACAGACAGTCTGGATGCGATCCCACGCATGGAAGCTCCCTGAAATCCTTTTTCCAGAAATTCCTGCTTTCCTGCTTCCAGAAGATCTGCTGCCAGTTTCTCATTTACAGGTCTCATATGATTGTCTCCTTTATTCAATAACGCCGTTATTTAATAACAATGTTATTTTAAGATAACTTTCTTTGTTTGTCAATTGGTTAAGTTAAATAAAACTATCTTTTTTCAAAAATTTCCAGATTTACGAATGGCATGCAAAAAGCAGCTGCTCTCTGCACAGAAATCAATTCTGTACAAAAAACAACTGCTTCATAAATTTACTATATCTTTCTGTTCCATCATTAGCGTAGCATAATTCTCTACGCATCCGAAACCTAATGTCACTGTTGTATTTAACATCTGGCTTTTTTTTACAGACTTTTCGTCAAGCGGATATTCGCAATCCGCTTCGCTACGTAGCTCTACACCAAATAACTGCTCCGCAGTTTATCAGGAGGAGCTTGCACTCCTCCTGATACAAGCAAGTCCCCACCCACTGCTTATTGCTTTTCGCAATTGAAGCAGGGGACTTACTTGATTTGGTTAAACATCCAGCTCTTTTCTTACATCCGGGAACATTTCCACACATCGTTTCAGGATTCCCTGCATGTAAGCAATGGCAATTCCATAATTGGTAATGGGGATTTCCTGGTCCAGCGCACATTTCTGACGGTAGCGCATTTCCCGCTCGTTGAGCATACATCCACCGCAGTGCACGATCAAGTTGTACTTCGTCACATCTTCCGGGAAATCTCTTCCTGAAGAATACTCAAATTCCAGATCTTTCCCCGTATAATTTCGGATCCAGCGTGGAAGCTTGACTGTTCCGATATCATCACACTGCCTGTGATGGGTACAACCTTCCGAAATCAGGATTTTATCTCCGTCTTTCAGTCGGTCAATGGCTGCTGCCCCGGCTGCCGCTGTTTTCAGATTTCCTTTAAATCTGGCAAACAGAATTGAAAATGAAGTGAGCCAGATATCCTTCGGTGTTTCTTTGCTGACCTTTGCAAAAACCTGACTGTCTGTGATCACAAGCTTTGGCTTCTTACCCAGAGTTTCCAGAGTATTGGAAAGCTCATTCTCTTTGATCACAATGGCTGCTGCTCCAGCCTCCAGCACATCCCGGATTGTCTGCTGCTGTGGAAGGATCAGGCGGCCTTTTGGTGCGGCTTTATCGATCGGTACTACAAGAACCGCAAAGTCTGACGGCTCCAGGAGATCTCCTACCAGACGTAATTTCAGATCATCGGTTACTGCAAGAGATGCGATCTTTTCTTTCAGTTCATAGATGTTCTGACCTGTTGCCGCACTGGCGTAAATGAAGGGTTCCTGATTCCGATCCGGAAAATCCGCATTTATTTTCTGATTTTCCGAAAGAAGGTCGGATTTATTGTATACAACCAGGTACGGAATTTCCTTTTCTTTAAAAATGTGGATCAGCTCCTCATCCACATTGGTTTTTCCAAGGGTAGCATCCACAACAAGAACTGCCACATCCACACGGTTCAGTACCTGTTTTGCCTTTCGGACTCGAAGTTCTCCAAGATGTCCTTCATCATCAATACCCGGCGTATCAATAATTACAACCGGTCCCATTGGAAGCAGCTCCATGGCCTTGCTCACCGGATCCGTGGTAGTTCCTTTAACATCGGAAACCACAGCAAGTTCCTGACCTGTCACTTTATTTACAATACTGGATTTTCCTGCATTTCTTCTGCCAAAAAAACCGATATGTACACGGTCTGCTGACGGTGTTTCATTCATTCCCATAATTTTTCCTCTTTTCTTTCAGCATCAGACAGGTCCTCATCCATTCCTGTTCTCATCCACCTGTTTCATATTTCATAAGATCATTCGACCTTTGCTCCCGGCATTATCTGTTGATGTGCAAAAGCTTACGCCTCTGTTCCTGCCCTCTGCTTATTGCTTTTCGCAATTGAAGCAGGGGACTTACTTGATTTGGTTAAACGATCTCAGAATAATCAATTTTTCTGTCTTTAAAATAATATTCTTTATCCCGCTCATTCATTTCTCTCAGCACCCTGCATGGATTACCGACTGCAACCACATTGGAAGGCAGATCCTTCGTTACTATACTTCCGGCCCCAACTACAACATTATCACCAATAGTAACTCCCGGTAACACAACAACTCCAGATCCCAGCCAGCAGTTCTTACCGATATGAACTTCCATATTATACTGATATCCTTTTTCACGAAGCTCCGGTAAGATCGGGTGCCCCGCAGTTGCGATGGTCACATTTGGACCGATCATGGTATAATCGCCAACATAAATATGACCGTCATCTACCAGTGTCAGGTTAAAGTTGGCATAGACATTTTTTCCAAAATGGACATATGCACCTGCCATATTGGCGTGAAGCGGTGGCTCGATATAACAATCTTCACCAATCTCCGCAAACATCTCTTTCAGCATTTCTTTTATCCAGCTGTGTAGGGCGTGTCATATTGAAGTCATAAAGCCTGTCCAGTTTCCTGATCTGATCCTGAAAGATTTCATCGTCATTAGGGAGATATAATTCTCCTGTATGCATTTTTTCTCTCATTGGGCGCATGGCAGCTCCTCCTTTTTGTATGTTTTTTACAAAAAATGATATATGGATTATGTTATCATATCGTATATTTACATACAAGCATGAAATTTCTGAATAATCCGAAGTTTTTTCGTGAATCTGTTATGTTCATATATGATCTGTAGCTTCATCTGCTGTTTCTTTTATAACAAAAAGTAATGATCAGGACGGGATTTTCCAGGCATGTCAAGCGGATATTCGCAATCCGCTTCGTTACGTGGCTCTACATCAAATAACTGCTCCGCAGTTTATCAGGAGGAGCTTGCACTCCTCCTGATACAAGCAAGTCCCCACCCACTGCTTATTGCTTTTCGCAATTGAAGCAGGGGACTTACTTGATTTGGTTAAAGAGTTTGGAATATTATAAAAAAAGTCTCTTCCAGAAGGCAGGTTTTTCAATCCTTTCTTCTTAAAGAGACTTTTTTGTTTCCATAAATATTATTTATTTCAATGCAGCTCCAGCTTTAAAAGCATCGCCCACCTTTTCGCCAAGACGGATATATGCGTTGTTAAACGGATCAAACGTGATCGGTGCAGCTTTTGCTACATCTACATTTCCGTTTTTGTCCAGAACACGTTCGTCCACGCTGACATTTACGATCTCACCAACCAGACGGCAGGTTTCTTTGTCGTAGCTTTTCAGTTTACATTCTACACAGATGGGAAGCTCTTTGATGATGGGGGCATCTACTTTTTCGGACTTTTCTGCTGTAAATCCGGCTTTTGCAAATTTATCCGGCTCTTTGTTTCCGGAAACAATTCCCACATAATCGCAGGCTGTCATATGATCCACATCCGCCATGTTTACTGTGAAAGCGCCTTTTTTCAGAATATTTTCGGTTGTTTTGTGACTCTCACTGACACAGATGGAAATTTCCTTATCATCACTGATTCCGCCCCAGGCAGCATTCATAACGTCCGGTTTGCCATCCTCGCCATATGTGGCGATCATTAATACTGGCTGTGGATAGGTATAAGGTTTTGCACCAAAATCTTTTCTCATGACTGTTTCTCTCCTTTATATTCGTTATTGTTGTTATTTTTTATGAATTCCCGCACAAGCTGCAGGCCTCCTAATGGAACACAGAATTTATCTCTGTGCTGTCTGCACTGCTGATACGTTTCTTCCAGATCAAACCACTGTACCTCTTCTACTTCTTCTTTCTGAAGTGTAAGACGATCGATCTCTACCGGATGATCGTAGATATAAACAAAGGCAATCTCTTCATCCAGGAACATTTTTCCATGAAATTCTTTGGCAAAAGATATCGGGAATTTTCCTGCAAACTGCAGATCTTCTGGCACTGCATGTATCCCCAGTTCTTCCTTTAGTTCCCGCAATGCTGATTCCAACGGTTCATCCCCTGCCTGTATGTGGCCTGCAGATGAAGTATCAAATTTTCCTGGAAAAGAATCCTTGTTTCTGGATCTTTTTTGAAGAAGGATCTCTGTTCTTCCATTTTTCCGGCGGATGATCCAGATATGCGCAGTGCGATGGCGGATTCCCTCTGCATGGGCAATGCTCCGTTCTACGGTCTTTCCGGTAGGATTTCCGTTTTCATCTATGATATCAAATATTTCCATTCTTATCTGTCTGCTTCTTTCTCTTATAATTATTCTTAAGTGAATCAGATGATTTTTTATCTGATTACCAAAATGTCTGGGAACTGACAAAATTTACTATAGTATATATTTTAACATGATTTGAAAACAGTTTCCAGTCTGTTGTCGGAAAACCGGCATCTGTATTGCCTGTTTTTCTTTTCTTTGCTATGATATTTCTAACCACAATAATTATTTGACGGGAGGTTGATTTTATGTATTGTATTTCTTTTAATGATATCATTGAACTAAATGGACTACTTAAAGATCAGGGACTTCATTTTCGCATTCATCTTCGTGATGCTTGTGGAAAACAATCCTGTTGGATCGAACCGCTTGGGAATTGTGCATGTGAAGGACATTTTGATGAAATGTATCAGGTTCTGGAGAATTTTTTTGCAGGAAAAAGAGCCTCGATCGAGTATGATGAGAGTAAACTGAATTTCTGGATTTTGTCTGCAGATTGAGGATTCGCCATCCCGCAGGAGACTTGCCCGATTCAGTTAAAACAGATATTATGTGAAAATATAAATATGCCTGTAAACAGCACTCTGTTTACAGGCATAAAAAAACTCCCCCTGTTGGACTCGAACCAACGACACTGCGGTTAACAGCCGCATGCTCTACCGACTGAGCTAAGGAGGATTATTTATTAAGGTTTGTACCTTAAAAACTACATACATGTGTTTGTTGATGGTTAATCGTTTTTGTTGAATCAAGTTTAACCTGCGTGCCGATTTACCTTTTTTTACGGGCTCGCAGCTTGCGCTGCATCGCCTGTTCTTTTAGGCTACTCCAGCGGGGGTCATCTCACGACTCCGTCGTTCGATGTCATTTGCTTCGCAAATGTTCAAGTCAGCTAATGCTCATACGTCCACAAGCAAGCTTGCTCCCGTATGACCCTTACCTGCCTTGCCCGCTTCCTCGGCTGGTTGGTCAAGCCCTCACCCGATTAGTAACAGTCAGCTCCATGTGTTACCACACTTCCACCTCTGCCCTATCTACCTCGTCGTCTTCAAGGGGGTTTACTTCACTAAGAATGGGATATCTCATCTTGAGGGCGGCTTCACGCTTAGATGCCTTCAGCGTTTATCCCTTCCGGACTTGGCTACCCGGCCATGGCTTTGGCAAGCCAACCGGTC
>NZ_WQQE01000019.1:0-21529 GCF_018785655.1 Blautia sp. MCC269 | reverse complement strand
GCGTTATTGCGGCAGGGTCAGCTGTTTGAGCCAACGGCGAGTTCTGGCCCTGCCGCAATGCTTTTAGCCATCTCACGGAACCCTAGTTGTATCCCCACGACAAAGTCCTTGCCCGAACCAATATCCTCTCCCTCTGGCGTCCGCCTTTCTCTCCCCTCCCCAAACAAAAAAAGCCCCGGGCCATATCCAAACAGCCTGAGACTTCCCTCAATCACAATTCAATTTTTCTTACCACTAGTCTTCCCACTACCAGAATCCTTCCCCGACTCCGTCGCTGTCTCATCCACACTCGCAGAAGCATCCCCCTGCATAATCTTATTCAGCTCCTGGATCATCTCCTCATCCTTCAAACGGAACTTCACCTCCACACGCCTAGAAGCATCCTTATCCACATTTCCATCCGCATCCAGAACCGGATCCGACATAGAATGACCATTAACCGTCAGACAATCCTGCAGTTCCTGAACCTGTGCATCCTTCAGAAAATCACTCTTGATATCCAGAAGATACTGAGCCACCGCCAGAGACCTCTTCTGTGACAGTTCCAGGTTATAACTGTAATCTCCATCCGTATCCGTATAACCATCAATAATGATCTCACCCAGATACTTCTTATAAGAATCATTCAGCAGCACCTTACAATATGTAGGAAGCACCATAGACAACGTCCGTTTACCGGAATCTGTCAGTTCCGCCTGGTCATAATCAAACATAACACTGGCATTCAACGTCAGCGCACCCGTCTGAGAATCAATATCCACATTCAGGTTTTTCTTGGCAAACTCCTTCTGCAAAGCCTCCACAACATCAGCCTTCACACCAATAATCTTATCAATCTTTTCCTGCTGCGTATTCAAAAGCTCCGTCTTTTCATCCAGCGCAGACTGCTGCTCTTCCAGCGTATCCTGCTGTTTTGCAAGTTTCTTCTTCTGGGAAGCCAGCTTTTTCTCCTGCTCTGTAAGCTTCTTTTGCTGCTCCTCTAGTGTCTTCTGCTGTTCCTCAAGTTTCTCTGCCAGAGAAGTCAGTTCCTCATCCTGCGACTTGATCTGTTCATCTTTGGACTTGATCTGCTCATCCTGACTCTTTAACGTTCCTGCCTGCTTATCCAGCGCACTCTGTTTTTCAAGAAGCTCCTCCGTATACTTTTCCTGAAGAGCAATTTTTTCATCCCGTTCCTTCAGACTGTCATTATAACTCTTCTGTGCCTGAAAAAGAGTCACACACATGATCAGTACAAAAAGCAGTAAAACACCCGCCATCATGTCTGAATAAGAGCGCCAGATATTAAACCCGTGATCCTCCGGCCTTCTTTTTTTGTGCATTAACAATTCCTCTCTTCTTATTTAAACAAGCCAAAGCGCCCTTTCTGGGCTACTTTCGTCATTTCACGGATACTTCTCTCGATCTCATCAAGAAGAGCCTCCTGTCTCGCTCCCTGACCATCCAGAAGATCTTCAAGACTGGTAAGTTTATCTTTCAGTTCCTGTACCCCGGCGCTGCCACCGTATCCCCATGGCTGTCCCGCAACAAGATGAATATCCCGGTTGTTCTTTGCAGTCTTAATCTCGGAAAGAAGCCTGCGAACTTCATCCAGAGTACTGTTTACCATTTTCTGACTCTCTGTAAACTCGTTCAGTTTCGTCTCAAAACTCTCAATCAGCTTCTTATCCTCCCGTAAAAGTTCCGCGCTGATCTTATTTGAATCTGCGGCAGTCTTCATTCCCTCTGCGGCACTGTCCACATACTGGCGCATGGACTCATTACAGGATTTCCATAAATCTGCGGAAGCTTTTTCATTCTCATGCATGTGCTCTGCCAGTTTCTCATAATCCCGCTTCTGGAGCTGCTGAATCATCTGGTTATCACGGATAATCCGGTCTGCAGTCTTCATATATTTACTCTGCATCTCGTCAATTTCCGCAATTGCGTCACGCATGGCACGTTCCTGTTTCGTAAAAGTCTCACTTAACTGGCTGCTCATCGTTTTATACAGCTCTGACGTGTATTCTGTATTATCTTTCTGCGCCTTCTTAAGTTCAACCAGTGCATCATTGAAATCCTCAAACTGCAGCTGAAAAGATCCGTGCATCTCACTCAAAAACGAATCCAAAATCTCCCTGATCGCATCCTGCTGTCCCTTGGTCACAGATGCAGTAAGTACATCCAGAGAATCGTTCATCTTCTGGAACGTAGGTGTGATAACTTTTTCAAAGCTGTCCGCCATCTGCACAGAAAACTGTTCTGCCATCTGTTTCATGGCTTCTGTCTGAGTCTTCTGGCTGGAAACCAGAAGATTCCAGGACTCATTCTCCGCAGTGGGCAATACCAGAGCATGAAAACGATCCAGAAAATCCTGCATTGCCTGGGACATGGACGAATACCCACTCTTCATTCCAAATGTGTACACAACAGAAAGCGCAACACCATAAATCGAAGTAAGAAAGGCTACTTTTATACCATCAACAAGGGCAGATACAGAAGTTGTCATCACCTCATAATCTGTAGGTTGAAAGTTTTTCAGTCCCCAGACAAGACCAATAAATGTTCCAAGAATACCAAGACTTGTAAAAATATCCGGTGCCATTTCCAAAAGCCTTTTGTGAATATGGACATCCACATCATCGATATTTACGAAATCTTCAACCTCAGCGATTCCCTCTTCTGTACGACTGATGCTGTCTACAAAATCATCCATCTTTTTATCCAGATACCGGTCACCAAAAATCCCTCGTAACTGTCCGATTTCTTCCTTCTTCGCCCTTCCCGGAAGCTGGAACACATCGGTAATCTCACCGGCCCCATGTTTCAGCGCAGCCGTCAGATTATCCATTCTGTACAGCCCAGCAAAAAGTCCGACAGCATAAATAATCACCATGACTCCCAGAAATGCAAAATTATAAAACAATACATTTCCGGAACCCTTTCCCACATAAGCGGTCAGAGTCGCTGCTGCCACTGCAACAAGCAGAAACAGCACTGTATTCATAAACTTTTTTCCCATAATCTGCCTCCCCTTATTTATTTTTGAAAAAAGTTTTCTTTTTTATCATACTATCATAACCACATTCCCAAAACAACAAAAAAGGACAATCCCATCAAAAGAAATTGTCCTTTCGCCCTTTTATACTTTTATACGACAGGCTGCATCGTCACTGATCAGGATCCTGTGTCCCTGAACACCTACGATCACTCCGCCAAGGATCCTGCTTATGATCTGTACGGTCTTTCCCTCGCTGACATCATACTGTCTGATCTGATCCATGATTTCCGGCATTCCGGTCATCCACTTGATGGTACAGATTTCCCCTGCTTTTGTTTCATTTAATGACTGCATATACTCACCCCATTTCCTGTGTCACGTCACTGTCAGCAATTATTCTCTCTCCATCAAGCAGACAATAGTATTCGCTACTTACTTATATCTAAATAATTTCAACGCAATTCTGCATTTTTATACGATTAGGAGAGTTTAACTTTTATTTTTCTGAATCCTTTGTTTCTTTTGTATATTTTATCTCAATTTATCCCGATTAGTCAATCGTAACCTGTATATTTTTCACTAAAAAACGCAGAACAACCATTACAGTTATTCTGCGTTTTTCCTTATTTTTTATGCGTAAACTTTATCTTCTTCCAGAAGTGTTGTCTTTCCATTTTTCACTTCCACAAGGTTGACACAGCAATTTGGTGGAACAGAACCTCTCCAGAAATTCTCCGGATCAGGATCTACATTCTGAAGAAGCGCCCGAACCGCACATCCGTGAGACGCAATCAGAATCGTTTTATCCGCAAGATCCGGATCAGATATTTTTTCATCCCAGAACTCTTTTGTCCGGGCGATCACATCAAAAATATCCTCCCCGTTTTCCGGTCGCTTGAACTTCACCGGATCACGGAAAAAAGTCTCGATCTGCGGATCAATGTAATTGCCCTCGGCATCTCTTACCTGATTCCCTTCCAGCACGCCAAAATTAATCTCCTGGATCCGTTTATCCGGTATGATGGGAATATCACGTTCTCCCAAGACACATTCTGCTGTCTGTTTTGCCCTTGAAAGCGGACTTGTAAAGCAAATATCAAACTTCACACCTTGGAGAGCTTCTCCGGTTTTTTTCGCAAGAAGAATCCCTTCTTTCGCAAGAGGCACATCTGCGGCGCCCTGAAGTTTTTTTAATTTATTCCACTCTGTCAGGCCATGTCTTACAATATAGATCAGCATCAGCTTCTCAGCTCGATTCCAAGTCCGTTGAGGCCATTCATGATTTTCTTCGTTACTGCAGAAATCTCATTCTCGCCAAGAGTCTTATCATGAGCACGGAATACCAGAGAATAAGCCATGGATTTGAAACCTTTCTCGATCTGTGCTCCCTCATAGATATCGAACAGCTGATAGCTCTCCAGAATATTTCCGCCTCTCTGGTCAAAGATCTCCTCGATCTGACCGGCAAGAACTGCATGAGGAACTACAAGGCTTAAGTCACGTGTTACAGCCGGATATTTTGCGATTCCGGTGTATTTGTGGTTGAAGCCTGCAAATTCCAGAATATCCAGGATATCGATCACTGCGATATATGCTTTCTCTCCGATGGAGTAATTGTCTGCAACAGATGGGTGAACCTCACCTAAGTATCCGACAACTTTACCCTCGTAGATCATGTTTGCCTGTCTTCCAGGATGAAGGAATGGCTTCTCGCTGTTCGGATCGTAGGTAACTTTTTTCTTCATTCCGATCTTCTCGAAGAACTCCTCGCATACACCCTTCATATCGAAGAAATCGCCGTTTCCATACATTCCAAGTGTAAACATAGTACGCTCATCCGGAAGCTCTGTGATCGGAAGGGACTTCGGAAGATAAATATTTCCAAGTTCGTAGAGACGAACATCTTTGTTACGTCTGTTGTAGTTTGTGGAAAGGGATGCCAGCATACCGTTCAGTGTGCTTGTACGCATGATGCTGTAGTCCTCTCCAAGAGGATTACTGATGGTGATGACTTTTCGAAGATCACTGTCCTTCGGAATGCAGAGCTTGTCAAATACCTTCGGGCTTTCGAAAGAATAGGACATTCCCTCTGAGAATCCGCAGTACTCTGCAATATCTCTTGCGACTTCCTGGATACGAAGCTTGAATGGAAGCTTACCTGTGGTAGCCTCTCCGGTAGGAAGTGTCATCGGGATCTTATCATAGCCGTAGAATCTTGCAACCTCCTCTGCAACATCTGCATTGCAGTGGATATCCTGACGGAATGTCGGTGCAACGATCTCGTCTGTTTCCGCATCATAAGCCAGCTCTACACGTCCGAGATAACCGATCATCTCTTCTTTTGTAAGGTTGGTTCCAAGAAGTTTGTTGATCTTCTCCGGCTCAAATTTTACTCTGGACGGCTCTCTTGTCTCGCTGCAGACATCAACCATTCCGCCTACAACTTCACCGGCACCAAGCTCTTCCATCAGCTGGCATGCACGGTCAATAGCAGCCTGTGCGTTATTCGGGTCAAGACCTTTCTCAAATTTACCGGAAGCATCTGTACGAAGGCCGATTCTCTTAGAAGAAAGACGGATGCTGGTTCCATCGAAGCATGCTGCCTCAAAAAGAACGGTTTTTACATCGTCTGTGATCATGGAGTTCTCGCCACCCATGATACCGGCAATGCCGACAGCTTTCTCACCGTCACAGATCATCAGAACATTCTCATCCATGGTACGCTCCTGGCCATCCAGTGTGACGAATTTCTCATCTTTTCCTGCACGGCGCACAACGATCTCTCTGTTTGCGATGGTATCCAGGTCATACGCATGCATTGGCTGGCCAAACTCTTCCATTACATAGTTTGTAATATCAACCAGGTTATTGATCGGACGGATTCCATTAGAAGCCAGGCATCTCTGCATCCACTTCGGAGACGGACCGATCTTGACATTTTTTACAACTCTTGCACAGTAACGCGGGCAAAGCTCAGGATCCTGTACAGTAACTTTTACATAGTCGGAAGCTTTTTCATCATTTCCCTTAACTTCTACAACTGGCGGGCAGAATTTCTTCTGGAAGGTTGCTGCTGCCTCTCTTGCGATTCCAAGAACACCGTAGCAGTCTACACGGTTGGAAGTGATCTCATACTCAAATACCACATCGTCAAGGCCAAGTGCTTTAATAGCGCTCTCACCTACAACTGCGTCCTCCGGGAAAATATAGATGCCGTATTCCGGTGCTTCCGGGTACATCTCTCTTGTGCTTCCGAGCTCCTCGATAGAGCACATCATACCACAGGACTCAACGCCGCGGAGTTTACCTTTTTTGATCTTGATTCCACCAGGAGTCATTTTTCCGTCGTGGCCGCCTGCAACACGTCCGCCGTCAAGAACAACTGGAACTTTGTCTCCCTCTTTTACATTCGGAGCACCTGTTACGATCTGTACGCTCTCTGTTCCGATATTTACCTGGCAGATGATCAGTTTATCTGCATCCGGATGTTTCTCAATCTTGTCGATCTGGCCGATCACGATCTTGTCAAGATCTGCATCCAGCTCTGTAAAGCCCTCTACCTTTGTGCCTGTTAATGTCATGGCATCTGTATATTCCTGTGCCGTTACATCCAGATCCGGCACATATGTTTTAATCCAAGATAATGAAGTATTCATTTTGGTTGTCCCTTCTTTTTTCTATATTTACTATAAAGATCTTCAGCTGTTTTAGAACTGTTTCAGGAATCTGCTGTCGTTCTCATAGAGAAGACGCATATCGTCAATCTCATATTTCAGAAGTGCAATACGCTCCAGACCTACACCAAAAGCAAATCCTGTGTACTCATCCGGATCAATTCCACACATACGGAGAACATTCGGATGAACCATACCACAGCCAAGGATTTCAATCCAGCCGGAACCTTTACAGAAACGGCAGCCTTTTCCGCCACATTTGAAGCAGGAAACATCAACCTCAGCACTTGGCTCTGTAAACGGGAAATGATGCGGACGGAATTTTGTCTTTGTCTCCGGTCCGAACAGCTCTTTTGCGAACTCCTGAAGGGTTCCCTTAAGGTCTGCAAAAGTAACGTTCTTGTCAATAACAAGACCTTCGATCTGATGGAAAGAAGGAGAATGTGTTGCATCTACTTCATCAGAACGGAACACACGGCCAGGTGCGATCATACGGATCGGAAGTTTGCCTTTTTCCATCTCACGTGCCTGAACCGGTGATGTCTGGGAACGAAGCAGAATGGAATCGTTGATAAAGAAGGTATCCTGCTCGTCTCTGGCCGGATGGTTCTCCGGAATATTCAGTTTTGTAAAGTTATAGTCCGCATACTCAACTTCCGGACCTTCTACAACCTCATATCCCATTCCGATGAAAATACGCTCAACTTCTTCCAGAGCGATGGTGTTCGGATGACGATGACCAATTTTTGCTTTCTTTGCAGGAAGTGTTACATCGATCACTTCGGCCTTCATTTTTTCCTCGCGGACTTTCTCCTCGAAATCTTTCTTGGAAGCTTCCAGAAGTTCCTCGATCTTAGCTCTTGTCTCATTGACAAGCTGACCAACTTTCGGACGCTCTTCCGGAGCAACATCTTTCATACCTTTTAAGATTGCGGTAAGCTCACCTTTTTTTCCAAGATATGCAACACGCACATCATTCAGCTTGTCCAGGCCCTCGGATTCCTCGATCCGTTTTCTGGCATTCTCAGCCAGTTCCTGAAGTCTTTCTTTCATATCCATGGTCTATTTCTCCTTTAATTAAAATAATCAAATGATACGCCACCCGCCCTGAAAATTCAGATACGGGCAATAAAAAAACCGTCCCTTATAAAAGGGACGGAATATCCGCGGTACCACCCAGTTTCCCATGAAAAAAAAATCACGGGCACCTCTTATCTGCTTAACGCGCAACGTACGTCATCTCCTACTGTTACTTCAGAGAGGAAGCTCCGGTGGGAAATTCAAGAACCATCTGAACCCGGGGAAGCTTACAGCCGGTGACTTCCCTTCTCTGTGAGAAAATGATCCTCTATAAACACCTTCACAGCTTTTCTGTCTTTTAATACTATGCCACAAGGTCCGCTTTCTGTCAAGCGCAAAGTCAGGATTCTTTGGAACTGTTTTTCTCATTTTCTTTCTTTGAAAGAAGAGTTTTTACAGATTTCTGGGCTTTTCGAAATTCATTTTCGAAGTATGCATTGATCTCTGCGCCGTAAAGGATCAGGTTCATACACACATACAGCCACAGCATCACCATGATCAGTGCAGTCAGGCTTCCATACATATTTCCGAAATTCGGAAAAAATTCAAAATACAGAGAAAATCCATAGGAAAAGATCAGCCATGCCGTGGCAATAATAAAGGCTCCGGGAAGCTGGCTTTTAAAGGTCGCCTTCCGGTTGGGAAGCACTTTATAAAGCACCAGAAATACTACAAACAATACGGCAAACACCAGCAATGTCCGGGCTCCCATAATTTTTGCCATCAGTCTCCCCAGGATCGGAATAGTTTTCTGTGCAGCTACCTGAATTCGGTTACCAAGGACCAGAACCAGAAGGGTAACAATGATCGCCAGCACAAACAGCAGCATATAAAAAACCGAATAGATCCGGTTCGTCAGCCAGTTTCGTGTTTCTTTTACATGATAAATGGTATTCAGGCCGTTAATAATAGCCTGCATTCCCTTTCCGGATGCCCAGAGTGCCATCAGGGCGGACAACGGCACGATCGCCGTGCTTCTTTTGTATACTTCCACTACAATGCTCAGCACAAAAGTCTGCAGATTTCCGGGCACAAAACCGACAATGGCATCCCGGACCACATTATAGCTTAATGGTGTGTAACGGATCAGTGTTGTGAGAAAAAGGATAAACGGGATAAATGACATGATCAGAAAGTATGCCGCCTGCGCTGCATATGCGCTGACATGATCTCCGTTTGCCCTTCGCACAAACCCCAGCATGAGCTGGATTACATTTTTCTTTTCCTCGTCCATGCTGACCCCCTCAAGTTTCTTTTTTACCAGGAAAACCGTTCAAAGCCAATCTTATTCTGGATTTCCGGAAAAGCTTTTACTTCCGGCTGTACCGTTTTATGTTCGCCGATCATCTTTTCCATCCATACCATATTATACCAGCGGTTGAATTTATATCCGCATCTGTGGAACTCTCCCACTCGTTTATATCCAAAATGTTTATGGAACTCCACACTGGCATTGGTCAGATATTCATCTTCTTTTGGTGCAACTGCAATACAGGCGTTCAGGTTCAGGACTCCCATCTCCGCAAGAAGACTTTCCAGGGCACGGTAGAGCCTTCCGCCTGCGCCGCTGCCCCTTCGCTCATGTTTCACATAGATGGACATCTCGGCGCACCAGCCATAAGCAGCTCTCGGATGAAAAGCGGAGCCATAGGCATATCCCAGGATTTCTCCGTTCTCTTCTGCCACAATGTATGGATATTTTTCTTTTATGTTATGAATCCGCTCCGTAAATTCCTCTGTAGACGGCGTCTCATATTCAAATGTAATTGCCGTTTTTTCTACGTAGTAGGAATAAATTTCTGCCAGTGCTGCCGCATCTCTCTCTTCTGCCACACGTATCTGCATTGCTTTATTACACCTCTTTTAATTCTGTTTATCTGTCATTTCACAAAGAAACGGTAAACCGTCTCTGAACTGTATTCTTCACCAGGACGCAGGATCGGAGAATGGAAATCCTCCACATTTACCGCATTTGGCTCCACCTGTGTTTCCAGGCAGAATCCATGGCGTTCATGATAAACATGGCCATTCTTACCCTTCTCATCCTTGACAAAGTTACCTGCATAAAACTGCACACCCGGGCAGTCGGAAGAAACTTCCATTCCAATGCCGGATTCCTTACAGTATGCACTAGCAATAGAACGGACATTACCCTTTGCATAATTGTCTGTTACATAGTTATGGTCATAACCGCCTGTAAACTTCAGCTGCTCAAAATCAGCCTCAATATCTCTGCCGATTGGTTTGGAAACATTAAAATCCATCGGAGTTCCTGCTACCGGCGCATACTCACCGGTAGGAATGGACTGACTGTCTTTCACAGGAGTAAAATATTTCGCATGAATGCATACTTCCTGGTCAAGCACATCTCCGCTGCCTTCTCCGTTCAGATTAAAATAGGAATGGTTGGTCATATTGGCAACGGTAGCTGCGTCAGAACGTCCTCTGTAAAAAATCTTCAGCTCATTTTCCTCGGTAAATTCATATTTCACAATAACCGAAAATTCTCCCGGGAATCCATTCTCTCCATCCGGGCTGATGCGGAAGAAATCCACGCTGTTCTTATCCTGGGAAATTTCTTTTACTTCCCAGAGTTTCTTCTCAAAGCCATTGGGACCGCTGTGCAGATTGTTATGATTCTCATTCTCTGTAAGGATTACTTCTTTATCATCAATAAAAAATCTGGAATTTTCGATACGGTTTCCACTTCTTCCGATGATCGCACCGAAAAAGCAGCCATTCACTTCGTAAGCTTCCATATCGTCATATCCCAGAACTACATCCTTCAATTCTCCATTCCTATCCGGTACACATACCTTCACCAGAATTGCGCCATACTGAAGTACCTCTGCATAGGCACCTTTTTTATTCTCGAGATGATAGATCTTTACTTCTTCCCCTGTAGGAAGTGTCCCAAATTTTCTCTCAGAAACACTCATGCTATAATTCCTCCCATATATGAAAAAAGAGCCATCAACCGGCTCTATGTCTTTAACCGATTAATCCCGGGATGCCGTTCCCTTATTTTTGACGCCTAGCAGATGCTAGGTGGGTATCCTCAACAGTGTCTTCTGCCTACCACGACGTGAGGTCTGACATCCAACCTGCGATTTTGGATTCCCAAAATGTCAATGTAGGTTCAAAAAGAAAAGGGGGATCGAACATTCCAGGATTCGGTTTTTCGTTGTTTTTATTATAAACCAGTATTTGTGCTTTTTCAACAGAAAATACACATTCTTACTGATTTTTATTATTTAATGTTAAGAATATCTCTTACTGCGGCTGGCATATCCACTGCATCTACCACTCTGTCATGAAGAACCGGTGCGGTACGGATCTCCTCAACAGCACGCGGAACCGGTACTTTTGAAAGTGCGGATAATGCATCTACCAGGCCAAAATCATCCAGATCTTTATGATCTTCCCCAAGCGCATCCATGACACTTCTTGTGAATTTATATGGACTTGCGGTAGAAGCGATAACAGTTGGAAGATGATCCTCTGTTTCACTTACATATTTCTTATATACGCCTGCGGCAACTGCAGTATGTGTATCAATTACATAATTGCTGTCTTTATAAATCTCGCTGATGGCATCTGCGGTCTCTTTCTCACTGCAGAAATTACCATAGAAATCTCCAAGCTGTGCTTTCATCTCATCTGTGATGGTATATTCGCCGCCCTCACTTAAAGATTTCATAAGCTCTGCACATTTCTCAGCGTTCTCTCCTGTAAGACGATAGATCAGTCTCTCCAGGTTACTGGAAATCAGGATGTCCATGGAAGGAGAAGTTGTAAGAATGAAATCTCTCTTTCTGTCATAAGTTCCTGTGCGGAAGAAATCATAAAGAACACGGTTCTCATTGGATGCACAGATCAGTTTGTGGATCGGAAGTCCCATCTGTTTTGCATAGTATGCAGCAAGAATATTTCCAAAGTTACCGGTAGGAACTACCACATTGATCTCCTGGCCATCTTTGATCTTGCCGTCGCGCACCAGTGATGCATAAGCATATACATAATATACGATCTGCGGAACAAGTCGTCCGATATTGATAGAGTTTGCGGAGGAAAACTGGAATCCTGCCTGATCCAGTTCTGCTGCCATCTCGTGATCATTAAACATCTTCTTAACAGCAGTCTGAGCATCATCGAAGTTTCCGGTAATACCTACCACATAAGTATTGGCTCCCTTCTGGGTTACCATCTGTTTCTCCTGGATCGGGCTGACACCATGTTTCGGATAGAATACGATGATCCTGGTTCCCGGTACATCTGCAAAACCTGCCATGGCAGCCTTGCCGGTATCTCCGGATGTTGCGGTAAGAATTACGATTTCGTTTTTCACATTGTTCTTCTTCGCTGCAGTTGTCATCAGATGAGGAAGGATGGAAAGTGCCATATCCTTAAATGCAATTGTTGCGCCGTGGAACAGCTCCAGGAAATATGCTCCATCTGCTTCATGAAGGGGAGCAATCTTCTCTGTATCAAATTTACTGTCATACGCCTTGTTGATACAGTTCTTAAGCTCTTCCTCTGTAAAATCTGTGAGGAAACGGCTCATTACCTCGTATGCTGTCTCCTGGTAAGTCATCTGAGCCAGTTTGTCCATTGGTACATCCAGCTGTGGAATGCGCTCAGGCACGAACAGTCCGCCGTCCTCAGAAAGGCCTTTCAGTATGGCCATTGACGCTGTAACTGCCTGCTCTTTTCCTCTGGTGCTTTTGTACAATACCTGCATTGGTGTTCCGCCTTTCTATTGTAAAATATTCGTTTTCTTTCTAACGTTATCACATTATAGCATGGAATTATGGAAAATGCCACCACTTTAAAAAAAACCTGAAATTGTTTTTAAAAAGAAACCGTCGGCTTCTTTTATCTGCCGGCGGTTCTTAAGCTGTATCAGCATTTTTTATTTATATGTGTAAAATTCATGAACTCCATATTTAAAAAGTTTCTTGAGATCTTTTTCAAACCATTTAACGTTATGCGCTTCTGCTGCGGATTTCTGAATAAAAAACAATGCACCTTCCGAATAATCGGTTCCCTTCAGCGCCTGCTTTACCGCTTCCCTTGTTTCGTCCGAAACGGTAACTTCATTAATTCTTCCATCATAAGTAGGTGAAAACTGCGGAACCCCGTCACTGTTGTCCCAGACAACTTCCGTTACGGTACCCGGAAAATCATCGTTTTTTACGCGGTTCATAATCACATTCGCTACCAGTACCCGTCCCTTGATATCCTCACTTCCGGCTTCTGCCTCCACAATCCGCAGAAGTGTGTCATAGTCTTCATCTGACATCAGTGTGGGATTTTCGGCCAGAGTAATGGATCTTGCATCCAGCTCATTTACTTTGTTTTCCATGGAGGTACTTACATTGAGATCTGCAGTGGTATTTTTTACAGTCTGTACTCTCTGACCCACAATCACCTGTTCACAGGAACTTCCAATTCTGGTTACCGTGCTTCCTGAAGATGGTGTATCCGAGACCCCGGAAACCACTCCGGCAATTCCGGTAGGCACAGCCACTTCTTCATCCGAATAGGC
This sequence comes from Blautia sp. MCC269, assembly GCF_018785655.1. NCBI lineage: Bacteria > Bacillati > Bacillota > Clostridia > Lachnospirales > Lachnospiraceae > Blautia > Blautia sp. MCC269. The sequence goes on along the minus strand of NZ_WQQE01000019.1, from coordinate 8,247 downwards.
AGTTTTCGCATCGGAAGCAGCATAAACTTTATTTCCGCTTCCACTTTCCGTAAATACTCTTGTTCCCAGAGAAATTACCATTGCCAGAACTGCACATACTGTCAGCATCGCAAAACCGCGCACGGAATTTCCTCCTGTTTTTCCATTTTTACGTTCATCCTGCGCTTCTTCAGTTTCCCGTAAATCTTTCTTAACTTTCATAATTTTATTCCCTGCGTTACATTTTCCTTTCTTTGTTTACACGTTTGTAACATTTCTGTAATGTATAAGAAAATTATATTTAATAAAGTGCGATATGTCAAGCTTTTTTGCCCATTTTCAGCCACAATAACGTTATTTATGAATTATCCACACTCCTTCCACATTGGTTCCACATCCAAATGACCAGTTATCCACAGATCTATCCACTTTTTAGGAAAATAAAAAGACAGATAGCAGGTACGTTTTTGTCCAATGTTTTTCTTTCATTTCTCCAAAAACGTATCTCTATCTGTCCCTTTTTTTCTGTCAGAACAGTTTTTTCTGTTTACTTTTATTCAAGTGCTTAAGCCGATTATAATATCACCCGTTTAAGCAGTCAAGATTTTTCGCCTGACCATAATCGACAAACTCATCTGTACTGACATAATGCCTGCACAAAAAGTGTGGCGTAAACGCACAGATCAATACTCCAGGCTCCCAGAAAAAGTCCCCATGGTGTTCCATCCTCACCTGCCGCAAACTTTTTCGGCTTCAACGCAAGAATCAATGGCAGAAGAAGTGGAAGAAAATAACGCCCCTGAACCCCCAGAATTTTATCGTATCCATAAGCGGTCCATTGACCATACAGCGTGACAAAAGTCAGCCCGAAAACAAGAACACAGACACCACCCAGCGCAACTTTTGCCGGCAGATCCAGATGAATTTCCGACATATCATTATTTCTTGAAACCTGCAGTACCAGAATCAGAAGATATCCCACTGCCAGAAGATTGCAGACCGGAATATTCAGCCATCCAAGATTGCTTCCCATCATTTCCGTAAGATAAGCAGTTCCAAATGCATCCAGGCTCCGCACAAATGTAAATACAAAAGTCACCGGATTTTTCAGAATTCCCGTAAGCTGGGCAGCCGTATCCACTCCCGGCTGAGACTCGCAGAGATACCTGGACGCAATGGCAAGCCAGCCAAAACTCAAAATCAGGATCATGGCACCTGCACACACCACATGAAACCAGTAATTTTTTCTGCTTCGAAACCTTTCCTTCGGAATGAGAAACAGAAGAAGGCAAAATGGCATATAAACAACTTTGCACAGGCACAGAAAACCGGTCAGTATATACATCAGTCCCAGCTGCCATTTTCTCATTACCTTTTTTTTGCTGTAGCGCATATACAGCACAAACACCACCATAGCCACTGTCAGAGCCAGTGCAAGTGCATCTGCGGACATAGAGTTCGCAGATTGAATATTTATGGGCACAAGTCCCAGAAAAGCAATAAAATTTTTACCCACCGGTGTAAAATGAATTGCCAGGAAAAAGATCAACCCAAAACAGAGCATATTAGCAATTCTACCTCCATAAGCCAGAACAAACGGCCGATCTGTGAAAAAATCCGCAATACGGATTCCCACAGCCTGTGGCAGATAGGAAGTAGGCGCATAAAGAGCTGTATTTCCAAATCCGTAGAACTGTGTTTTTTCTGTATTTATATGCTGGTTTATCTTTCCTCCGATATCCCACAAAGACACATGTTCCTTGGAGGAAAAATCAGGAATCAGCCCACTGTCGAAGGTTCTTCCATAGGAAAAAAGATCATTACCTCCGTTTCCTTCCGAAGTCAGATACCCCCTGGAAACTTCATAGCTTCTCAGGAAATGACTGTATTCATCCGGAGAATTAAATGCCGGAATCGCCGCCAGAGTACTGATGCTCATAAAAAGATAAACAATAGCAAACAGCACTTCTGTCCGGATTTTTTTCTTTTTCAAAAATGTAAAGATTACCAGCATCACTGCTGCTGCCGCTGCTATGACCATAAGGACAAGCGCTTTTGGAAATGGCCGGGAAATACTACGGTACGCAAGTATCTGTATCCCGTTTTCTCCCCCTGTCACCCCTGCTGCCACTCCGGTATCACCCTCTGCTCCGTCCAGAACAATCCGGAATTTCTGGTCCTTACAATCTGAAAGTCTCTGATCCAGTCGAAAATATGTGGTATCTCCTGTGGATATGGTCAGACGGTTTACCTGCCAGCTCTGAATTTCTTCTTTATCCTGATAAATCGTTACACGAAAAGTTCCGGTAACAGACGCACTTTCTGTAGAAAGAAACAATTCCACTCCAGAAAGCCGACTGGTCTGGCAGATAAAATCTTTTTCCAAGTTACTTCCGGCACCAATCATTACAGAAGTTTCCGGTCTTTCCTGCTGCTTCACATTTCCAAGAATTTCCGCATCTGCCAGAAGGTATGATGCAAAAATCAGGATTATTCCCCAGATTAGTACACATTTTAAAATATCCTTCAGATCTTCGGACATCCGGAAAGTTTTTCTGCTTTTTTTCGTATTATTCATGTTATACCTCATACTCACTGTTTTTTCGGATTCCGGCTTATTATATCATCTGTACGAAAAAAAAGAAGCTGCTTTTTGTGGCAGCTTCTTTTTTTACAGCCGATTTCTTATCGATTATTGATGGCTGTTACCAGTGCATCAATGGAAGCACGGATGATATCCGAATCAACGCCAGCACCCCATGCAAGAGTACCATCTGGTTTACGGATTCCCACATAAGCAATCGCTTTGGATGTGGAACTGCGCTCCAGCGCATGCTCCTGATAGGTTTCCAGTGTATATTTCAGTTCATAAGCTTTCTTCAGTGCATTGCTTACCGCATCAAGACGACCATTTCCGGTAGCCTCTGTAACAATCGTTTTTCCATGGAATATAGAAGTAACCTGAGTCACAATGCCACCGTCTTTCTGCTGGAAATGAACCTCGTTAATGCTGTATGGCTCAACCACATTTTCGAAGGTAGATTTGAACAGGCTGAAGATTTCGTCCGGATGAAGCTCTTTGTGTTTGTGATCGGATACTGCTTTCGCTGCATAACCCATAGCTTCGCGCATTTTCGGAGGAAGATTCAGGCCGAATTTTGTTTCCAGAATATAGCCTACGCCGCCTTTTCCGGACTGGCTGTTGATACGGATAACATCCGCATCGTAATTTCTTCCAACGTCTGTCGGATCGATCGGAAGATACGGAACTGTCCAGTGTTCCAGATCTCCGTTTTCTCTCCAGTGCATACCTTTTGCGATAGCATCCTGATGCGATCCGGAAAATGCCGCAAATACAAGAGCTCCACTGTACGGGCTTCTCTCATAAATCTGCATTCCTGTACATTTCTCATAAACCTCACAGATATGTGGCATATCAGAGAAATCAATCTTCGGATCCACACCCTGGGAGTACATATTCATACCCAGTGTCACAATATCCACATTACCGGTACGCTCACCGTTTCCGAACAGAGTTCCCTCAATTCGATCAGCGCCAGCAAGAAGTCCCATCTCAGAATCTGCAACACCACATCCACGATCATTATGAGGATGAAGGGAAACAATTACATTTTCACGGTATTTCAGATTGTCACACATGTATTCTACCTGGCTTGCATAGACATGCGGCATAGAATGTTCAACTGTAACAGGCAGGTTGATGATTGCCTTGTTATCTTCTGTTGGCTGCCATACATCCAGAACTGCGTTGCAGACTTCCAGCGCATATTCCGGCTCTGTTCCTGTAAAACTCTCCGGGCTGTATTCAAACTGGAAGTTACCTTCTGTCTCATCTGCAAGTTTTTTCAGAAGAGCTGCGCCATCTACTGCAATTTTCAGGATTTCTTCTTTGGATTTTTTAAATACCTGCTCTCTCTGAGAAACAGATGTGGAATTGTATACATGAACAATTGCCTTCGGAGCACCTTTTACAGCCTCAAAAGTTTTGCGGATGATATGTTCTCTTGCCTGGGTCAGTACCTGAATGGTAACATCCTCAGGAATCAGGTTCTGTTCAATCAGGGTACGAAGAAACTCATACTCGGTCTCGGAAGCAGCCGGGAAACCAACCTCAATCTCTTTAAAACCGATCTGTACAAGAAGTTTGAAAAACTCAACCTTCTGCTCCAGACTCATCGGAATTACAAGTGCCTGATTTCCGTCACGAAGGTCTACAGAGCACCAGATCGGGGCCTTATCCACATATTCCTTCTCCGCCCATTTCATACATTTCACCGGCGGCATGTAATACTGACGTTTGTACTTGGATGGTGTCATCATTTTCGTTTTCCTCCATTTTCTCTTCCATTAATTTTCTTTTGTTTCTGCAATTTCATTTTGTATTATGACATAAAAAAATCTTCCGACTCTGCAAATCCTGCAAGAGACGAAAGACAACTGCTGTCCTACGCGGTACCACTCTTATTTCATGAATAAAAATTCACACACTTGACAGATACGGAATGCAAAAACATCCTTATATCCTCTCCGGATAACGGCGGACACCGTCTGCGTCTACTCTCTCGGATGAGATTTCGGGCAGATGCTCCGAGGCGAGTTCCACAAATCCCTTCCACTGCTTCTCACCGGCCAGCAGCTCTCTGTGCTCCGTTCGATGTGTACTATTCCTCATCTATGCATTTCTCTTTTTGAAACTGGTATTAGGATAACACGTTACAGTAAATTTGTCAATGGGATTTTATTCTTCCCCGTACTGAGTATTTTCGGTATTTCGCAGGTGTCATACCCGTAAACTTTTTAAAAATTCGGATAAAATAACTCTGATTTGAAAAACAGAGATATTCTCCGATCTGCGAGGCTGTATAATCGGAATAGGAAAGCATATTACAGGCCGCCTCAATCCTCTGTTTCTGAATATAGTCCACCATGGACATTCCTGTCTCTTTTCGAAATGTGCGGGAAAGGTAGGAGGAACTGATTCCGGCAGCTTTACTTACCTCTTCCAGAGTAATCGGATTATGAAGATGAAGATGAATGTACCTAACCGCACATTCCATTGCCCTGCTGTAACTGGGATTTCCGTACTTCCTGACTTCCTGTGCAAAACGTTCTGCCGCCTTTGCAGAAAGTTTTTCTATGGAATCCCTGTCTGCACATTCCTCGACTGTCTGAATATACCCGTCACTGAGAGAATATGCAGTTTCTTCCGGAACTCCTCCTTCAATTGCAGCTCTGGTAAACAACGTAATACCTGCAATAAACATATTTTTGCTGTTGCGGAGCTGGTCTTTCGAAAGAATTCCCGGAGTTCCATCCGGCTCTCTCTGCATAACAGAACGGATACGTTCCACCTGTCCGTTTTTTATTGCCTCATACTGCATTCGTTCACTGGCATAGGAAGTATGTTTCTGTAAATTTTCTCTTCTCTGAAACAACGCAGCTTCTCCTCTGTTTTCTGCCAGCAACGCGGCTGTTTTTTCTTTCTCTAATATGTCTTCTTTCATCTCCGTAACCCCTGGAAATTATTGCAAAATTTTATGATTTATGACAATATTTTATTATATTTTATCACTAAAAAATGCTATAGTCCATATTAAGAACAACATTCGGAGGTAATATTTTATGGAACGTGATTTAAAAAAAATCGTAAGCCAGATGACCCTGGAAGAAAAAGCAGGCATGTGCTCCGGCCTTGATTTCTGGCACCTGAAACATGTAGACCGTCTTGGAATTCCGGAAGTAATGGTCAGCGACGGCCCTCACGGACTTCGCAAGCAGGATGACAAAGGCGACCATCTTGGAATGAATGACAGTATCAAAGCTGTCTGCTTCCCTCCTGCAGCTTTAAGCGCCTGCTCCTTTGACCGGAAACTGATGGAAGAAATGGGTGAAACCATCGGAAAAGAAGCTCAAGCCAACGATGTATCGGTGGTTCTTGGACCTGCAGTAAATATCAAACGTTCCCCTCTTTGCGGAAGAAACTTTGAATATTATTCTGAAGATCCATATCTTGCCGGTGAAATTGCCGCCGCATTTGTAAATGGTGTACAGTCCCAGCACGTAGGAACTTCCATCAAACATTTTGCCGCAAACAACCAGGAATACCATCGTATGAGCAACTCTTCTGAGGCAGACGAAAGAACTCTCCGTGAAATTTATTTTCCTGCTTTTGAAACTGCTGTAAAAAAAGCACAGCCATATACCTTTATGTGCTCTTATAACCAGATTAACGGAACCTTTGCATCTGAAAACAAATGGCTTCTTACAGATGTACTTCGAGGAGACTGGGGATTTAAAGGTTACGTGATGTCTGACTGGGGTGCAGTCAATGACCGTGTGAAAGGCCTGGAAGCAGGACTGGAACTGGAGATGCCTTCTTCCGGCGGCGCAAACGATGCCCTGATTGTTGAAGCAGTCAAAAACGGTACCCTGAAAGAAGAAATTCTCAATCAGGCTGTAGAACGCATTCTCCGTATTGTTTTTGAGTATGCGGATCATCGTGCCCCACAGGAATTTACCATGAAAAAAGATCACGAAGAAGCGCGCCACATTGCAGAAGAGTCCATGGTTCTTCTGAAAAATGCGGATGACATCCTTCCTCTGAAAGCTTCCGAAAAAGTCGCTTTCATTGGCGGCTTTGCCAAAAAACCTCGTTTCCAGGGCGGTGGAAGTTCTCACATTAACTGCTTCAAAGTTACAAATGCTTTTGACTCGGTTCCTTCTGATGCTCAGGTCATTTATGCGGAAGGTTTCCCGGCAGACAGAGATCTTTATGATGACACCCTTGCCGCAGAAGCATTAAAAACAGCCGGCAACGCAGATAAAGTTGTAATCTTTGCCGGTCTTCCGGACAGTTTCGAATCCGAGGGATACGACCGTTCTCATATGAGACTCCCGGAATGCCAGAACCGTCTTATTGCTGAAATCCTTAAGGTGCAGCCGAATGCCGTAATCGTTCTCCACAACGGCTCTCCTGTGGAAATGCCTTGGCTTTCCGATGTAAAGGGTCTTCTGGAAGCATATCTTGGCGGACAGGCAGGTGGTGCCGCTGTTGCAAATATCCTGTACGGAAAAGTAAATCCAAGCGGAAAACTGGCTGAAACCATGCCTCTGAAACTGGCAGATAATCCTTCCTACCTGAATTTCGGCGGTGGAGAAAAAGTAGAATACCGTGAAGGTGTATTCGTAGGATACCGTTATTATGATACCAAAGAGATGGAGGTTGCTTTCCCGTTCGGGTATGGTCTTTCTTACACCTCCTTTGCTTATGACAACCTCAGAATTTCCAGTGTGAATCCCACTGAAAAAGATACAGTCACCGTATCTGTAGATATCACAAACACAGGAAATGTGGCAGGAAAAGAGATTGTACAGCTTTATGTAAAAGATCTGACAGGTTCTGCTATCCGCCCGGTGAAAGAACTGAAAGGTTTCGAAAAAATTTCTCTGAATCCAGGTGAAACCAAAACCGTCACCATGACACTGGATAACCGCAGTTTTGCATGGTATCACACCGGAATACACGACTGGTTTGTGGCAAGTGGTGATTATGAAATCCTCATTGGTGCTTCTTCCAGAGACATCCGTCTTTCAGAAACCATTCATATGAACAGCAGCCAGGAAATCCCAATGCACATCCATATGAACACAACCCTCGGCGAACTGTTCCGCAATCCAAAAACTGCAGACACCGCCAAAGATCTCACAAAGAAATATCTTCTCTCTTTAAATGGCGGAGAAGAAACTGCTTCTGAAGCCGCATCCGAAGCCATCTCCGAAGAAATGACCCAGGCCATGACCGATTCCATGCCATTACGTGCATTAATGAGTTTCGGCGATTTTTCAAGGGAAGAACTTACAGATATTATCGAAAAACTGAATAAGCTGGCATAAATACCATTCTATAAAGAGGTGTTGTCCCTGAATATCTCAGGACTTCACCTCTTTTTTATAAATAAAAAGCTGTTGCATTTATAATCAATTTCTGTTATAATCTTTTTCGTTACGGGGTATGGCGTAGCTTGGTAGCGCGCACGGCTGGGGGCCGTGAGGTCGCAGGTTCAAATCCTGTTGCCCCGATATTTCCTTTAAATTCAAGGGTTTCCGAGGTCTGATGACTTCGGATTTTTTTATTACTTTTATTATAGCAGTGTTCCAACAACTACTTAAAGTCAAGACCACCCGCTTAGCGGGTGGCTTGCTCTGTCCCTATAAGGGACTATTCCCTGCTTGCGCCCGGAAGGCGCA
>NZ_WQQE01000123.1:0-221 GCF_018785655.1 Blautia sp. MCC269 | reverse complement strand
ATGCGGTTCATGACCGGGATACGAATGCAAGTATCAATATTCTGAAAAAAGGACTGCAGATGCAGTCTGCATAAAGATAAAAACTGTACCGTAGGGCATACGGGAACAGTATAAATATAGCTTGTGGACACTGTGTAAGACATTGCAGTACCGTAAGGTGTTTGCCAATGCAGTAGTGGGAGAAGCAAGAATCCCCCTGCTTTAGCTGTGGGGAGTGTCAA
>NZ_WQQE01000122.1:0-254 GCF_018785655.1 Blautia sp. MCC269 | reverse complement strand
CAGAAACAGTCAACGATGCTGGTGCGTGAAAACCAAACCATCTGTATTGAAGATCTGAATGTTAAGGGGATGATCCGGAATCATAAACTGTCAAAATCGATAGCGAGTGTTTCCTGGGCAAAATTTTTTGAAATGCTGGAATATAAAGCTGGCTGGTATGGAAATGAAATTCACAGAGTACCAACGATGTATCCGAGCAGTCAGACCTGCAGCTGTTGTGGCTACAGAAATCCACGGATAAAAAATCTGGGCAT
>NZ_WQQE01000001.1:0-108805 GCF_018785655.1 Blautia sp. MCC269 | reverse complement strand
AGTGCGCCTTCCGGGCGCAAGCAGGGAATAGTCCCTTATAGGGACAGAGCAAGCCACCCGCTAAGCGGGTGGTCTTGACTCAGACTATGCGGGACACGCTTGCAGAGCCAAAACAGAAACTGATTTCTATGGACGATGTAACTTCTGTGATTGCCGGACAGATTGGGCAGATTCTTCCGATGGACGAGGAAACGGCGGAACAATTCCGGCAGTTGGCGAAGAAAATGATTAAACAGGCAGAGAAAGGGTGAAAATGCTGTGGCACAATCAGAAATAAAGAAAATAATCAGGCAATTAAAGAAAAAAGAGATTAGAGTTTTTGATGTTTCAGAGGAATATGAGAATGAAATTCAGATTGTAACTTTTGAACGAAAAGCGGGATTGCGCATAACTGGAAAAAAAGGATTCGATATTATCTCAAATACCTTTTTTGTTGAAGAAACCTTAATTCACATTGATACAGATAGTGAACAACGAAAGAAAGATATTTTCTTATCCTTTGATGATTTTGATTCTTATTTTGATTTTTTAAACGGAGATATTTATGAAAATGCTTGCTATACATTTTGTCCTTTTTCGAAGCTCTCTACTTCTAAAAGAATTGATGCAGAAAAGTTAATGGCAAAAAAAGCATTTATCGAAGATACAATAGATGATTATTCATTGTCATTATCGAATAAAGAACAAGAAGGTTATGAGAAAGGCAAACAAATTCATAAATCATGTCAACAGTGGAACAAAAAATTTAGTAATTGTAATAGCTATGATGAATTAGTAAAAGTCGTGGAGAATTATAAAAAATCTAAGATTTCTTCCATTGTAGATGTCAGCTTTTTCTTCTTTCAATACATTTTTGCAGATGTTGAGAATAAAAAAAGATTCTCTATTATTATGGAATACATGTCCTCCGGTGCTTATCCTGAATACAAAATGATAAATGCTTTATGTTCAATATATGATCCTGATGATGTTATGCAATCGTTTAATTATTCTTTAGGAGCAAAGGGAACAATATATAAGCATAAGAAGAAATTAAAAGAGTATATTGATCTCTTGAAAGAGGGAGAAATTGATTTTTATTCAGAAGCATTGTTTGACAAGGAAACGCACTACTATTGTGAAAAAACTAAAGGATATCAAAAGAATAATACATATTTTCCAATCACAACAATTTATAGGTATTTTGAAACATTTGATGAGTTTGTTAATTATCGAAATGGGGATTTGACATATTGCGATTTATCAGATGCACTTGAATGTAATGCGGATTTTTCTAAGTATATCGTTGATGAAACAACAAAGCTTCCGATTCATGCAAATATGGATGTCACATATTCTGTAAAGAAATACTATCATAACAGAAAATTTTATGTAACACAGAAGTGGCTCAATAAATCTGGTAGTATACTTAAAGAATATAATCATACATTTAACTATTTTTTTGATTTTGTTGCTTTTCTTAAAGGAAATCTGTCCAATGCAAATTTGCTTTTTTGTGATGGAATTGACAATTTAGATCAGTGGGATTTTATTGACTTTACAGGTGCAAAACTGAAAAGCAGCTTGTGTGAAAAGTTTGGTTTACAATATGATACTTATACAATTAACTTGAATGTTATAGAATCCTTTGAGTGTATTGAAAAAAATGAATCCGAAACTGCTTTAGTTCTTCAATCTTCGAGAGATTTGGTATCGGAAGTAGCAGGACGAGACTTATCATATTTCGATTGGGCTTTTGATAACAAATGCCAAAGAGTTCACTATATTTCAGATCTTCATCTTATGCACAGAATACAAAATGCAGGCTGTCGTTCAAAAGAAGATATTATATATGTAATTCAAAGAATAGTTAATACTATTGCTAATGAAGCAGGATGCTTATTATTGATTGACGGTGATGTGTCATCAGATATTGGAATATTCCAGTTATTTGTAAAGATGCTTTCCAAAACATTACGCCGAAACACACAGGTTGTGTTTACGATTGGAAATCATGAGTTATGGAGTTTTCCGGGCTTTCAAATAGAGCAGATTGTTTCAAAGTATCGAACTATTTTGGAAAAGCATGGTATGTATTTACTTCATAACGATCTTCTTTACAAAGAAGATTGTAGTTTGCTTGCTGATCCGAAAACAGGAATACACCTGATTAAATACCATGATTTGTGCAAAATGAATGAACTGCAAATTGCTGACCGCTTGCGAAGTGCAAGATATGTGATTCTCGGCGGATTGGGCTTTTCAGGATATAATACAGAGTTTAATGCTGATAATGGCATTTATCGAATGACTATGGACAGGACTACTGAAATAAAAGAATCTAAAATTTTTGAAGATTTGTATAATCGGTTATGCCCTATTCTTGCAAATAAGAATGCAATTATTTTAACACATACACCCAAAAAAGATTGGTGCAGAGAAGCAGAACCTGATAAAAATTATGTTTATGTAAGTGGACATACACACAGGAATTTTTTCCATGACGATGGTGAATATAGAGTTTATTCAGACAATCAAGTTGGATACCATATCGAAACCCCTCACTTGAAAACTTTTTTAATTGATAACGATTATGATTGCTTTTCTGATTATGAGGATGGTATATTTGAGATTACGAGTGAGCAGTACAATGACTTCTACCGAGGGAAAAATATATCAATGACTTTCCAACGAGAAGTAAATGTACTCTATATGTTAAAAAAGAATGAGTATTACTGTTTTATTCACAAATCAAGAAGTGGTAGTCTTACTATCCTTAACGGTGGCACCATGAAAAAATTGGAAATTCAAGATGTTCAGTATTATTATGATAATATGGATACCATGATTTCTACGATAAAAACGCCGCTGGACAAGTTTACTTCATTTCAAAAACGAATTGCAGATATGGTAAAACAAATTGGTGGAATTGGCGCAATTCATGGTAGCATAGTTGACATTGATTTTTATAATCATATATATGTGAATCCATTTGACTTATCAATAACAGGGTATTGGGCATCAGATATAATTAACAAAATTGTATATCCGTCTATTCCTGCCTTATTAGAAAAAAATTGCCCTATAATGTTTGGCGAATATGTTAAACTTCTTAAAGGTAATAGTGAAAATCCATTAGCGTTGAAACAACAAACAAATATTACAGTATTACCACAGACATATCTTGATACGGATATTTACAAGGCTTCAAGAGAAATAAAGAAGATGCAAAAACTTAGTTCAAACATATTAACTTCTTGGTATGAAGATACTCTACATAAAAGAACTAAAATTGAACTTACATAGAAAGTTTTGCTTATTGGGGCTTATGAAAAAATGCGATTGTAAATCATGGGAGTAGGATAAGCGAAGCTCCCTTCATATACGCCCTGTCTGCTGATGAACCCAACCCTGTGCTTGCTGCTTCAAATGCTCTTGCCCTCCCGGTTGGCAACCTCATTTTCGCAGCAACGCCGACAGAGCGTATAACACACTATACTTTGCAAGCAAAGTCGTGTGCCAAAGGGGTACCCTTTGGAAACCCTATTTTAGAGGAAGCGTGTAGCCACACTTCCTCCAAAATGAAAAATAAGCGGTCACAATCTGCTGTAAAACCACAGTCGGATTGACCGCTTATTTTGTTGTAACCCTCCCCGTTTTCTTTATCCGCTTTACGAGTATATTCCTCAAAAATATGCTCAATACGGGTTGGAATAAAACCTTAAAAATGATATACTACGCATAGAGGAAACAAGGAGGTTACAGCCCATGAAAGAATTAGGAGAACGCCTGCGGAGATTGCGGGAAAGTGTGAAGCTGTCGCAGGTAAAGATGGCAGAACTTTTGGGAGTGAAGCAGTCCAGTATCAATCGTTATGAGCAGGGGCAGTCGGCTCCCTCTTTGGAAACGCTTGTAAGGTATGCGGATTATTTTGATGTATCATTGGATTACCTGCTTGCCCGGACAGACAATCCGCAAGGCAAGCTATATGAACACCGTCCGAAGATTGCGCCGGGGAGTGAGGAAATGAAGCAGTTTATTGAAATGTGTTTTGATCCGCAATCTCCGCTGAATGAAAAATTAAAACAGACGCTTCTTGAAATGATGAATGATAGGAGGAAATAATTATGGCAATAATTCCGGAATTTTTTATAAATTCTGTTACATCAATCGGTGTACGTAATGGTGCTGGTATTTCATGGACAGGTACAGGATTTTTTATAGTTAGAGTGTTTGATGCAGAAGGAAACGCACGTCCGATGCTTGTCACTAACAAGCATGTACTGGCAAATAAATGCAGTATTGTACTACGGTTGAAAAAAAGAGACAATAGTACATTAGATATTGTAGATGCAGCACTTTATGAGAATGGAGTAAAATTATATTATGAACATCCAAATGCAAATGTCGATATAGCTGTTCTTCCTTTAAATGGGAAATTTATAACAGATAACAATATAGAATTTGCAGCATTTGATATTGATAAACATGCAATGACATCTGAAGAATTACGATACGAAGGGGTTGACGAAGGAACACTGATACATATGTTGGGGTTTCCTATGGGACTTGTAAATATAAATTCTAATTTACCTATTTGTCGTTTGGGGTGTATTGCTAGAATTAGTGCTGCACAAATACTAGAGTCTTATAATATTCTTGCTGATATACAGAATTTTCCGGGCAATTCGGGAAGCCCAATTGTCACTAGACCAGAAATAGTTTCAATAGAAGGTACGAAATCGTTGAATAAATCTGTATTAGTTGGAATTGTTCATTCGTATATTCCGTATAGAGAAAATTTAATCAATAGTCAAACCCAGCAAGTTGTAGAAATACGAAGTGAAAATAGTGGAATTGCATTAATTCATCCAGTTGAATTTATTAGAGAGGTTGTAGATGAAATCGTAAAGCCTTTCAATGAGAAGGCTAATTCGCAAAACCAAACGGAAGAAGAATAATTGGAGAGATGCAAAATGAAAGGTGTTATCTATGCCCGCTATTCTTCCGACAATCAGAGAGAAGAAAGTATTGAGGGACAGTTGCGGGAATGTAAGGAGTATGCAGAGCGCAACGATATTACAATTTTAGGAACTTATATTGACAGGGCATTGTCAGCAAAAACAGATAACCGCCCCGAATTTCAACACATGATTAAAGACAGCGCAAAAGGCTTATTTGATGTTGTCCTTGTATGGAAATTAGACCGCTTTGCCCGGAACCGTTACGACAGCGCACGATATAAAAATCTTTTGAAAAAGAACGGTGTGAAAGTCATTTCCGCAAGGGAAAATATCTCCGAGGGCAGCGAGGGAATTATTCTGGAAGCCATGTTGGAGGGATATGCGGAATACTATTCTGCGGAGCTCTCTGAAAAGGTTATCCGGGGACTGACCGACAATGCGCTGAAATGTAAATACAACGGCGGTACTGTTCCGATGGGATATTATATTGACGAACAGCAGTATTATCAAATCGACCCCAAGACTGCCCCGGTGGTACTGGAAATGTTTACAAAGTACAGCGAGGGGGCAACCATGCAGGAGCTTGTTAATCTATTGAACAGTCGGGGTATGCGTTCCATTCGTGGCGGGAAAATTACGCTGAATATTATGAACCATTTGTTGAAAAACCGCCGCTATATGGGCGAGTACAGTTATCGTGATGTAGTCAAAGAGGACGGTATTCTAGCGATTGTCCCGAAAGAATTATTTGAACGGGTACAGAAACGGCTGGCGAAGAACAAAAAGGCTCCTGCCCGTCACAAAGCCGAGGACGATTACCTTTTGACAACGAAGCTGTACTGTGGGAAATGCGGCTCCTTTATGGTGGGAGAAAGCGGCACAAGCCATACGATGAAAGTACACCGTTATTATCGCTGTGTGAATACCAAGAAAAAGAAGCTCTGCGACAAGAAAGCAGTCAAGAAAGACTGGATTGAAGATTTGGTTGTCAACTATACCATGAAAGCAATTATGAATGATGCAGTCATGGAACGGCTGATTGATATGCTGATGGAGTTGCAGAAGAAAGAAAGCACCGATCTGCCCCTTTTGAAAAAGCAGCTTGCAGAAACGGAAAAAGGTATTAACAATATGCTCAACGCCATTCAAGCAGGAATTTTTACCCCGTCCACCAAGCAAAGACTGGACGAGTTGGAGGAAACCAAAAGCCAACTTGAAGTCAGCATTTTGCAGGAGGAAATGCACAAGCCCCTGCTTACAAGAGAACAGATTGCATTTTTCATTTACCGTTTCCGCAAATTTGATGTGACAAAGCGGGAACAGCGGCAAAGACTGATTGACAGTTTTGTAAATGCGGTGTATCTTTATGAGGACAAGATAATCCTTACTTTCAACTATAAGGACGGTTCTAAGACTATCACACTGGCGGAAGTTGAGGGTTCGGATTTATCCGTACTCGGTGCAGTGATCAAGAGGCTTTCTATAAATCTGATTTATGGAAAGTCTTTTAATTTTTAGAATTATATTCACAGAAAAATGCCACATATGCATAATGATATGTGGCATTTTGACGCTATCGAATTTCTTAAATGACGTTACAGTTTCTCCCCTTCATTCACTTCCTCAATAAACACCTTCCCTTCCGCCTGCTGTTCCGCAAAATGAAATCGCAGTACAGCCTGAGGCCAGTTGAGTGTGATGATGGCTTTTTTGTCCCGTGTCTTTCCTGCGGCCTGGATCTGATCTACAAGGTCTGCGAGGACTTCACGGGTGAGATATCCGCCTCGCCAGTGGAAGGTGAATTCGCGGCCTTTTTTTGCAGCCTGGAGGGCACGTTTGTATACGTCTTCCAATTTGGTGAAGGACAGCTTTTTCTCGCGGTAATAAAAGTGGTTTCCATCCGGGCAGGGAGGTGCCGGAGCGATCAGTGGTTCATGGTCACGGAAGATGTTTTTGTCATCCAGATTAAAATAATCGTAACGGATACTGGTTGAGCCGTCTTCGTTTTTGCCCAGAGTATTATCGAAAGTGGCATCCAGATGATAGTACTGTCCGTTGATCCGGACGATGTTCCAGGTATGACGGTATTTGATCCCTTTTTCCGGATTGTTCCCGCAGATGGCGATAATACACCATACACCAAGGGCATCACAGAGGACCTTTACGGATTTGGCGATTCCCTCGCAGACACCGACACCATGGCCCAGAGGCCCGATGATCTCGTGGGAATATGGCTTTTTCAGTTTGTCGTAGCGGATATTTTCGCAGATGAAGTCATGGACATATTTTTCCTTATCCCACTCGGAAAACTTCATGGCGGTGCGCACAAGCTTGTCTACGCGGGCTCCCAGGGCTTTCTGATGCTTCCGGATTTTATTTTTGTCGAAGATATATTCAGGGATCAGTATCAGATTTGGCGAGTCCTTGTAATAACGGTATTTAAATCCCACAGCCCAGAAAATCTCCGGGTGATCCAGACGAAGCTGGAAAAATACATCATAGAGCCAGTTTCCATCGGTGGTTGGTACCTGCGGGATCAGGAACTCGTCGGAAAGCTCCATAAGCCCGTGAAGCATTGCACGGTACACGTTTTGTTTATCTTTCGACATTTTGCCGTAGTAATATTCTTCAGTTTGTTTCATATATAAAAATACGGAGACTCCTTTCCGGAAAAATAGATTTCAATCAAAGATTATAGCATAAAAAAACATGCAGGACTATCAGAAAAGATACACCCTGCATGTTTTTGGTATTGAATATTTTAGATCGAAAATAACTGTGAGCCAGGATCAGCCATTATACAGCTGATAATACCGGCCCTTCTGAGCAAGCAGCTCCTCATGAGAACCACGCTCGATAATACGACCCTGCTCCAGGACCATAATACAGTCACTGTTGCGTACGGTGGAAAGTCTGTGGGCAATCACAAAAGTTGTCCTGCCTTCCATCAGTTTATCCATACCATCCTGTACCAGCTTTTCGGTACGGGTATCAATGGAACTGGTGGCTTCGTCCAGGATCAGGACAGGCGGGTCTGCAACAGCTGCACGGGCGATGGAGAGAAGCTGTCTCTGGCCCTGGCTCAAGTTTGCACCGTTTCCACGGAGAAGGGTGTTATAACCCTGTGGAAGCCTGCGGATAAAACCGTCGGCGTTGGCAAGTTTTGCTGCTGCGATCACCTCTTCGTCTGTGGCATCCAGTTTTCCGTAGCGGATGTTTTCCATAACGGTTGCCGTGAACAGGTTGGTATCCTGAAGAACGATGCCCATGGAACGGCGGAGATCGTCTTTTTTGATCTTGGTGATATTGATGCCGTCGTAACGGATCTTACCTTTCTGAATGTCGTAAAAACGGTTCAGAAGGTTGGTGATGGTTGTTTTTCCGGCGCCGGTAGATCCTACAAAAGCGATCTTCTGGCCTGGCTGTGCGTACATGTTGATGTCATGAAGAACGATCTTGTTGGAGTTATAACCAAAATCCACATCCTCCAGAACCATGTCACCTTTCAGTTCGATATAATCTGTGGTACCTTCCGCCTTATGGAAATGTTTCCATGCCCAGCGGCCGGTACGTTTCTCGGATTCAGTGAGAACGCCGTTTTCCTCTTTTGCGTTGACAAGAGTAACGTAGCCTTCATCCACCTCGGAATTCTCATCCAGAAGATCAAAGATACGTTTGGCACCGGCAAGGGCCATAACAATACTGTTGAACTGCTGGCTGACCTGGTTGATGGGCATGTTGAAACTCTTGTTGAAAGTCAGGAAGCTGGCAAGTCCGCCGAGGGTGAAGTTTCCGATGCCGTTGATGGCAAGGATACCGCCAACCATGGCACAGATCACGTAGCTGACGTTTCCAAGCTGGGCAACTACAGGCATCAGTATGTTAGCAAAACGGTTGGCGTTGTCTGCGCTGGCAAAAAGCTGGTCGTTCAGCTCATCGAATTTCTGGATGCTTTCGTCCTCATGGCAGAAGACTTTGACAACTTTCTGTCCTTCCATAATCTCTTCGATATAGCCGTTGACAATACCAAGGTTTGTCTGCTGTTCCAGGAAATATTTTCCGCTCAGGCCCGCAAGTTTCCGGCTGGCAGTCAGCATAATGGCAACCATAAGCAGAGTCACGAAAGTAAGCGGAACGTTGAGGATCAGCATACTTACAAGAACACTGACAATGGTGATCACACTGGAAAGCAGCTGTGGGAAACTCTGGCTGATCATCTGGCGCAGGGTATCAATGTCGTTGGTGTAGATGGACATGATATCACCGTGTGCGTGGGTATCAAAATATTTGATGGGAAGTGTTTCCATTTTTGCAAACATGTCGTTTCGGAGGTTACGTAAAGTTCCCTGGGAAACATTGATCATGATACGGTTATAAGTATAGGTGGCAATAACACCGATGGCGTAAAAACATGCCACACGTGCGATTGCAGCAGTTAAAGGCCCGAAGTCCGGTGTATCTGCCTTAAGAAGAGGCGTGATATACTGGTCAATCAGGGTTTTCATGAACATGGTTCCCTGTACATTGGCAAGAACGCTGACAAAAATGCAGATCACCACGATCACGATATGGATACTGTAGTTCTTAAAAATATAACGGGAAAGGCGTCCCAGAAGTTTTCCTGGCTGTTCCGGCGCTCCCATGCCTTTCGGTCCAGGACCACCCGGACCTTTCATGTTCTGTTTTTTCAAGCCGGATCACCTCCCTCGTCAAAATCACCGGCACCGCCGGTCTGTGAATTGAATACATCCTGATAAATGGCGTTGGTCTTAAGAAGTTCCTCATGGGTACCAAATCCGTTGATCTCGCCGTTGTCCATAACGATGATGCGGTCTGCATTCTGGATACTGGAAACACGCTGGGCGATGATCAGCTTGGTGGTATCCGGGATCTCTTCTGCAAAAGCACGGCGGATTTTTGCGTCTGTGGCAGTATCTACCGCACTGGTGGAATCGTCCAGGATCAGTATCTTCGGTTTCTTCAGAAGAGCACGGGCGATACAGAGACGCTGTTTCTGACCTCCGGAAACGTTGGAACCGCCCTGTTCAATGAAAGTATTGTATTTATCCGGCATTTTTTCGATGAAATCATCAGCGCAGGCAAGCTGGCATGCACGGCGGCATTCTTCTTCCGTGGCGTTTTTGTCACCCCAGCGGAGATTTTCCAGAATGGTTCCTGAGAAGAGGACATTCTTCTGAAGGACAACGGAAACCTGGTTCCTGAGAGATTCCAGGTGGTATTTGCGGACATCGATGCCTCCCACCAGAACAGAACCGTCCGTTACGTCATAAAGACGGCTGATCAGGTTGACAAGACTGGATTTGGCACTTCCGGTACCGCCGATGATTCCGATGGTCTCGCCGGAGCGGATGGAAAGGTTGATGTCTTTTAAGACCGGTTCTTTGCTGTCTTTCTTATAACTGAAGTTTACGTGGTCGAAGACGATGCTTCCGTCCGGAACTTTTGTTACCGGGTTCTCCGGGTCAGTGATATCAGCAGTATCGTTGATGACTTCCGTAACACGCTCGGCACTGGCAATACTCATGGTCACCATAACAAAAACCATGGAGAGCATCATCAGGCTCATGAGAATGTTCATGCAGTAAGTGAGAAGGCTCATAAGCTCACCGGTAGTAAGCGTGCTGCCCACGATCATTTTTGCGCCAAGCCAGCTGATTCCAAGGATGCAGGCGTAAACGGTAAACTGCATCAGAGGCATGTTCATAACAACGATCTTCTCGGCACTTAAGAACATTTCGTATACTTTGTTACAGGCTTTCTGAAATTTGCTGATCTCGTAGTCTTCACGGACATAGGCTTTGACAACACGGACGGCACCGATATTTTCCTGGACACTTGCGTTCAGGTCATCGTATTTGCGGAACACAGTCTGGAAATATTTCGTTGCTTTCCGCATGATAAAGATCAGACAGGCACCGAGGAAGATCACCGCGATCAGATAAATGCTTGCAAGTTTGGCGTTGATGAGAAATGCCATGACCATGGCACAGATCAGGCTGGCCGGTGCACGGGTACACATACGCAGGATCATCTGATAGGCATTCTGCAGGTTGGTCACATCTGTGGTAAGACGGGTGATCAGGCCGGCAGTGCTGTATTTGTCGATGTTGGAAAAAGAAAAGGTCTGGATGTTGGTGTACATGGCTTTTCGGAGGTTTCTGGCAAAGCCTGTGGAGGCCAGTGCTCCGTATTTTCCGCCCATGACGCCGGACCAGAGTCCGCACAGGGCAAGAACTACCATAACTCCACCCATCCGATAGATATGGCCGATATTTCCGGCTTCCACACCCTTATCAATGATGGAAGCCATGGCCAGGGGGATCAGAGTCTCAAAGAGAACTTCCAGGATCATGAAAAAAGGCGTGAGAAACGAGGCCTTTTTAAACTCCCTGACCTGGGCCAGAAGGGTTTTGAGCATAAAAAATCTCCTTTCTTTTACTGTTCAAAAAGATAGCACCCCTGGAAAAAAGTTCCGGGCTGCTACAGAACAGATGTATTGTTCAGATACTATTATCAGGTAAAATATTTTTAATGTCAAGACAAATATGTGTGAAATACTTGACATAACATCATTTAAGCGGTATATTAAAAGTTAATATTCACCTGTGAAATAGGGGCGAGAATGCGATTCAGATCCCTTTAGAGGGTCTATATAGAGTTTAATTTTTGTAGGGAGGATTTTATATGGAAATCAGACAGTCAGCAGAGGATTACCTGGAATCAATTCTGGTTTTATCGAAGAAGGGCGGCGGGGTTCGTTCCATTGATATTGCTACCAGACTTGGCGTTTCCAAGCCAAGTGTCAGCCATGCGATGAAGCTTCTCCGTGAGGACGGATATATTGCCATGGACCGTTACGGTACTGTGACACTTCTGGAGAAGGGCGCAGAGATCGCCAACCAGATCTATGAGAGACACACCGTACTTGCCAAGATGCTGGAGGGACTTGGAGTTCCGGCAGAGATTGCACTGGAAGATGCCTGCAAGATGGAGCACGATATCAGCCAGGAGAGCTTTGAGAAGATCAAGGCGCATTATAATAACTTTATTAAGAGAGACGAAGCAGCAGCGGAGTAAATGAAGTGACCGGCCAGTATCCACACGGGGCGGCAGTGAAAGCCAATGAAAGATAAAAAAGAAGTGCATGAGAAGCGTGATAACTTTTCATGCACTTTATTGTTTATCTGCCTATTTCGCAGAAGATTTCTCCGGCAGCTGTGCCAGGATGATAGCCGCGAACATGATGACGCATCCAAGAAGCTCTTTTGCGGAAAGCTTCTGTCCAAGGATGACCCAGCCTGCAAGTACGGAGATACAGGATTCCAGGGAAAGAATCAGAGAAGCTACCGTTGGATTGACATTTTTCTGGCCTACGATCTGCAGAGTGTAGGCAACGCCGCAGGACATGATTCCGGCATATAGGATGGGAAGCCATGCGGTGAGGATGGAGGAAATCTGCGGATGTTCAAGGATAAGGGCCGGGATCATGGACAGGATCCCGCAGATCAGAAACTGGATGCAGGAGAGTTTTACCCCGTCCGTTTTCGGGGAAAAATAGTCAATGACCAGAATGTGCAGAGAAAAAAGAAACGCACACACCAGCACCAGAATATCTCCGCGACCAATGGAAAAACCATCCGTGATGCAGAGAAGATAAAGACCGATCAGAGCCATGACAACGGCTGCCCAGATAAAGGGACTGCATTTCTTTTTCAGGAAAAGTCCGATAATCGGGACAATGACAATATAGCAGGCAGTGATAAAACCGGCTTTTCCCACCGTTGTATATTTGATGCCGAACTGCTGGAAGTTGCTGGCTGCAAAAAGTGCTATGCCGCAGGCGATACCGCCGATCCAGAGATCGCGGGTTTTGTATGGAGAAGATGTGGTTGTTGATGTTGAGGGATCTGCCGCTGCAGAAGCTGTATCTTTGGAGCGGTTTAAGAGAAAGATCACCGGCACCAGAACAGCAGCACCGATCAGGGAACGGACGCCGTTAAAAGTAAAAGGACCTACATATTCCATGCCTACACTCTGGGCGACAAAGGCGATTCCCCAGATGGTAGCGGCCAGAAGCAGGCAGAGAGAATTTTTCAGAGGCATTTTCTGTGTGTTCATGATAAAAGAATCCTTTCGCGTATTATGTGGTCAAAGCGATATATAAGAAAAGACCCCGGGGAACTTCAGATAGCTTCCCGGGGCATTTTTATGATCTGTCGGAACCGTGTCCGGCAAAATTAGTTCTGATTCTGGTTGTTCTTAACTTCTGCAAGCTTCATAGCACGAACTTTCAGCGGCAGACCGAACAGAGTGATGAATCCGTCAGCGTCGTGGTGGTCATACATATCACCGGTTGTGAAGGAAGCAAGGGACTCATTGTAAAGGCTGTATGGAGAAGTTGTACCATTCTTGATGATGTTTCCTTTGTAAAGTTTGAATTTAACTTCACCGGTAACATATTTCTGAGTGGATTCAACAAATGCCTGGATAGCCTCACGGAGTGGTGTGTACCATTTTCCCTCGTAAACAACCTGTGCAAACTGGCTGCCCAGTTTCTTCTTGGCTTCCATTGTCTCACGGTCAAGGATCAGCTCCTCAAGCTGGTCATGAGCTGCCATCAGGATTGTTCCGCCAGGAGTCTCATAAACACCACGGGATTTCATACCAACAACACGGTTCTCAACGATGTCAACGATACCGATACCGTTCTCGCCGCCAAGTTTGTTCAGCTCAGTGATGATCTCGGAAACTTTCATTGCCTTTCCGTTGAGAGTTTTCGGAACACCCTGCTCAAATGTCATGGTAACTTCTGTTTCTTTATCAGGAGCTTTCTCCGGTGTTACGCTTAATACAAGCATGTCATCGTAGTTCGGAGCCTGGGAAGGATCCTCAAGTTCCAGTCCCTCGTGGCTGATGTGCCAGAGGTTTCTGTCACGGCTGTAGCTGTGGCTTGCATCGAACGGAAGAGTGATGCCGTGAGCTTTACAGAACTCGATCTCATCTTCACGGGACTGCATGGTCCACAGATCTGTCATACGCCATGGAGCGATGATTTTGATGTCCGGAGCAAGAGCTTTGATACCAAGTTCGAAACGGATCTGGTCATTTCCTTTACCTGTAGCACCGTGGCAGATTGCAACAGCGCCTTCTTTACGTGCGATCTCAACCAGTTTCTTGGCGATAACCGGACGAGCCATGGAAGTTCCGAGAAGATAGGAATGCTCATATACAGCACCGGCCTCTACACATGGCATGATGAAATCATCGCAGAACTCATCAACAATATCTTCAATATATAATTTGGAAGCACCGGACATTTTTGCTCTCTCTTCAAGACCGTCCAGCTCGTTTCCCTGTCCGCAGTTTACACAGCAGCAGACAACGTCATAATCAAATGTTTCTTTCAGCCACGGGATCAGGGCTGTGGTATCAAGACCACCGGAATACGCTAAAACAACTTTTTCTTTCATAATATATGTCCTCCTGGGATTTTTTGAAATTTTGTATCGCTCCGGACATTTCCGGGACGGTGAATTTTTTTACGTTATCTGGAAAAATTATGCTGTTTTATAACTTTACCAGAGTGAATAAATATTCATGCGTGACAAAACAAAATTTTCGGCTGTCCTGTCGACATGGCTTAATATACACCAGATTTTATAAATATGCAAGAGATAATTTGAAAAATATGAAAAATTTTTTGCATAAAAATGCATCGAAAAACGGGTAATATTATAAGAAAATACATGAAAAACAGAAAAGACAGTGAAAAATCAAAGAAAATGACTATTGCATAATATGCAGAGAAGATGTATAATCTATCCATTGACAAGGCGGACATATGAGGAACGCCTTTTTACTTAAGCCGTAAGAGATACGGCAGAGGAGGAATGTGAAAGATGATTAAAGCAGGAATTATCGGTGCGACAGGGTACGCAGGAAATGAGATCGTAAGACTTCTTCTTGGACACAAGGATGTTGAGATCAAATGGTTTGGTTCCCGAAGCTACATAGATCAGCAGTATGCAGATATTTATCAGAACTTTTTCAAACTGGTGGATGCCAAATGTATGGATGACAATATGGCGGCACTTGCAGATGAGGTGGACGTGATCTTTACCGCAACCCCGCAGGGCCTTTGTGCATCCCTTATTAATGAAGAAATCCTTTCCAAATGTAAGGTGATCGACTTAAGCGCGGACTTCCGTATTAAAGATGTGAAGAAATATGAAAAATGGTACGGAATCGAGCACAAAGCACCGCAGTTTATTGATGAAGCAGTTTACGGTCTCTGCGAGATCAACCGTGAGGATATCAAAAAGGCACGGCTGATCGCCAACCCGGGATGCTATCCGACATGCTCCACACTGTCTATTTATCCGCTGTTAAAAGAAGGCCTCATTGATCCGAACACTATTATCATTGATGCAAAGTCCGGAACATCCGGAGCAGGAAGAGGAGCTAAAGTTCCGAATCTTTACTGTGAGGTAAACGAGAGTATTAAAGCTTACGGCGTTGCCACACACAGACATACACCGGAGATTGAGGACCAGCTTGGATACGCATGCGGACAGGAAGTGCTGATCAACTTTACCCCGCATCTTGTTCCGATGAACAGAGGAATCCTGGTAACTGCATATGCTTCCCTGACAAAGGATGTTACCTATGAGGAAGTAAAAGCGGCCTATGACAAATATTATAAAGATGAGTTCTTTGTACGTGTGCTGAACAAAGATGTATGCCCGCAGACAAGAAACGTGGAAGGCAGCAACTTTGTAGAT
The DNA here is from genome assembly GCF_018785655.1 of Blautia sp. MCC269. Lineage (NCBI taxonomy): Bacteria > Bacillati > Bacillota > Clostridia > Lachnospirales > Lachnospiraceae > Blautia > Blautia sp. MCC269. The sequence goes on along the minus strand of NZ_WQQE01000001.1, from coordinate 93,060 downwards.
GTAAACTTCAAGATCGATCCGAGAACTAAGAGAGTTATCATGATGGGCGCCATCGACAACCTGGTAAAAGGTGCCGCAGGACAGGCCGTTCAGAACATGAACCTGATGTTTGGATTCGACGAGAACGAAGGACTGAAACAGATCCCGATGTGCCCGTAAAACACAGAGGATTTCAGACGAGAGGAGACATAGAATATGAAGATCATCGATGGCGGCGTTACAGCCGCAAAAGGTTTTGAGGCAGCGTCAACTGCAGCAGAGATCAAATATAAAGGCCGTACCGATATGGCCATGGTATTCAGTGAAGTTCCCTGTGTGGCTGCAGGAACATTCACGACCAATGTGGTAAAAGCAGCTCCTGTAAGATGGGATCAGGACATTGTATACAATCATCAGGGCGCAAGAGCCGTGATCTGCAACAGCGGAATCGCCAACGCATGTACCGGTGAGGAAGGATTCGGTTACTGCAGAGAAACAGCCAAGGCAGCATCCGAAAGCCTTGGAATCCCGGAAGACAGCGTGCTGGTAGCATCCACAGGTGTCATCGGAATGCAGCTTCCGATCGACCGTATCGCAAACGGAGTAAAAGCCATGGCGCCGAAGCTTGAGGGAAGCCGCGAGGCAGGCCTTGAGGCAGCAAAAGCCATCATGACAACCGACACCGAGAAGAAAGAGGCAGCTGTAGAGATCGAGATCGGCGGAAAAACCGTAACCGTAGGCGGTATGTGCAAAGGTTCCGGAATGATCCACCCGAATATGTGCACAATGCTTGGATTCATCACCAGTGATGTGGACATCTCCAAGGAACTTCTTCAGGAAGCACTCAGCGAGGACATCAAAGATACCTACAACATGGTATCTGTTGACGGAGACACCTCCACAAACGACACGGTTCTCCTCCTGGCAAATGGTCAGGCCGGCAATCCGAAGATCACAGAGAAAAACGCAGATTATGAAGAGTTCAAAAAAGCCCTCAACTACGTAAACACAACCCTCGCCAAAAAGATCGCAGGGGACGGAGAAGGCGCAACCGCGCTCTTCGAGGTCAAAGTCATCGGCGCAGCCACCAAGGCAGAAGCCGTAACCTTAAGTAAATCCGTAGTAACCTCTTCCTTAACAAAAGCAGCCATCTACGGCCACGACGCAAACTGGGGCAGAATCCTCTGCGCCCTCGGCTACTCCGGAGTCCAGTTCGACCCAGAAAAAGTGGATCTCTACTTTGAGAGCAAAGCAGGAAAAATAAAGATCATTGAAAATGGAGTTTCTACAGGATACAGTGAAGAGGAAGCTACAAAGATCCTCTCTGAAGACGCTGTGACAGCCATTGCTGATATGAAGATGGGCGAGGCCAGTGCAACCGCATGGGGATGCGACCTTACTTATGATTATGTAAAAATCAATGCGGATTATCGTTCTTGATGTAAGAGCTCTGTAGAACGGTTTTTTATGGTGGATTTTATATGTAATTTTGTTTCAGTTTGTAAGCTGAGAAAACCCTTAGGGGGAGCGAGCTCGGAGTTGCGAAGCCCGCACGCTCCCCCTAAGAACCCCCTCCGTTGGGCACGCTTGGTTGTGGTGTGTTGAACGTTAGTTGACGAAGACTGAGTGACGAACATGAGAAACTTCAGGGCGGGAGCTTGGAAGTTGAGCCATGTTAAACGTCAGTCGCCAAAGGCAGACTGACGGGCTGTTCGCCTTCGGCGAAAGCGCGTCGGAGGTGGCTGCCTGCGGCAGCCTATCCGCAGCAGGCGCTTTGCCCGCGGTGCGGGCAACAGCCCGTTCTCCGTGGCCGGAGGGGAGGAGCGCGAGGAGGGGAAACGGCCTTCGGAACTCCGAGTGCTTCCCCTCCTCGCAAATCCCACAGCTATCAGCTGAGACAAAACTATAATTTATAAAGAAAAAACGTCCAACATACAACAAAAAAACCTTTTTCAACCCATATCATTTTTCAAAAAAAGGAGATACCCATATGGTGAATCAGAAATATCTTGACAAAGCAGAGGTTCTCATAGAAGCCCTGCCATACATTCAGCGGTTTAACCGCAAAATTGTAGTCATCAAATACGGCGGAAGCGCTATGCTTGATGAAGAATTAAAACGTAACGTCATCAAGGACGCAGTCCTCCTGAAGCTGGTTGGCTTCAAACCGATCATCGTCCATGGCGGCGGCAAGGAAATCAGCCGCTGGGTGGGCAAAGTTGGCATGGAGCCTCGTTTCGTAAACGGTCTCCGTGTAACAGACAAAGACACCATGGAGATCGCAGAGATGGTTCTCGCAAAAGTCAACAAAGAACTTGTTACTTTAGTAGAATCTCTCGGCGTTCAGGCTGTAGGTGTCAGCGGTAAAGACGGTGGTCTTCTCCAGTGCAAAAAGAAACTTTCCAAAGGCGAGGACATCGGCTACGTAGGTGAAGTCACAAAAGTCAATCCAAAGATCCTCCAGGACCTTCTGGAAAGAGACTTCCTTCCGATCGTATTCCCAATCGGTTTTGACGAGAATTTTGATTCCTACAACATTAACGCAGATGATGCAGCCTGCGCTATTGCAGAGGCGGTCAATGCAGAGAAACTTGCCTTCCTTTCCGATATTGAAGGTGTATACAGAGACGCTTCCGATCCGTCCACTCTGATCTCCGAACTTCGTGTAGATGAGGCTGAGAACCTGATCTCCGATGGTACTGTCGGCGGCGGAATGATCCCGAAACTGAAAAACTGCATCGATGCCATCGAGCATGGTGTAAACAGAGTCCATATCCTTGATGGAAGGATCCCGCACAGCTTACTGCTTGAGATCTTTACAAACAAAGGTATTGGTACCGCAATTTTAAAAGATGATGGGGAGAAATATTACAATGAGCATGAATGAACTGATGGAAGAATCAGAAGCCAGTATTCTTCATACATATAACCGTTTTCCGGTAGTTTTTGAAAAAGGCGAGGGCTGCCACCTCTATGATTCCGAAGGAAAGGAATATCTGGATTTTGCAGCAGGTATCGCTGTAAATGCACTGGGGTATCATTACCCGGGCTATGACGAAGCATTGAAAGCCCAGATCGACAAACTGATGCACATTTCCAACCTGTATTACAATGAGCCGATCATTGATGCAGGTGCCAAACTTGTACAGGCAAGTCATATGGAAAAAGCATTCTTCACAAACAGTGGTACAGAGGCTATCGAGGGTGCTCTGAAAGCTGCCAAGAAATATGCCTACGAGAGAGATGGCCATGCAGATCATGAGATCATTGCCATGAACCATTCTTTCCACGGCCGCAGCATCGGTGCACTTTCCGTGACAGGTACTGCACACTACAGAGAGCCTTTTGAGCCTTTGATGGGTGGCGTAAAATTTGCGGATTTCAATGACCTTGAGAGCGTAAAAGCTCAGGTTACAGACAAGACCTGTGCCATCATCGCCGAGACTGTACAGGGCGAGGGAGGTATTTACCCGGCTACCAAAGAGTTCCTGGAAGGCTTGCGTAAGCTCTGTGATGAGAAAGATATCATCCTGATCCTGGACGAGATCCAGTGTGGTATGGGACGTACAGGACATTATTTCGCATGGCAGGCATACGGCGTACAGCCGGATATCATGACCTGTGCCAAAGCTCTTGGCTGCGGTGTTCCGGTAGGTGCTTTTGTTCTGAATAAGAAAGCAGCGGCAGCATCCCTGAAGCCAGGCGATCATGGAACCACTTACGGTGGAAATCCGTTTGTATGCGCGGCGGTCAGCAAGGTATTTGATATCTTCGAAAAAGACCAGATCCTTTCTCATGTACAGGGCCTGACCCCGTATCTGGAGGAAAAACTGGACGAACTGGTTGCAAAACATGAATGTGCGGAAGTAAGAAGAGGCAAAGGCTTCATGCAGGGTATCGTGATCAAAGGACGCCCGGTAGGAGATGTTGTGAAAAAAGCTCTTGCAAAAGGTCTCCTCGTGATCTCAGCAGGAAGCGACGTTCTCCGTCTTGTTCCTCCCCTTGTGATCACAAAAGAGGATATTGACAAAATGGCCGAGATCCTTGACGAGTGCATGGAATAAATAACAGAGATCTTCTGGCGAGGGAAGCCCAAAGCAGGCTTCAGGAGCAGAAAAACGAAAGATCATAGTTCAGGGAAATCCTGATACAGGACAGCAGTATTTTTTGGTTGGCAGATAACCGGCCAGGGAAAGATACTGCTGTTTTTTTGTTCCACAGAAAATGGTGTCCTGCAGTAAAAACAGGATTTTGGATATGAGGAGTCATGCCTGCCGAAACGTAAACACATCACAGCATCAATATATATATAATATATAACAGACATATCAAACAGTATTCAAAAATCTGGTTGTGTGTTAAAAAATAAACAAAAGTCGTCACGACACACCAACAAAATGCACAAAAAAATGAGCAGATCTGAGTATAAATTGCACATCCACACAGTTGATTTTAAAACGCCATATGTTATAATTTCACTGGTTAAAAAATTTATGTGAGGGGTGAATATTTTGAAAAAATTATTAACCGTCATGTGTACTTTTCTGACAGTAATCCTGTCATGCCCTGTGGGTGTATGGGCGGCTGGAAACGGTGAGACAGTATCAAGCGTGCCGGTGTGGCTTTGTATTCCTTTTGCGGGCCTTCTTCTGTGTGTTGCAGTGATGCCGCTGGTAAAAGGTGAGTGGTGGGAGTCACATCAGCCGATCGTGGTTGCGTTCTGGATCGTTCTTATGGTTATTCCGTTCTTATTTGTATACGGCGCCGGAAAAACTGCGGAAACAGTACTTGAGTGCGTAATTAATGACTATCTTACATTTATCATCCTGTTATTCGGATTGTTCTGTGTATCCGGTAACATTACGGTTGAGGGCGATTTTGCGGGTTCGCCAAGAGTAAATGTAGGACTTCTTGCACTGGGAACTCTGCTTTCCAGCTGTATTGGAACCACCGGAGCCAGTATGCTGATGGTGCGTCCGGTGATCAAAATGAATTCCTGGAGAAAGAGAAAAGGCCACATTATGATCTTTTTCATTTTTATGGTGTCAAACATGGGTGGCTGCCTGACACCGATCGGTGACCCGCCCCTTCTGATGGGATTCATGCGGGGAGTTCCTTTCTTCTGGAGCCTGCACCTTCTTCCGGTACTGCTCTTTAATATGGTGATCCTTCTGTTTGTGTTCTATCATCTGGACATGCGCTCTTACAAGAGAGATATCGCAGAGGGACGTAAACCGGACATCAGCAAACCGGGAACAGAGTTCAAGATCGATGGACTTCACAACATCATTTTCCTTGTAATGATCGTTGTAGGCGTTATCTTAAGTGGTATGCTTCCGAGTATGCCGGCATTTCAGGATGCAGCAGGCAATGTAAGAGGAATCCATATTTTCGGTGAGGTTACATTAAGCTTCCCGTCAATCATTGAGATCATCCTGATCCTGGCAGCAGCATTTCTGTCCTTTAAGACAACGGACAAAAAGATCCGTGTGCGAAACCATTTTACCTGGGGTGCGATCAAAGAAGTTGCGGTACTTTTTATCGGAATCTTTATCACCATGCAGCCTGCCCTGATGCTTCTGAAAGCAGTGGGACCGAATCTTGGAATTACCGAGCCGTACCAGATGTTCTGGGCGACAGGAGCACTGTCCAGTTTCCTGGATAATACACCGACCTATCTGGTATTTCTGACTACAGCGGGAACCCTTGGATTTACAAGTGGAATCGCAACCACACTGGGAACGGTTCCTGTAAAACTTCTTTCCGCGATTTCCTGTGGTGCCGTATTTATGGGTGCCAATACATATATCGGCAATGCTCCGAACTTTATGGTCAAGACACTTTCTGACGAAAATGGTATCAACATGCCGTCCTTCTTTGGATACATGGGATGGTCCATTTGTTTCCTGGTACCGGTGTTCATCATCGATATGCTGGTATTCTTTTTATAAGGGAGGAGGATCAATATGCAGGATAATAACATTCGAGAGAAATGCAGAGAACTTGCTACCAGACTTTATGAACTGGATGGCGAGGTTTATAAAAGCGTAGGATCTTCCCTTGGACGTACCTTTACCGGTGACAGAGAAGGTACCATCCGTAACTTAAGTGCCCTGATGTATACCAAACCGGACGGGCATCTTCTTCGAAGCGAGATGGCCCTGATCAGTAACATGGCCAGAACCATCAAGGATAAAGACGAAAAAAGCCGTCTGATGAAGAAATATGATGAGATCTTTCAGGAGATCCTTACGCTGCCGGAGACCTTTGTTGCTACGGATATCATGGATAAGGAACGTGTGGCGCTGAATCATATGATCAAGCGCAGGGAAAAAATTTCCGAGGACGATCATCTGGTCATCTGTATCAGCCGTACACAGGGAAGCGCCGGCAATGATATCGGTTTCGGTCTGGCAGATAAACTTCGAATCAACTATTATGATGTGGAGATCTTTGACCAGGTATTAAGACGTCTTGAGGCGGAAAAAGGTGCAGTCAACGATGCGGAATATTTTGCAGACTTCAATAAATATGAGAAGAAGCATAAATTTGACCCCAAGGGCTGGTTCCGGGAATTTAACCGTTATCACGGTCTTCCGAAACAGGATGCGGTATTCTTTAACATGAGTGACCTGATCTGTGACCTGGCATCAAAAGAGGACTGCATCATCATGGGACGATGTGCGGATGCGATCCTGAAGAACAATCACATTCCACATATCAGCCTGTTTATCACGGCGCCTTTTGCCATCCGTGTCCAGCATGTCATGGATGTAAGAAAGATGAATATGAAGCAGGCGGTCCGCTTCCTAAAGAAGATGGACAGCCAGCACAGAAAGTATTATAACTTCTATGGTGGAGCCCACTGGGGCAAGCCGGATAACTATGACCTGTGTATCAACAGTGCAAGTTATGGAATCAATGAGACAGAAAATCTGATCCTGAAGCTGCTGGATGATCAGATCCATTAAAAGATAATATCAGAAAATTATAAAAGAATTCCTGTAAAAAGAGAAGTGCCTGTCCGGCAGGTAGAAATATCTCAAAATACAGGAATTCTTTTTATGCTTTTTTTATAAAAAATTTAATCTTGATTAACTTTTTTCATTTTGGGGATTGACATTCGAAAAAACTTAGTATACACTAACCTATGAGTTAGAATTAACTAATTAGACGAAGTTAATTAATAGGAAGAAACGGAGGAACTTCTATGCAGCCGATTTTATTTTTGCAGTCAGGTGATACTGGCACAATTAAGCGTATTTCCGGAGCAGAAGACACAAGAAGATTTCTTGCAGGCCTTGGTTTTGTTGAGAATGCGGAAGTGACAGTCGTTTCCCAATTTGACGGTAACCTGATCGTAAACATCAAGGATTCCAGAGTAGCAGTCAATAAGGAAATGGCCAGACACATTATGGTGTAACCGGATTGTGCGGCAGTGACCGCTAGTGAATTTGCCCAAGACTGTGTGAAGTGCAGTTGAGGATAGATTATGGACGTAAGGTTCTTTATGAAGGATGATTTACGTTCACTGAAATGAACAGCAGACAGACCGTAAGGGCCTGTTTTACTGTAACTGCTCCGGGAGATGAGCAGTTTTTATGGTCTTTGGAAGCAGATGCGGATGAAGATCATCATATGGATTTGGAATATAAACAGGGAGGAAAAGAGAAATGACTTTACGTGATGCAGAAGTAGGTTCTACAGTAGTTGTTTCCAAGATCACCGGCGACCCGGCTTACAAGCGCCGTATCATGGACATGGGAATCACAAAAGGCAGCGAGGTTTATATCCGCAAGGTAGCTCCTCTTGGAGATCCGGTTGAGATCACCATCAGAGGTTATGAGCTTTCCCTGCGTAAGCATGACGCAGCATGTGTGGAAGTAAAGCAGAAATAAACTTCGAAAAAATGACAGAGCATAAGGCTCTGATCTGAAAAAAGGAGGATGAAAAATGTCTGTAACAATAGCTCTTGCCGGAAACCCGAACTGTGGTAAGACTACAATGTTCAACGCTCTTACAGGCGCTAATCAGTACGTTGGTAACTGGCCAGGTGTTACTGTAGAGAAAAAAGAGGGTAAACTGAAAAACCAGAAGGATGTAACTGTAACAGACCTTCCAGGTATCTATTCACTTTCCCCGTATACACTTGAGGAGGTTGTCAGCCGTGATTACCTTCTGAAAGAAAAACCGGATGTGATTATCGACCTTGTGGATGCAACAAACATCGAGAGAAACCTGTATCTTGCAACACAGCTTCTTGAGATCGGTATCCCGGTTGTTATCGCTCTTAACATGGTGGATCTTCTGAAGAAGAACAACATCCACATCAATGTAAAAGGTTTAAGCTCCGCACTTGGATGCCCGATCGTTGAGACATCCGCCCTTAAGGGAACAGGACTTAAAGAGGTTGTTGATGAGGCAATCAAATGTGCAAACCAGCACAGAGTACCATCCAAACAGATGGAGTTCCCGAAGGCAGTTGAGAAAGCTGTAAACGAGATCGAGAGCCTTGTTCCTGCAAACATCTCTGAGGAGAACAAGAGATGGTATGCAGTAAAACTTCTCGAGAGAGACAGCAAGGTAAAAGAAGGTCTTAACCTTCCGGCTTCTGCTCAGTCCAAGATCGAGGAGATCGCTTCCAACCTTGAGAAGGCAGAAGATGATGATACAGAGAGTATCGTAACAGATGGAAGATATCAGTACATCCAGAAAGTTGTTTCCGCAAACGTTAAGAGAAGCGGAAATAAGATGACTGTTTCCGATAAGATCGACCGTATCGTAACAAACCGTATCCTCGGTCTTCCGATCTTTATCCTTACCATGTTCATCGTTTATTATGTATCTGTAACAACAGTTGGTACCATGGTAACAGACTGGACAAATGACAGCTTCGTCGGAACTATCCAGGGTGTTGTAGCTGATGGCCTCAGCGGTGTCGGCGTTGCTGACTGGCTGGTAAGCCTTGTATCTGATGGTATCATCGGTGGTCTTGGTGCAGTACTTGGATTCGTTCCGCAGATGGCGATCCTGTTCCTGTTCCTGTCCATCCTTGAGGACTGCGGTTACATGGTTCGTATCGCATTCGTCATGGACCGTGTATTCCGTCATTTCGGACTTTCCGGAAAGAGCTTTATCCCGCTCCTTATCTCCTCTGGTTGTGGAATCCCTGGAATCATGGCTTCCAAAACAATCGAGGCTGATAACGACCGTCGATTAACAATCATGACAGCAACATTTATTCCTTGTGGTGCTAAGCTTCCTGTTATCGCTCTTATGGGTGGTATCATGACAGCATATGTAACTGGTGACTATGTAGCAGCTGGTTTCATCACACCACTGATGTACTTCATCGGTGTTGTAGCAGTTCTTGTATCTGCCATCATCCTGAAGAAAACAAAACCGTTCTCCGGTAAACCTGCTCCGTTTGTAATGGAGCTTCCACAGTACCATATTCCGTCTGCAAAGACAGTTCTGCTTCACGTTTGGGAGAGACTGAAAGGCTTCATCATCAAAGCCGGAACAATTCTTTTCCTTGCAACTGTTATCATGTGGGTTCTTTCCAGCATTGGCAGCACAGGAAGCGGAATCGGATTTGTTGAGGACAGCAACGACAGTATCATGGCTATCCTTGGTGGTATCCTTGCTCCGATCTTTGCTCCTCTTGGATTCGGTAAATGGCAGCCGGTTGCAGCATCCATCTCCGGATTCTCCGCAAAAGAGTCCATCGTTAGTACAATGGGTGTTCTTGCAAACGTAGCTGGTGATGATGCAGAAGATACCATGATCGTTGGTGCAGCGATCAAAGCATGGTTCCCGTCAGCAGTAGCAGCATTCTCCTTCCTGCTGTTCAACCTGCTTGACTCTCCGTGTCTTGCAGCTATTTCTACAATGGCACATGAGATGCAGTCCAGAAAATGGTTCTGGTTTGCAATTCTCTTCCAGAACATCTTTGCTTATGTTGTAACACTTTGTGTATACCAGATTGGTCTTGTTGTTACAGGTGCCGGATCCTTCGGAATTGGAACGATCGTTGCTCTGATCCTTGTGGCAATCATTCTCTTCCTTCTGTTCAGACCAGATCCGTACAAGAACCAGAACGATGTTACAAAGAGATCTGTTCAGGCAGCAGAGTAATCGTAAACCGGTCATACAGTTAAGATCCGGTACATATGATAACTTTGAAATGATGCTGTGAAAACAGCGGAAATGATAAGAAACATAAGGAGGCCGGGTATGTAAATACCTGGTCTTCTGTGTTATAATAAGCCTGAAGAAACATAGGAATTTTTTACAAAATTATTCATCAGAAGCTGACAGCGTCTTAACTGCTGTGCAGCGAAAGAAAGGGTGACAGATATGAGTATAGTAGCGGATATTATTGTACTGGCGCTTGTGATCGCATATGGTATATTTGTGATCAGTTATCTTTATTCAAGAAAGAAACAGGGGCTCAGCTGTGTTGGCTGTGCCGGTAATACACGTACCAACGGCTGTGGCGGCGGATGCTCCGGTCATTGCTCCGGATGCTCAGGCTGCAGCGGAATGCAGAAGTAACCAGGAGGTAGATCATTATGGCAAATGCAATCGTTGTCATCGTTGTTATCATCATTATGTTGTTTGCCGGAAAAGGCGCATATAAACATCTGAAAGGTGAGGGTGCCTGCTGTGGAGGCGGCAGCAAACCGGAAATCCCGAAGAAGAAACTGGACGGAACGAAGCTTGGTGAGAAAACTATGAAGATCACAGGAATGCACTGTGAGAACTGTGTAGCCAGCGTCACTAGAGCCATCAACCGTATTGACGGAGCGGCAGCCAAAGTCAGCCTGAAAAAAGGTGAGGCAGTGGTTTCCTATGACAGAGAGATTTCCAACGAAGAACTGAAAAAAGTTGTTGAAGATCGTGGATATCACGTAGTTTCTATTCAGTAAGGATCCATCAGAATAATACGTTTGCCGGAGCTTCCCATCCGGCAGAGCAGAGAAAAGACTTCTCGTCGAAATGCTTAAAAATATTTCGATAAGAAGTCTTTTTTTGTGTAAGAAGTCAGAGTTGCAATTGACTCACTAATAGCTGCTATTGTATAATAAAAACAGAAAAATCAGACGGAATGAAAAATATTATTACAAATTTTCTTTCTATCCGAATGATGTGTCATGAAAGCCAAATAGAGAGGTAACAGACTTTGACAGCAAGGTATGATCCGAGCGGGAATTGTTGTTCATTTAGCGTGGCTTTAGCTGCTTTGTGAGCGGAATACGGGACTCTTTCACCTTGTGTGGTGAAGGAGCTTTTTTTATGTAAAATGCCTGCAGGAGCAGGCGCATTCAGTAAGGGAGGATTTTATGCTGAAGGTAGCAGTATATGGAAAGGGCGGTATCGGAAAGTCTACAGTGACTTCCAACCTGGCGGCGGCGTTTGCGGCCATGGGAAAAAGAGTGATCCAAATCGGGTGCGATCCAAAAGCGGATTCCACCATCAATCTTCTTGGTGGAGAACCTCTCCGGCCGGTGATGAATTATATGAGGGAAGAAGATGAGGAACCGGAGAAACTGGAAGATATATCGAAAGAGGGTTTTGGCGGCGTTCTCTGTATTGAGACCGGAGGTCCCACACCGGGACTTGGCTGTGCGGGAAGAGGAATTATCGCAACGTTTCAGCTTTTGGAGGATCTGAAGCTTTTTGAGACCTGGAAGCCGGATGTGGTACTTTACGATGTGCTTGGAGATGTGGTGTGCGGTGGTTTTGCGGCGCCGATCCGGGAGGGCTATGCGGAAAAAGTCCTCATTGTCACATCCGGGGAGAAGATGGCACTCTATGCAGCCAACAATATTTCCAGTGCTGTTCGGAATTTTGAGGACCGCAGCTATGCGAGGATCTTTGGAATCGTGCTGAACCACAGGAATGTGGAGAATGAGACCGAGAAGGTGCAGGCTTTTGCAGAAAAAAGTAATATTCCTATTGTTGGTGAGATTCCCAGGAGTGATGAGATCATCCGCTGGGAAGACCAGGGAAAAACGGTGATCGAGGGTGATGAGAATTCTGAGATCAGTGAGAAATTTTTTGCGCTGGCGCGGAAGCTGCTGGAGAGTGAAGGGACTGTGCAGGAGAAGGAGGACGTATGAAAAAGAAAGCATATTTTGCAACAGCAGAAGAACTGGAACGGCTTGGACCGGAAGCGATCCCGCCGCAGATGATCTCCGGGAAACATCTGATCTACAGTTCTCCGGCAACGCTGGCATTTAATTCTCCGGGAGCGGAAGGCTTCGGGGTAAAACGTGCGGGGCTTGCAGTGCCGGATTCCATTATGCTGATCGTGGCGCCCGGATGCTGTGGAAGAAATACTTCTCTTATCAGTTCCATGCCGGAGTATAATGACCGTTTTTTTTACCTGATGATGGACGAGACAGATATTGTCACAGGCCGTCATCTGAAAAAGATCCCCAAAGCGGTAAAAGAGATCTGCGACTGCTGTGAGAAGAAGCCGTCGGTGGTGATGATCTGCATCACCTGTGTGGATGCGCTTCTGGGAACGGATATGGAACGTGTCTGTCGGAAAGCAGAGGAAAAAGTGGACATTCCGGTGCGTCCCTGTTACATGTATGCGCTGACACGTGAGGGCAGGAAGCCGCCCATGGTCCATGTGCGCCAGTCCTTATATTCTCTTCTGGAACCACAGAAGAAAAAAGGAAATGTGGTCAATCTCCTGGGATTTTTTTCGCCGCTGGTGGATGACTGTGAGCTTTATGATCTGCTACATCAGGCTGGTGTAAAAACCATCCATGAGATTTCCAGATGTAAGGATTATGAGGAATACCGGACCATGTCCCAGGCTAATTTCAATCTGGTGCTTCATCCGGAAGCAAGGTTTGCGGCAGAGGATTTTCATAACCGGCTGAAGATCCCGTTTATTGAGCTTCGAAGGCTCTATCAGATGGATAAGATCGAAAATCAGTATCGGGCTCTGGGACAGGTCCTTGGGGTGGCTTTTGACCAGGAGCAGTATAAGGATGAGGCTTCCAGGGCGGTGGAACAGTTCCGAAAAGTCTGTCCGGATGCCTCCTTTGCAGTAGGGGAGTGCATGAACGGAGATCCTTTTGAGCTGGCACTTGCGCTGGTGCGCTATGGATTTCAGGTGCCGGAGATCTATGGAACTATTACAGCTGAGAATTTTGTATACATACGACATTTGGCTAAGTTGAGCCCGGGCACGAAGATTTTTTCCAATATGGAACCTACCATGCTGTATTATGATCCAGCAGAGAGTGGCGTAAATCTTACGATTGGTAAGGATGCGGGATATTATCATCCGGATCAGCCTAATGTAGTCTGGAATCAGGACCGTCAGCCTTATGGGTATGCAGGGGTACGTAGATTATTTGAGGCACTCCTTGAGACTGCGGCGGAGCAGGATAAGAGGAAGGGGGAGAGAGCATGAGAGGACTTCGGAAATATCTGACACCCTTTGCCCCGGATCAGTCAGGAGCAGTGTCGGTTCTGTATGAGCTGGGCGGGATCATCGTGATCTGTGATGCCGGAGGCTGTACGGGAAATGTCTGCGGCTTTGATGAGCCAAGATGGTTTGAGCGCAAAAGTGCCGTGTTCAGTGCGGGACTTCGGGACATGGATGCCATCCTGGGACGGGATGACCGCCTGGTTGCCAAACTTGTGGATGCGGCAGAAAAGGTGGAGGCAGGCTTTGCGGCAGTGATCGGAACGCCGGTGCCCGCCGTGATCGGAACGGATTATCAGGCACTGAAGCGGATGTGCGAGAAAAAAACAGACCTTCCGGTACTTGCGGTAAATACCGATGGAATGGAGCTTTATGACGGGGGAGAACGGAAGGCTTATCTGGAACTTTTTAAAGTTTTTGCCCGGGAAAAACTGCCGGTGGAGACGGGCAGGGTGGGCATCCTTGGAATGACGCCACAGGATGTCAGTGACCTGAAGGCGGCAGATAAGCTCCGGGAAAAATTTAAGTCTCAGGGGCACCAGGCAGTCTGCTACGGAATGGGAGATGGGCTTGATGAAGTAAAAAAAGCCTCCTCTGTGGAAAAAAATATCGTGGTTTCTCCAGCGGCACTGGAATGTGCCAGATATCTTGAGAAAACTTTCGGAACGCCTTATGAGGTGGGATATCCGCTGGTGGAGGAACTGGTGCCGGATATGGAGTATGCAGGGAAAAAAATTCTCATCGTGCAGCAGCAGGTAATGGCCGGTTCCATAAGAGAGGAACTTCAGAAACGTGGCGCAGATGGAGAGATCACAGTGGCAAGCTGGTTTTCCATGGAAAAAGATCTCCTGGAAGAGGGGGATGTGCCATTGAAAGATGAGGAAGATTACATGGATCTGGTGGAAAAAGGCAGATATGATGTGATCTTTGCAGATCCCTGTATGAAGCGGATGGCAAAGACGTTTTCCGGTGTGTTTGTGGATGCGGTGCATTTTGCGGTATCCGGAAAGTGCAGGTAGACTTAAGAGCAGGGCATAAAGTTACATACATACTGTAACCGGATCAGGGGAGCTGGTTACAGGGAATGGAGAACATATGGAGTGCGAAATTACAAAAATGATCCGTGTTTACGGAATCGTCCAGGGTGTGGGCTTCCGCCCTACGGTCAGCCGTCATGCCATGGCAAGGGGAATCCGTGGCAGTGTGTCCAATAAAGGACCCTATGTGGAGATTTTTGCCCAGGGCAGGCAGCAGGATGTGGACGGTTTTATCGGAGATATCGAGAACAGGCCGCCGAAGCGTGCGGCCATCCTGAAGCTTCTGGTGGAACCGGTGGAGGAGCCGGAGGAATTTACGCAGTTTGATATCATTGAAAGCGAGAAGACAAAGGGTGAGATCTTTGTTTCTCCGGATATTGCCATCTGCGACGAATGTAAGGAAGAGATGTTTGATCCGAAAAACAGGCGGTATCTGCATCCGTTTATCAACTGTACCTGTTGTGGCCCGAGGCTGACGATCCTCGATTCCCTTCCCTATGACCGGGAGCGTACCAGCATGAAAGAATTTCCCATGTGTCCGTCCTGTGCGGATGAGTACCATAATCCGGACACCAGACGTTATGACGCCCAGCCGGTGTGCTGCAATGACTGCGGGCCGGAGGTCTATCTCATTGGAAGAGAGGAACGTGGCCGGGAGGCGATCACTTATACGAGGAAGACCATTGCTTCCGGCGGGATAGTGGCCATCAAGGGAATCGGTGGTTTTCATCTCTGTTGTAATGCCACCAGTGAGGAGGCCGTACAGCGGCTCCGGAAACTGAAACGGCGTCCGGTGAAGCCTTTTGCGGTGATGGCACAGGATCTGGAAACCGTGAAAGAAGTCTGTCAGGTCAGTGAGGAGCAGGAGAAGATCCTTACCGGGCATCAGAAACCGATCCTGCTGCTGGATAAGCTTACTGAGATGTCCTGTGGACAGAAAACAGATGCGAAACTCATAAAATATGGAAAGAACATCGGGAAAGACCAGGGCAGATCAGAGGCAGAATGCGGAAAACCAGCGGAACTCTGTGAGAGTATCGCTCCCGGGAATCCAAAAGTCGGTGTGATGCTTCCCTACGCACCGGTGCAGCTTCTTCTTTTTCATTATGACGATGGAATTGAGATGCCGAAGCTTCTGGTGATGACCAGTGGAAACACATCCGGCGCACCGATCTGCAGAGACGATCATGAAGCTGTGGAAGAACTTTCTTATTTATGTGACTGCATTCTTTCCCATGACAGGAAGATCCGCATCCGGGCCGATGATTCGGTGATGGATTTTTATAAGGGAGAGCCATATATGATCCGGCGCTCCCGTGGATATGCACCTCTTCCGTTTATGGTTTCCACACCCTGGAAGGGACAGGTGATCGCGGCAGGTGGAGAGCTTAAGAATACATTCTGCATTGGTGTGGATAACCGTTTTTATCCGTCCCCTTATGTGGGTGATCTGGAGGATCTTCGAACGGTAAAAGCCCTGAAGGAAACCATAGGCCGGCTGGAAACACTTCTGGAAGTACAGCCGGAAGTGGTGGTCTGTGACCTTCATCCAAAATATAATTCCACAGTGGTGGCCCAGGAACTGGGGCTTCCCGTTCTGAAAGTGCAGCATCATTACGCACATATTTTATCCTGCATGGCAGAAAATGACTGCGAGGAAAAAGTGATCGGTGTTTCCTTTGACGGAACCGGATATGGAACAGACGGGACGATCTGGGGCGGTGAGATCCTGATCGCAGATTATCAGGGATTTACAAGGATTGGAAGTATCGAACCTTTTGTGCAGGTGGGAGGAGATGTTTCCGCAAAAGAAGGCTGGCGGATCGCAGTTTCCCTGATCTGGCAGAATACAGGAAATATGGAGAAAACTCTTGATACTGTCCAAAAACTGGGACTTTGCACAGAGCAGGAAGCAAAAGTACTGGTGACGATGGCACAGAGAAAGCTCAATGCAGTGACTTCCACCAGTGCAGGAAGGCTCTTTGACGGAGTCAGCGCGATCTTGGGGATCCGGAGAGCGTCCACGTTTGAGGGGGAAGCTTCCACAGCGCTGGAGTTTGCGGCGGAAGCGTGGAGAGCGCAGGAGATACAGAAGAAAAATGTGGATATAAGAGTGAAAAGCCTGAAAATGTGGATGACAGAAAAAAAAGATATTCCGGAAAATCCAGGCACCTCAGCATCATCCACAGAGGAACGGAAATTTGTTTTAAATACAGGTGACATCGTTGCACATCTGGTTCAGGAAAAACTGGCAGGGGAAGATTCCGGGAAGCTGGCTTATGAATTCCATCGGGCACTGGCAGAACAGATCCTTGCAGCCTGTGAGGCAGCAGAGCAGGAGACCGGAATTAAAAAAGTGGCATTAAGCGGTGGCGTATTCCAGAACCGGCTGCTTCTGGAACTGGTAGATGACGGACTTGCAGAAAGAGGTTTTGAAGTTCTGAAACACAGCCTGATCCCGCCAAATGACGGAGGAATCGCACTTGGACAGGCGGCGTATGGAATGGCTTATGTGAACAGGAGGAAATAGAGTATGTGTGTAGGATTATCAGCAAAAGTAGTAAAGATCAGTGACGGAACCGCAGTGGTAGACGCAGGCGGCGCAAAGAGAGAAGTTTCCGCCCAGCTTCTGGGAGATCTGGAGCCGGGAGATTATGTGATGGTACATGCTGGTGTTGCCATTGCAAAGATCACTGACGATGACGAGGAAGAGACAGACCAGCTGATGGAGGAACTGCTGTGATGGAAGAGAAGAAAAAAACAGCAAGAGAGATCATAGAAGGATATCAGGGGCCGCCGGTGCGGATCATGGAAGTCTGCGGAACCCATACTCACGAGATTTTCCGTCTGGGGATCCGCAAGCTTCTGCCACCGCAGGTGGAGCTGATTTCAGGCCCGGGCTGCCCGGTCTGTGTAACACCGGTAGGCTTTATTGACGAGGCCGTTTATCTTGCTCTGGAAAAACAGGCGACTATCTGTACCTTCGGTGATCTTGTCCGTGTACCAGGGACAAAGAAAAGCCTTGCAGATGCCAGGGCAGAAGGTGCCAGGATACGCATCGTCTATTCACCGGCAGATGCGGAAAAATATGCGAAAGAACATCCGGAGGAACAGGTGGTATTCCTTTCCGTTGGTTTTGAGACCACCACACCTGCAGGATGCCTTTCTGTAAAAAAAGCCAGAGAGGACGGCCTTTTAAACTATTCCCTTCTCGTGGCGAACAAGACCATGCCGCAGGCTTATCAGGCATTAAAAGGCAGCGCGGATGTGTTCCTTTACCCTGGCCATGTCAATGCCATCACAGGAACGGCGCTCTGTGAACATCTGGCAGAGGAAGGTGTCAGTGGTGTGGTGGCAGGATTTACAGCGAAGGAGCTGCTTACCGCACTGGCAGTTGCACTGGTACGTTTCCAGGAGGGAAAGCCGTTCTTTGTAAACTGTTATCCGCGCGTGGTAAAAAGCGAAGGAAGCCCGGAGGCACAGACACTGATCGAGGAACTGATGGAACCCTGCGATTCCGAATGGCGTGGACTGGGTGTGATCCCGGGATCCGGCCTGGTGCTCCGGAAAGAATGGGAAGCTTTTGATGCCAGAAAAAAATATGCGGTGCCGCCGATCAAAGGCAAACCAAATCCGGCCTGTCGCTGTGGCGATGTGCTTCAGGGAAAATGCAAACCGTCGGACTGCAGGGTATTTGGAAAAGTCTGTACCCCGCAGCATCCGGTAGGAGCCTGCATGGTATCTAATGAAGGAGCCTGTTCCGCATATTTTATGTATGGAAATTAACTGTCCGGTTTAATGGACTGTAATTAACAGAAAGAAGATGAATATTATGGATAATAAAACAGTAACCATGGCACACGGTGCCGGAGGCCGCCAGACCTCAGAACTGATCGATGAAGTATTTAAAGCACATTTTGCAAACCCGGATCTCACAGCTGATGATGCGGCAGTGCTGGTTCCGCCGACAGGAAAAATGGCGGTATCCACCGATGGATTTATCGTTTCCCCGGCGTTTTTCCCGGGAGGAAATATCGGTAAGCTTTCTATCTGTGGAACGGTCAATGACCTTGCCTGTATGGGAGCGAAACCGATGTATCTCACCTGCGCTTTTGTGATCGAAGAAGGTTTTCCCATGGAGAAGCTGGAAGAAATCGCCGCAGCCATGGAAAAAACAGCGAAAGAAGTCGGTGTGCGTATTGTTTCCGGCGATACCAAGGTAGCAGGAAAAGGCCAGGTTGACGGCGTGTTCATCACAACAACCGGAATGGGCGAGATTCAGGATGGCGTGAAGGTAGGCGGCGAGCTGGCAAAACCGGGAGATGCCATCATTGTGACCGGTGATGTGGGAAGACATGGATGCACCATTCTTCTGGCAAGAGAGGATTTTGGCATTGACGCAGATGTGACAAGCGACTGTGCGCCACTGTGGGAAACTGTAAAAGAAGTGATGGATGCAACTCATAACATTCATGTGATCCGTGATGCAACAAGAGGCGGCGTTGGAACGGTTCTCTATGAGATTGCAGGCCAGAGTAACGTGGGAATCCGTCTGGATGCACCATCTGTTCCGGTAGCGCCGGAAGTAAAAGGTGTCTGCGGCATGCTTGGACTGGAGCCGCTTTATCTGGCATGTGAGGGCCGTATGGTCATCATGGCACCGAAGGAAGAGGCGGAAAAGATCGTGGAAGCACTGCGTAAATGTCCGTACTCCAAAGACGCTGCCATTATCGGCGAAGTGACCGAAGACCAGCCAGGAAAAGTTGTCATGACTACGGAAATTGGAACTCAGGCATTACTTCCGCAGCCAGGCGGGGAACTTTTGCCGAGAATCTGCTGACAGCAATGAATCATACCGGAAAGGAGAGTCTGACGTTATGGATACAAGAGTGGCACTGATCTCGATCATTGTGGAAAACAATGACGTGATCGATGACATCAACCGTTTTCTTCACGAAGCGGGAAAATATATTATCGGGAGAATGGGAATCCCCTACCGGGAAAAAGGAATTAACATTATCAGCATTGCCATTGATGCGCCACAGGATGTGATCAGCTCCTTATCCGGAAAGATCGGCCGTCTCAAGGGAGTTTCCGCAAAAACGGCATATTCCAATGTGATCACAAAAGCGGAGGACAGAAAATGATAAGAGTTGCGGTATACGGAAAGGGCGGCATCGGAAAATCCACCACAGTTTCCAATGTGGCAGCCGCCCTTGCGGAAAAAGGAATGAAAGTGATGCAGATTGGCTGTGATCCCAAGGCGGATTCCACCATTCTTCTCCGGCATGGGAAAAAAGTCCCCACAGTGCTGGATCTTTACAACGAAAAGCGCCAGGACCTGAAACTTGCAGATATGGTGCAGATCGGATACGGCGGTGTAGTCTGTGTAGAAGCCGGCGGCCCTACACCTGGACTTGGATGTGCGGGAAGAGGTATCATCACTGCACTGGAAAAACTGAAAGAAACCGGAGCCTATGAGACCTATAAACCGGACATTGTTCTCTACGATGTACTGGGAGATGTTGTCTGCGGCGGTTTTTCCATGCCCATGCGAAAAGGGTATGCAGATAAAGTATTTATCATCACTTCCGGGGAAAACATGGCCATCCATGCAGGAGCGAACATTGCCATGGCGGTGGAAAACTTCAGAAGCAGAGGCTACGCATCTCTGGGAGGTCTGATCCTGAACCGGCGGAATGTGCCAAGAGAAGAAGAAAAAGTCCGGGAGCTGGCAGAGGATTTTCACACCCAGGTAGTAGGAACTCTTTCCAGAAGTAACCTGGTTCTTGCGGCAGAGGAACAGGGAAAAACGCTTCTGGAAGCTTACCCGGAAAGTGAGATGGCAGGAGAATACCGGGCACTGGCAGAGCAGATCCTGAATGCATGCAGGGAGGATGGCACATGTTAAAAAGAGTTGGCGATCGGGAGTTTCCGGGAAAAACAGAAGTATTTATAAAAGAAGCTTCTTTTCCGGTGCCCTTTCAGCCGGGGCTGGAATTTAATTCCCCGGCCCACGGAAACTGGAATATCGTACATACGGGAATGCTGGTCCCGGAAGCACATCAGATCTATGTCTGTGCGGACAATTGCATGCGTGGTGTTGTTCTGACTGCGGCGGAAATGAATGCGGCAGACCGTTTTTCCTTTGTGATCGTGGAGGAAAAAGATCTTCTTGGAGGAAACCTGGAGGATGTGACCATCGAAGGGGTAACGGACGTTCTGAACCGCCTGGATAAGAAACCAAAAGCAGTGCTGCTTTTTACGGTATGTCTTCACCATTTTCTGGGAAGCGATCTGGACCGGATCTACGGAGAATTGGAAAAAAGATTTCCGGAGATCTTTTTTATGCGGTGTTTCATGGATCCTATCATGCAGAAAACAGGCCCCACGCCAGATCAGAAGCTTCGCCTGGCCATGTATGATGCCGTGCAGGAGAGAAAGGCAGATCCAAAATGCGTGACGGTTCTGGGCAGTGATTTTGCGCTGGATGAAGGTTCGGATATCTGCCGGATCCTGAAGAAAAACGAAATCCTGCTCCGAGAGATACCGACCTGTGAAACCTGGGAGGATTATCAGAACCTGGGAGAGGGAAGTCTGATTCTGAACTGTTACCCTGCCGGAAAATTCGGGGCAGAAAAACAGGCCGAAAGACTGGGAAGGCCTTTTTTGTATCTGCCGGGAAGTTTTGATTATGGGGAGATACAGGAACAGGAAGAGAAGTTGCTGGGAATGCTGGGACAGCAAAACAACAGGAAAACAGGAAAAATCAACGGCCTGGATATCGAAAAAGAGATCCGGGAATGTGAGGAGGCTCTTTCTCATGCACACCAGATCATCGGTGACACTCCCATAGCAGTGGATTATCTTTTTCATCCAAGGCCCTTGGGACTTACAAAACTTCTCCTTACCCATGGATTTCAGGTACAGTCCGTTTTTCTGGACAGTATCAGCCCGGAAGAAAAAGAGGTATTTTTCTGGCTGAAGGAGAATTATCCGGAGCTGAAGTTGATTTCCACTGTCCGTCCGGAGATGAGGGTGCGGACACGGCAGCAGTCCGAAAAAATCCTTGCCATCGGCCAGAAAGCAGCTTGGTTTACCGGAAGCCGAAATTTTGTCAATATGGTACAGGGCGGCGGGCTCTGGGGATTCGACGGAATCAGACATACCGCGCAGCTGATGGTGGAAGCATTTCATGAAGAAAAAGATCCGGAAGATCTGATCGTTCGAAAAGGATGGGGGTGCGAAAGCTGCATATGAGACAGGCATATCGAATTATACCGATTTATACGGCAGACGTGTCCGGTGTCTGTTCCGCTTTGTATGAGCTTGGAGGAATGACGGTGATGCATGATCCTTCTGGCTGTAATTCTACCTATAATACCCACGATGAGATCCGTTGGTATGACCAGGACAGCCTGATTTTTATCTCAGGCCTTACGGATATCGATGCGATCATGGGAAATGATGAGAAATTTCTCCGGGATATCGAAGATGTGGCGGAGGAACTGAAACCGAAATTTATTGCTCTTGCAAGTTCCCCGATTCCCTTTATGAACGGAACAGATTTTCCTGGACTTGCCCGTGCACTTACGGCCGAGACAGGGATTCCGGCGTTTTCGGTTCCAACCAGTGGTATGCATGATTATGTGTATGGAGCAGGGCTGGCACTCTCTGAGATTGCCAGACATTTTACCGGCGCTGCAGAGAAGAGAAAACGGAAATTAAATCTTCTTGGAGTAACACCCCTGGATTTTGGCCCCCAGCCGATGGTAGATGCCATGAAAAGACATCTGGAAAAATATGGGTGGGAGATCCTTTCCACCTGGGCTATGGGCGATACGCTGGAAGATCTGTCCCATGCCGGTGAGGCGGAGGTAAACCTTGTGGTATCTTCCGTGGGAATCCCGGCTGCCAATGTTCTGAGAGAGAAATTCGGGACACCATTTCTTGTGGGAACTCCGGTGGAAGGCTATGAGGGAGAGATTTCGGACGCACTTGAGAAGGCAGCGGAGAGCTTTTATGAAGCGTTTGAGTATAAAAAAGAAAATCCTGCGGAGAAAAATGGAACGCAGATTTCTGGCAGACAGGAAGAGCTGTGGAAAGTAACTCCGGACCAGGTGCTCTATTTGCAGAAAAAAGACAGCCAGTCGTCAGAACTTATCTGTTCAGGAGACGATTTGGAAACGATCGACAAAACGATCAACAGAGCGGATTCGCTTTTCCCTGTTCCGGACATCACCCTCATCGGGGAACCGGTTACCATGGGCTCCCTGGCAGCAGCCATAGAGCAGAAGTGTGGAAAAAAAGTTCAGCTTCTCTGCCCGCTGGAGATCACAGAAGGACTCCTCCGCTGGGGAGATGAAGCCATCCGCGGGGAAGAAGCCATGGAAGAAAAACTGAAAACTGCCAGGATCATTGTGGCAGATCCTCTCTACCGCCCGATCTGCCCGGAAAGTGCCACTTTTTATGAGATGCCGCATATTGCATTCTCCGGAAGAATCTATCTCAAAAATTTGTATAATTTCAGAAAAACCACATAAACTATAAGAAACCGGAAAGGCGTTGCAGAAATAGCAGCGCCTTTTTATGACGGTAAAACTGGTGAACGGATCTTATATGGAGGGATTTTTATGTGGGGATTTCTGTCGGCGCTGATCTCGGGCGCACTGATGAGCATTCAGGGAGTATTTAACACAAATGTAACAAAACAGACAAGTCTGTGGGTTTCCACCGGATGGGTGCAGTTTTCCGCATTTCTGGTCTGTGTGGCTGCATGGCTTTTTACAGGTAGGGAAAGTATCGGTGCACTGTGGCAGGTGGAGAATAAATATACGCTGCTTGGAGGCGTGATCGGTGCGTTCATTACCATTACCGTGATCCAGAGTATGGGCAGTTTGGGGCCAGCGCGGTCAGTTATGCTCATTGTGATCTCCCAGCTTGCAGTGGCTTATCTCATAGAACTGATGGGACTTTTTGGAGTGGAAAGAGCGGATTTTCAGTGGAGAAAGCTGTTTGGAATGCTGATCTGCATTGCAGGCGTGGTCATTTTCAAATGGAAATAGAAATAAAAGTATTGTAATATTTGTAATACTTCGTTAAAATAAGGTATGGTTTTGTATGAGTAACGGGGCACCTGCCATCACATCGGCAAAAAGGAGTGAACCCCTGACCCATGAAAATAAAATCACATATCAGAAGTGTTCAGCTTATTTTTTCCATATTTATGTTTCTGATCTTTGCAGGACTGACAGGTTGTAAGGATGATGGAGCAGAGTTTCTGGAAAAAGAACTGGTGCAGGAAGAAAGTACAGAAACATCCGGAGTGGATTTGGAACAAGAAGATCCTACGGACGCGGAAAGTGGAGTATCTGAGAAGAAGTCTGAGGAGAAGCAAGTGGATACAGTACAGGAAACGGCAGCTGCGAAACAGCAGCCGGAGATCTCAGAGATTCCAGAAACGATCTACGTAGACATCTGCGGAGCAGTAACCAGCCCCGGAGTCTATGAACTTCCATCCGGCAGCCGTGTTTTTCAGGCTATTGAGAAAGCCGGTGGATATCTTCCGGAAGCTGCGGCAAGTTATCTCAACCGTGCGAAGGGACTTTCTGACGGACAGCAGATCTATGTGCCTACCCAGGCGGAAGTGGACAGCCAGATGATTCAAGTTACTGAGGATGGACAGGAAGCCACATCAGAAACTGCCCCCGGGAATAACAACGAAGAGGGATCTGCCGGAGAAAATACTGGCACAGACCAGAAGATCAATCTGAACACCGCTGATGTATCCCAGCTTACCACTCTCACAGGTGTAGGGGAGTCCAAGGCCCTGGCGATCATCGCTTACAGGGAAGAGAACGGCCCTTTTACTTCCATAGAAGACATTATGAACGTGCCTGGTATCAAGGAAGGAACCTATGAGAAGATAAAGGATAAAATAGCAATAAAGTAAGGAGCGTTAAATGAGCAGGAAAGTATTGGTAGTAGATGATGAGAAACTGATTGTCAAGGGACTTCGTTTCAGTCTGGAGCAGGATGGAATGGAAGTGGACTGTGCCTATGACGGAGAGGAAGCTCTGGAAAAAGCCAAGGCAGGAGAGTACGATATAATTCTTCTGGACCTGATGCTTCCAAAGATGGATGGTCTTGAGGTATGCCAGCAGATCCGTGAATTTTCCAATGTCCCGATTATCATGCTTACAGCAAAAGGTGAGGATATGGATAAGATTCTGGGCCTGGAATACGGAGCAGACGATTATGTGACCAAACCGTTTAATATTCTGGAAGTCAAGGCCCGTATCAAGGCGATCATCCGCCGTGCAGGCAGCAACCAGAACAAACAGGAGAAAGCCAAGACCGTGGAAGTCGGAGAACTGAAGCTGGACTGCGAAGGACGCCGTGTATTTATTTCCGGAAAAGAGATTAACCTTACAGCCAAGGAATTTGATGTGCTGGAACTTCTGGTATTCAATCCGAACAAGGTATACAGCAGAGAAAATCTTCTGAATATCGTATGGGGATATGAGTATCCGGGAGATGTCCGTACAGTAGACGTACATATCCGTCGTTTAAGAGAAAAAATTGAGGCCAATCCCAGTGAGCCGAAATATGTACACACCAAATGGGGTGTGGGCTACTATTTCCAGGCATAAGCTGTGAAGATCAAAAAAAGCGGCAAGTTTTTTAAAAGTCTCCGCTTTCGTATTCTGATCATCCTGATCATACTGGGAATCGTACCAAGTGTCATTGTAACGGAAATGGTCATTGCCAACTATGAAGACCGTGCCATTGCCAACCGTGTGCAGAGCATGGAAAATATCTGTGACATCATGTGCGACCTGCTTATCAAAGAGAATTATCTGAATGACTCCAGCTCGCAGACAGTAAACAGCAAGCTGGAGTTGTTGTCTAATATCTATGGAGGAAGAATTCTCATTGTAGACAGGGATTTCAGGATTATTAAGGATACCTATGGCGTGGATGAGGGAAAAACTCTGGTATCCCAGAAAGTAGTAAACTGTTTTAAAGGGGAAGATGCCTACCGATATGATTCCGACAGCCAGAAGCTGATCCTGGCTGTTCCGGTAAAAAGCCCGGAAGTAAATCAGGTGCAGGGTGCCATGATGATTATGGCTTCTTCCAGTGAAGTGACGTCAACCATCCGGGAACTGGAGCAGAAAGGAATTCTGATTATTGGAATTATTGTAGTTCTGGCCATATTCCTGGGATATATCCTTTCCACAGTTCTGGTGAAACCTTTTGCCAGAGTAACAAAAGCCATCGAAGATCTGACAGACGGATATCAGAATGAAGAAATCTCCGTTCCGGATTATACAGAGACAGCGCTGATTACGGATGCATTTAATAAGATGCTTTCCAGAATGAAAACCCTGGATGAATCCAGACAGGAATTTGTATCCAATGTGTCTCATGAGCTGAAAACACCGATGACTTCCATGAAAGTTCTGGCAGACTCTCTTGTAGGACAGCAGGGGGTTCCGGAGGAACTGTATCAGGAATTCCTTTCGGATATTACAGAAGAGATTGACAGAGAGAACAAGATTATCACAGATCTGCTCTCCCTTGTGAAAATGGACAAAAAGGCAGCAGATATGAATATTACCAATATGAATATCAATGAACTGCTGGAAAATATCCTGAAACGTCTGCGGCCGATTGCAGATCAGAGAAGCATTTCCCTGATTCTGGATTCCTTCCGCCCGGTCAATGCAGATGTGGACGAAGTGAAGTTTACGCTTGCCATCAGCAATCTGGTGGAGAACGGAATCAAATATAACGTAGATGAAGGCTGGGTTCGTGTAACACTGGATGCGGATCACAAAGATTTCTTTGTAACCGTTGAAGATTCCGGACTTGGAATTCCTGAAGAATCTATTGAACGGATTTTTGAGCGTTTTTACCGTGTAGACAAATCCCATTCCAGGGAAATCGGAGGAACCGGTCTTGGGCTTGCCATTACCAGAAGTTCCATAGCCATGCATCACGGTATCATAAAAGTATCCAGCAAAGAAGGAGAGGGAACCACATTTACCGTGAAGATTCCTCTGTCCTATATTCCGTCCTAGGAGGTACAGCATGAAAAAAACGATAAAGATTATCTGCGTGACTGCTGCCTGTATCTTTCTTGGGCTGATTGCCTATATCGGTTTTGCGGGAAGAAAAGAGAAAAATGCAGAACAGCAGTACAGCTTTTACTATATCAACAGTGAAGAAACAAAACTGAAAGAAGAGAAGTATACACCGGAAAAAGAAACTGCAGAGGTGATGCTCCGGGATTTTTCGGAGAGCCTGAACAACCGCGAGACAAGGGAAGATGGAATTTCACTGTTTCCGGAAGACGTAAAAATTTCTTCCTATTCTATAAAGGATGGAATTCTGCGTCTGGAATTTAACGAGGCCTACAGTAAGATGTCCCGCACCAGGGAACTTCTGGTCCGTACCGGCGTGGTGAAAATCTTTATCCAGATTCCGGGAATTGATTCTGTGGAAATCTATGTGGGAAAAAAACCTCTTACGAATTCCAAAGGAGAAGAAGTCGGAGCTATGAACAGTGACACGTTTGTAGAGTTTTCCGGATCTGACGGGGATGTATACAGTTACGATACCTTTACCCTGTATTTTACAAACAAAAACGGTGACAAACTGGTGGAAGAACAGAGAAGTGTTCGTTACAGACGGAATCTTCCAAAGGCAACCGTAGTGCTGGAACAGCTGGCAAGAGGACCTCTGGAAAAAGATCATTATCCCACCATTCCGGAGAATTCGGAGGTACTTTCTCTCACAAAAGCCAACGGAATCTGCTATGTGGATTACAACTCTGTATTTCAGGATTATGCGTTAAATGTTTCCGAGCAGATCCCGATTTATTCTGTTGTAAACACATTGATTGCGGCAACGGATGTGGATAAAGTGGAGATTTCCATTGAGGGAAACAAAGAAGTGACATTTGGCCAGAATATGCAGCTTTACAAGTTCTATGAATGGAATGACAGTCTGCTGGCCAGCACAAAAGCCAAAAAAGAACAGAACTGATTTTAACAAAATATCTACATAAACGGGAGAACATGTATGACAAA
This sequence comes from Blautia sp. MCC269, assembly GCF_018785655.1. Lineage (NCBI taxonomy): Bacteria > Bacillati > Bacillota > Clostridia > Lachnospirales > Lachnospiraceae > Blautia > Blautia sp. MCC269. The sequence continues at coordinate 65,494 of NZ_WQQE01000001.1, read as the reverse complement.
ACGGCCATTATGTTTTCTGTGTTTTCTCATGGTGCTTGGTTTAGGTATTATGAATTTTGCGGGGATTCCTCTTCTTGGGGGGAATCCCCTTCCTGTAACCGTACAGGACTGGATCGAAGCACATCCTGGATCTGTGATCTGCGGGGAGGTGGAGCAGTATGAAAATACAGAATTCTCCCAGTCTGTTTATCTGAAAAAAACATATCTGATTTATCAGTCAAAAAAATTTTCCATTGAAAATGTAAGAGTATTTTTGAAAAAAGAAGAAGACCTGAAACCGGGAATGAAAATTCTGGTAAAAGGAACCTTAAAAAGAGTGGAGGAACCCTCAAATCCCGGTGGCTTTGACAGTCAGCATTACTATGCCTGCCGTCATATCTATTATTTCATGAAGAACGCTGTGGTCCGGAAGAAAACAGAATCCTATTCCGGATACAGACAGCAGTTTTTTAAGGTAAAAGAAAAATGCAGGCAGATTCTTACGGCATCGACAGGAGAAGACGCACCACTTTTCTGCGCTATGGTGCTTGGGGACAAACAGGATCTGGAGCCGGAAATGAGGATGCGTTATCAGCTGGCCGGGATTGTACATATCCTTGCCATCAGCGGGCTTCATATCAGCATTCTGGGAATGGGACTTTATAATCTTCTGAAAAAAGCAGGCCTTGGAATCTGGCCTGCGGGAATTTTTTCGCTGGGGGTAATGCTGCAGTACGGGATCATGACCGGAGGGAGTATTTCCACCATGCGGGCGGTGACCATGTTTCTCATTGCCATGGGCGCCAGGATCACTGGACGGATTTATGACATGATGACTGCGCTTTCGGTAACAGCCATGATGATTCTTCTGGAATCCCCGGCGTATCTTCTGGACAGCGGTTTTCTTCTGTCCTTTGGCTGTGTTCTTGGGATCGGTGTTGCAGCGGAAAAAATCTGTGCTCTTGCAGGAGCAGAGAAAAAATGGATGAAGGCACTGGTAAGTTCCATAGCCCTTCAGCTGGTGACATTGCCTGTGATGCTGAAATTTTTTGGAGAAGTATCCCTTGCCGGATTTTTTCTGAATCTTCTGGTGCTTCCAAGTGTGGGCTTTGTGCTGATGGGAGGAATGGCGGCACTGTTGCTTGGAATTTTCAGTATTTCTGCTGCAAAACTGGTAATTTTGCCGGCAAGGGGACTGTTGCTTTTTTATGAATATCTATGTAGCCTTGCAGGAAAATTAAGGTGGAGCACCTGGATCGGAGGGGAACCGGAAATCTGGCAGATTCTGGTATATTATGTTTTTTTGATTACAGTTCTGTTTATGGGACAGTATATAAAAGAACCGATGAGGCGGGAACAGGAAGCGGGTATGAAATCAGAGTTATCCAGCCGGGATAAAAGAATCCCGGGAAAGATCCAAAGGAAACTCCGGACAGTCCGGGCAGCAGCCGGCGCATTGATGATAACAGGAATTCTGATCCTCGGGTTTCATCCGGCAGGAGACCTGAAGGTGACCTGCCTGGATGTGGGGCAGGGAGATGGCATCCTTGTGGAGACTCCGGATAATCACCATTTTCTTATTGACGGAGGAAGCAGCAGCCAGTCGGACCTTGGAAGATACTGCCTTCTGCCGGCTCTGAAAAGTCAGGGGATTTCTTATTTGGACGGGCTTTTTATTTCCCATACAGACAAGGATCATATCAGCGGGGCGAAGGAACTTCTGGAATATATGGGAAATGGCCTCACGACCATCCGGGCAGGATATCTGGTGCTTCCTTCATGGGCGGAAAAGCCGGAGGCTTGGGAGGAACTCTCGGATGCGGTACAAAAAGCCGGAATAAAAATTGTGACAGGAAAAAAGGGAGATGAGCTGCATTGTGGTTTGGTATCTTTTTCCATCTTGTGGCCGGAGAAAAACGCCACAGGAAAAGATGTGAATGAGGAGGCAATGGTGATGGAACTCTCGTTTGGAGAATTTCAGATGCTTTTTACCGGGGATATCGGAGCAGACACGGAGAAAAAGCTTCTGGCGTCCGGGATATTAAAGGATGTGGACTGTCTGAAAGTGGGACATCATGGTTCCCGTTATTCTACCACGGAAGCGTTTCTTGAAAAAATAAAGCCGGAACTGGCGATCATTTCCTGTTCTTCCACCAACACTTACGGGCATCCGTCGCCGGAAACCGTAGAGCGTCTGGAAGCGGCCGGAAGCCAGGTGGAATATACCATGAAAAACGGTGCCATTACTGTGGAAACCGATGGAAAAAAGCTTAAGATATATAGGTTTCGGAGGGACTGAAAAATTTTTTCAAAAACCGGAAAAAACAGGTGACTTTTGTACACACTTGTTGTAGAATAGTCAGGGTTTGTGCGAAAACGAAACATTGAAAACAGGCAACACAAGATAAGGAGTTTTTATTTATGAAATATGACGTACTGATCGTAGGAGCAGGTCCTGGAGGAATCTTTGCAGCCTATGAGCTGATGAATAATGATCCGGAGAAAAAGATCGCGGTTTTTGAAGCCGGCCATCCTCTGGAAAAAAGAAAATGTCCTATTGACGGAAAGAAAGTAAAATCTTGTATCCACTGTAAAACATGTGCAATCATGAAAGGATTTGGCGGTGCAGGCGCTTTCTCCGATGGAAAATATAATATCACCAATCAGTTTGGCGGAACGCTGTATCAGCATATTGGCAAGGATACAGCCACAGAACTGATGGAATATGTAGATAAACTGAATCTGATGTATGGTGGAGAGGGAACCAAGCTTTATTCCACCACAAACAGTGAGATCCGTAAGCTTTGTCTTCAGAACGGCCTGCATCTTCTGGATGCATCTGTCCGCCACCTGGGAACGGATATCAACTATGTAGTACTTCAGAATCTCTATGACAAGATGAAAGCCCATGTAGATTTCTATTTTGACGCGTCCGTTGACAAAGTGGAGAAAACAGAAGACGGCTATGCAGTTGTTGTAGGTGATGAGCGTTACGAGGGAACTTACTGCATCATCTCCGCGGGACGAAGCGGAAGTAAATGGATGGAGACTGTATGTACAGATCTTAAGATCCCCACACTTTCCAACCGTGTGGATATCGGTGTCCGTGTGGAGCTTCCGGCAGAGGTGTTCAGCCGTCTGACCGATGAGCTTTACGAGAGCAAGATCGTTTACAGAACCGAGAAGTTTGAGGATATGGTCCGTACTTTCTGTATGAACCCGAGAGGTGTTGTGGTTAATGAGAACACCAATGGAATCATCACAGTAAACGGCCACAGCTATGAAGATCCTGCAAAACACACCAACAATACAAACTTTGCGCTTCTGGTATCCAAACATTTCTCAGAGCCGTTCCATGACAGCAACGGATATGGTGAGAGCATCGCAAGACTTTCCAACATGCTTGGCGGTGGTGTTATGGTACAGCGTTTCGGAGATCTGATCCGTGGAAGACGAAGCACAAAAGCACGTATTGAGGAAAGCTTCGTAACACCGACTCTTTCCGCAACACCGGGAGACTTAAGCCTTGTTATGCCGAAGCGTATCCTGGATGGAATCATCGAGATGATCTATGCTCTGGATAAGATCGCACCTGGAACAGCAGATGACGATACTCTGCTTTATGGTGTTGAGGTTAAATTCTACAACATGGAAGTTGAGATCGATGAGAATCTGGAAACCTGCCACAAAGGTCTCTTTGTTATCGGAGACTGCAGCGGTGTGACACATTCTCTTTCCCATGCATCCGCCAGCGGTATCTATGTAGCCAGATACCTGGAGCAGGAGTACTTCAGTAAATAATATGAGCGGCCCTTTTCTGCTGTCACAGTGATGGCGGAAAGGGGCTGCTTTTATGTTGTAGGAAATCACTGTACCATAAATAAAAAACATAAATCATATAAAACCATGCATAATGTGCATGAATATTGAAAGGAGTATGTTGAAAATAACTGACAAATGCAGGGGAAGCACCATAATTCGTCCGACAGCAATCTTGACAATTTTGTGATTTTGTGGTAAAAGAATAAGTAACCAGGTAAAATCGAATATGTACAAATGTTATGGCAATAAGGTTGCGTCCAGTCGGATGTGCAAAAGAGAATCCGGTGAGAATCCGGAACGATACCGTCACTGTGAACGGGGAGCTGTTTTTAAATACCACTGGGAAACCGGGAAGGGAAAGCAGTGTGGAACCAAGTCAGGAGAACTGCCTTATTGTGAGATCCAGGATTCGCGGTCTACGAATCTGTATTCTCAATAACAATACAGAACTTCTTTTTATGTGTATTGCGAGAGAATCGTGTGTGAGCAGGCGGCCGCAGAAAGCAGCCGTTTTTTTGTACATATCAGTATTCTGGAAATACATGAAAAGAGGACGATAAGAAATGAAAAGAAAAACAATGTTAGCTCTGATGCTCGCAGTTTCCATGACATGCTCTATGGGTGCAGCTACAACAGCAATGGCAGCAGATGATTCCGCTACAGAAGAGAGCGCAGATGAGAGTACTGAGGCAGCTGATACCACAGAGGCTTCTGATGAAGACCAGAAAGCAGCTGACAATGTAGCAGCTCTGATCGACAAGATCTATGTTCAGGAGAGAACTGACACAACAGATGAGGATTGCAAGGCAGCCAAAGAAGCATGGGATGCTCTGACAGACGCTCAGAAAGAACTGGTAGAGGGCGAGAACGCTGATCCGGATTACTTCGGACGTGACACAGGAGACGCTTCCAAGGACGATCCGCGTAACCAGGATGAGATCGGTGAGAATGAACTTCTTGTTGTAAGCTTTGGTACTTCCTTCAATGACAGCCGTGCAGAGGATGTCAAAGGAATCGAGGATGCTCTTGCAGAAGCTTATCCGGACTGGTCTGTAAGAAGAGCATTTACAGCACAGATCATCATCAACCATGTAGAGGCAAGAGATGATGAAGTGATCGATAACATGCAGCAGGCTCTTGACCGTGCAGTAGAGAATGGTGTTAAGAATCTGGTTGTACAGCCTACTCATCTGATGCATGGTGCTGAGTACGATGAGATGACAGAAGCGATCAATGGCTATAAAGATAAATTCGAGTCTGTAGCTATCGCAGAGCCAATGCTCGGTGAGGTTGGAGACGATGCAACCGTGATCAACGATGACAAGAAAGCCGTTGCTCAGGCAATCACAGATGAGGCTTGCAAAGAAGCCGGATTTGACAGCATGGATGCAGCAGCTGAGGCTGGCACAGCATTCGTATTCATGGGACATGGAACATCTCATACAGCTAACATTACATACGATCAGATGCAGACACAGATGGAAAACCTTGGATTCAAGAACGCATTCATCGGTACTGTAGAGGGTAAACCGGAAGATACAGCCTGCGACAAGGTTATCGAGAAGGTAAAAGAGGCAGGATACAAGAACGTTGTTCTTCGTCCGCTGATGGTTGTTGCCGGAGACCATGCAAACAACGATATGGCCGGTGATGATGAGGATTCCTGGAAGAGCCAGTTTGTAGCATCCGGAAACTTCGAGAATGTTGATACACAGATCGCAGGTCTTGGACGTATCGAGGCTGTTGAGCAGCTTTATGTAGATCATACAAAAGCAGCTATCGACTCCATCGGAAGCACAGATGAGTCCGCAGATTCTGACGCAGCAGCAGATACAGAGGCTGATTCCGCTGAGGATTCCGCAGAATAATAAATATGAAACGATCTGAGTGAGCTCAGATACCTATAAGAAATCCATGTAACTGCCCGGAAAGATCAGGAAGACTGTCTTCCGGGCAGATTGCTGTATCTATGGAAGGGAGAAGATTATTATGAAAAAACGTTATGTAAACTTAATCCTTGCAATGGTAAGTGCATCAGCCATGGCCCTTGGCTCTGTGCCTGCAATGGCTGCAACAGATTCCGCAAAAACCGAATCTGCCAAAAACGATTCCAAAGAGGATGCAGAAGCTTCCAATGAGAAAGAGGCAGACGCAGCCAAGACAGATACCCTAGAAGATGGTGTTTATACAGCAGAGTTTGACACAGACAGCAGTATGTTCCATGTAAATGAGGCCAATGACGAAAAAGGAGAGCTTACGGTCAAAGATGGCAAGATGACCATCCATGTAAGCCTGGTTTCCAAGAAGATCGTAAATCTGTTTGCAGGAACTGCAGAAGATGCACAGAAGGATGGCGCCGAGATCATTGAACCTACCACAGATACAGTAAAATACAGCGACGGTTATACAGAGGAAGTTTACGGGTTTGATATCCCGGTACCTGCCATTGATGAGGAATTTGATGTGGCACTTCTGGGAGAAAAAGGTAAATGGTATGACCATAAAGTCAGCGTCAAAAATCCTGTAAAGACAGGTGATGTGGAAGAAACAACTGATGATACAGACAAAAAAGAAGACTCCTCCGACAAGGAGAACGCAGAAAAAGCAGATGTTTCCAAAGATGAGAAAACTTCCGATGACAAGAAATCTGAGGGAAAAAAGCTGGAAGATCTGAAACTGGAAGACGGAACTTACGAATTTGATGTAACCCTCACAGGCGGAACCGGAAGAGCAACGGTAGAATCTCCGGCCAAAGTAGAGATCAAAGACAAAGAAGCTACAGCAACCATCATCTGGAGCAGCCCGAATTACGATTACATGATCGTGGATGGCGAAAAATATGAGCCGGTGAACAAAGACGGAAATTCCACATTTGAGATTCCGGTGACTGTTTTTGACACAGAGATGGAAGTGACTGCAGATACCGTAGCCATGAGTACTCCTCACGAGATCGACTACACCTTGAACTTTGATTCTTCAAGCATGAAAAAGGAAGAAAAATGAAAAAAATAATTTCATACATATTTCTGACGCTGACGCTTGTTCTGGGCTGCGCGTTTGCCGTGCAGGCCGCAGAGACAGAACATAAGCCAGCGGATATTCCGGGCCTCACTTTCGACCACAGCATGGAGCTTTCCTATGCCAAGGAATTCAATGTGGATTACTATAACGACGGCTATGCACTGATCACCATCGATCAGGAAGGGCAGTTTCTTGTAGTTCCCGAGGGAAAAGAAGCACCGGAGGGACTGGATTCTGATATTGCAGTCTTAAAACAGCCGTTAAACAACATTTATCTGGTTGCAACTTCGGCCATGGATCTTTTCCGGGCCATTGACGGGATCGACAGCATCAAACTTTCCGGAACCAAGGAAGACGGATGGTATATCCAGGAAGCCAAAGACGCCATGGAGCAGAAAAAGATGATCTACGCCGGCAAGTACAGTGCCCCGGATTATGAGCTGATTTTGAACGAAGGCTGTGACCTTGCCATTGAATCCACCATGATCCATCACAATCCGGAAGTCCAGGAGAAACTGGAACAGTTCGGAATCCCTGTAATGGTGGAACGTTCCAGCTATGAAAGCCATCCCCTTGGAAGAACCGAGTGGATGAAACTTTACGCAGTCCTTCTTGGAAAAGAAGATGTGGCAGAAAAAGTTTTCAAAGAGCAGACAGACAAACTGGATAACGTGCTTACAGCAGATAAAACAGATAAGACCGTAGCGTTCTTTTATATCAACTCCGTAGGCGCGGTAAATGTAAGAAAAAGCGGCGACTATGTTTCAGAGATGATCTCCCTTGCAGGTGGAAATTACGTTCCGGAAGATACGGGAGAGAGTGACAATGCCCTTTCCACCATGAACATGCAGATGGAAGAATTCTATGCCAAGGCAAAAGATGCGGATTATATCATCTACAACAGTACCATTGACGGAGAGCTTCAGACCATCGATGAACTTCTTTCCAAAAGCGAGCTCCTTGCGGATTTCAAGGCAGTGAAGAACGGAAATGTCTGGTGCACAGGCAAAAACCTTTTCCAGGAGACCACAGGACTTGGAACCATGATCGAGGATATCCACACCATGCTGACCACGGATGATGATTCCCTAGATAACCTGACTTACATGCACAAACTGAAATAAACGAAAATACGGCTTTACACGAATTACACCACAGAAGAGGAGTGTACCAGAAAAAATGAATGACAGAAAACGCGCGGTCCGATATGGGATCTCTTTTGTGATCCTTGCGGTACTTTTGATCTTTTTATTTATATGGAATGTAAATTCCGGAAGTATCCACCTCTCTGTGCAGGAGATCCTGAATATCATATTCCGGCATCAGGGAGATGAAACTTCTTATAATATTGTCTGGGAGATCCGTCTTCCAAGAATTCTGGCAGTTATCATCCTCGGCGGAGCACTTTCTGTTTCCGGATTTCTGCTGCAGACCTTTTTTAATAACCCTATCGCGGGACCTTTCGTGTTGGGAATTTCTTCCGGAGCCAAGCTGATTGTGGCTTTTCTGATGATCTTTCTTTTGAGCAGATCGGTATCCATCGGTTCCGGAGCCATGATCCTGGCTGCTTTTGCCGGTTCCATGATCTCCATGGGCTTTGTGCTTCTTGTGGCAAAAAAAGTCCACAATATGTCCATGCTGGTCATCAGTGGTGTTATGATCGGTTATATCTGTTCGGCCATCACGGACTTTGTGGTGACGTTTGCGGATGATTCCAACATCGTGAATCTCCACAACTGGTCACTGGGAAGTTTTTCCGGTATGACCTGGGGCAATGTGCGTACTATGGCTGTGGTGGTATTTCTTACCATGGTGATCGTATTTTTTATGTCAAAACCCATCAGCGCTTATCAGCTGGGCGAGACTTACGCACAGAATATGGGAGTTAATATCAAAGTGTTCCGGATCCTTCTGATTCTGCTTTCAAGTATTCTTTCTGCCTGTGTGACTGCATTTGCAGGGCCGATCTCTTTCGTGGGAATCGCTGTGCCCCACATTGCAAAAAGTCTTTTAAAAACAGCAAAACCGCTGCTTGTGATCCCGGCCTGTTTCTTAGGCGGTGCAGTGTTCTGCCTGTTCTGTGACCTGATTGCAAGAACCGTATTTGCACCGACGGAGCTGAGCATCAGTTCTGTGACGGCAGTTTTCGGAGCACCGGTAGTTATCTATATCATGATTCGCAGACAGCAGAGGATATAAACCATGAAATCATATTTTTTTTATACCGATCAGCTGACCGTAGGGTATGACGGAAAACCGCTGATCAAAGAGATCAATATTCAGCTAAATAAAGGAGAAATCCTCACACTGATCGGTCCCAACGGCGCCGGAAAATCCACGATCCTGAAGAGTATCACAAGACAGCTTTCCCTGATCAGTGGAACCGTATATCTGGAACAGGAACAGATGAGCCGCATGACAAACAAAGAAGTTTCCAGGAAGCTAGCTGTAGTGCTTACTGAGCGCATGCGTCCGGAACTTATGACCTGTGAAGATGTGGTATCCACCGGACGTTATCCGTATACCGGAACTCTGGGAATCCTTTCCCCGGAGGATAAGAAAAAAGTGAAAAATGCCATGGAGATGGTTCATGCCTGGGATCTGAAAGACCGGGATTTCACAGCCATCAGTGACGGACAGCGTCAGCGTATTCTTCTGGCACGTGCCATCTGCCAGGAACCGGAGATCATCATTCTGGATGAGCCGACTTCCTTCCTGGATATCCGCCACAAACTGGAGCTTCTTGCAATCTTGAAAAAGATGGTACTGGAAAAACAGATGACTGTGATCATGTCTCTCCATGAGCTGGATCTTGCTCAGAAGATTTCTGACCAGGTGATCTGTGTGCATGGAGACCACATTGAAAAATACGGAGCGCCGGAAGAGATTTTTACCTCGGATTATATCCGCAGACTTTATGGAATTACCCGTGGAAGCTACAACGCAGAGTTCGGCTGCGTGGAAATGGAACCACCGGCAGGGGAACCCCAGGTGTTTGTAATTGGCGGAAACGGAAGCGGAATCCCGGTGTACCGGAAACTACAGCGCCAGGGAATCCCCTTTGCAACGGGAATTCTTCATACCAATGACGCAGATTATCAGGTAGCAAAAGAGCTGGCTGCAGAGACTATTACAGAGAAGCCGTTTCAGTGTATTTCTGAAGAAAATTACAGAAAAGCACTGGAGGTTATGGAAAAATGCCGGGAAGTTTACTGTCCTCTGAAGGACTTTGGCCCTGTAAATGAGAAAAACCGGGAATTAATAAAAAAAGCAGAACAGATGGGAAAATTACAGAAACTGTGAAAATATCTGTAAGAAAATAAGAGAACATAAATTACAAATTCCCATATATCTGTGCTATAATATGAAACAGAAAAAACGGCAGTCCGGAATTTATATATGGAGGGAAATTTCATGAAGAAAAGAAATCTGATTGCAGCAATTCTCTGCAGTGCATGCCTTGTGGCAGGAAGTGTAAACCCTGTATTTGCGGATGCATCAAAAGTAGTAACACTGGGTGCAGACCTCACAGATGCCCAGAAGCAGACCATGATGAAATATTTTAATGTAAGTGCGGATCAGGTACAGATTATGACCATTACCAATCAGGATGAACATAATCATCTGGATAATATCGCACCACAGTCACAGATCGGTTCCAGAACCTTAAGCTGCGCTTACGTAAAACCTACACAGTCCGGTGGAATCAAGGTTCGTACAGCCAATCTGAACTGGGTAACCGGTAATATGATCGCCAGCTCACTTTCCACATCCGGAGTTAAGAACTGTGAAGTTGTTGCGGCATGCCCGATGGAAGTATCCGGAACAGGTGCCCTCACAGGTATTCAGATGGCCTATGAAAAAGCCAGCGGACAGAAGCTGGATGAGACCAAGACCAAGCTTGCCAATGAAGAAATTGTCACAACCGGTGAGCTGGCAGACAAGGTCGGAAAAAATGAGGCAACAACTGTTGTAAACCAGTCCAAGATTGATGTCATCCAGAACAATGTACAGAATACACAGGAAATTCAGAACATTGTTGTCAATGTGGCACAGGAGAACAATGTCTCTGTAAGCCAGGAGGAGATTGACAAGATCGTATCTCTTCTGGAAAAAATTGCAGAGCAGGGGTATGATTACGACGATGTGAAGGATACACTGGAGCAGGTAGATGCCAACACCACAGGCAAGACTACTACTGACGATTCCCTGGACGGTGAGAATACAGACGAAACAGTAGATCCCAATGAAGCGACAGATGATGATGACGATATCATGAATAACGTAGATGAAAGTGCTCTTGGCGGAGATGTAATTCAGAGTTCCACAGAAGATCCGGATCTTGAAAAGGAGACCGGAGATTCCGCAGACAGCAGTAATGAGACAGGAATTCCGGAAGCAACAGATGATGGAACTTATGTCGGTGAAGACAGTACGGATGAGAGTACCGATGATACAGTTACTGTAGATGAGAGTACAGCTGATGAGTCCAATGCAGATGAAAGCACTTCAGAAGAAACTGACCAGGATGAAACAGGAATTCCGGAAGCAACAGGGGATACAGACAGTTCTGAGGAAACAGAAGCAGCCGGAGAAACCACATCAGCAGAAACAGACAACACAGAAGTTGACACTTCGGTTCTTGGCGATGAGGCAAAGAACAACTATGACAGATTTGCCCTCTTTGCGAAGGGAGAATACGAAGGGGATGCAGACTCTCTTCTTGCGGCAACTGAGAATACAGAATCCACAGCCACAGTTGTGCTGGATGAGCAGACCGGAAAGAGCCTTGCAGATACCGTTGAGAAGGATTATTACGACGTTCTGAAGGACGGTGCGGCATCTTATGTGGCAGATGGAACAGAAACATATGTCAGTGCAGAGCTGAATATGATGGATCAGAAGCTGAAAAAACTGTTCGGCATTGATGCTACGGAAGAAAACACAGACGTTACCGACGAAACTGCAGTTCTTCTTGCGGATGTACCGGAAGAAGACAAACAGACACTGTATAAGGATACCATGAAGTTCCTTGCAGGTCTCTATGGAGAAAATACAGACGCCACAGAGGAGTCAGCAGCAGAATAAAAATATATCATTGCCATCAGAGAAACCGGAAAATGACAGAGCTCCGGTTTCTCTGGTGGCTTTTTTGTGTGAACGGGAAATAAAAAGATCATGAAAATTCTGTGATTTATCTTAAGGATTCGGGTAAGCACTGGAAAAATGATTTTTTCTGTGATAGAATTGACCATAAATCGGTTTTATGGAATTCATACACTGTAAACCGTCACAGGGAAATGAGAAAGGGAAAAGGTAGAATTTATGAGCCTGGCAGTAGTAACATTAAAAAAAGGCGAAGGCAGATTCCTGAAATCAGGAGGCCTCTGGGTATATGATAATGAAATCGCAACCATTATGGGAAGTTTTGTAAACGGAGATATCGTTCTGGTTCATGATTTTGACGGATATCCGATGGGAAGAGGATTTATCAACACCAATTCCAAGATTATGGTACGTATGCTTACCAGAGATGAACATAAGGAGATCAACGAAGAGTTTTTGAGACAGCGTGTCCGTGACGCATGGGAGTACCGCAAGAAGATTGTGGATACAGGAAGCTGTCGTGTGATTTTCGGAGAAGCAGATTTTCTTCCGGGACTTGTTGTGGATAAGTTTTCCGATGTGCTGGTAGTACAGTCTCTGGCACTTGGAATTGACCGCCTTAAGGGAACCATCATTGATGCACTGAAGGAGATTCTTGCAGAAGACGGAATTCAGATTCGTGGTGTCTATGAGCGAAGCGATGCCAAAGTCCGCCGCCAGGAAGGAATGGAACTTACCAAGGGATTTATCGGAGAAGAGTTTCCTACCCTTGTCCAGATTGAAGAAAACGGCGTGAAATACGAAGTAGACATCAAAGACGGACAGAAAACAGGATTTTTCCTGGATCAGAAATACAACCGTCTGGCAATTCAGAGACTCTGTAAAGATGCAAAGGTTCTGGACTGCTTCACACATACCGGCTCTTTTGCCCTGAATGCGGGATTTGCAGGGGCAGAAAGTGTTCTTGGTGTGGATGCATCTGAGACTGCCGTAAATCAGGCAAGAAGAAATGCAGAACTTAACGGGCTGGAAGGAAAAGTGAAATTCCTCTGCGAGGATGTGTTTGAACTTCTTCCGGAACTTGAGGAAAAAGGTGAGAAATTTGATGTGGTAATCCTTGATCCACCGGCATTTACCAAGTCCAGAAGTTCTGTCAAAAATGCCATAAAAGGATACCGTGAAATCAATCTCCGGGCTATGCGCCTTGTAAAAGACGGAGGTTTTCTTGCAACCTGTTCCTGTTCTCATTTCATGACCTACGAACTGTTTACACAGACAATTGGTCAGGCTGCGAAGAATGTTCACAAGAGACTGCGCCAGGTGGAATATCGCACACAGGCTCCGGATCATCCGATTCTCTGGTCCGCAGATGAGTCCTATTATCTGAAATTCTACATTTTCCAGGTATGTAATGACCGCTAGGAAATGTCCGTGAATCTCTTTGGAGAGCCTGGACAGTTATGGCGGCAGTGAAAAGGAGAAGCAGATTTTATGAGAGACAAATTCAATAAATTTATGCAGGGACGCTACGGAGTGGATGATTTTTCCAGATTTATTATGGGAGTCGCTCTGACTCTGATTATACTGACCATGGTTGTTACCATGTTTAACAGAAATGTTGGCAGTATTCTGGATTTCCTTGGAATTGCGGCGATTGTATATGCGTATTTCCGCATTTTTTCCAGAAATATTCAGCAGCGTTATGCAGAAAATCAGAAATATCTTCAGGTGACATCGAAATTCCGTCTTCGTTTCAATAAAGAAAAAAATCTGATGAAACAGAGAAAAACTCACCATATCTACAGCTGTCCGGGCTGTGGACAGAAGATCCGTATCCCCAGGGGAAAAGGAAAGATTGAGATTGAATGTCCGAAGTGCCACACCAAATTTGTAAAGAGGAGCTGACATGTTCGGATATGTGACAGTTAACAAACCGGAAATTAAATTCAAAGATTTTGACATGTACCGTTCTTTTTACTGTGGGCTTTGCAGAGAACTCCGTGAGAGATATGGAATACCGGGGCAGATTTCGCTGACGTACGATATGACATTTGTTGTGCTTCTGCTCAGTGGGCTGTACGAGCCGCCTACGCAGAAAGGAACTTCCCGGTGCGCGGTTCATCCGCTGAAGCCTCAGCTGGTACGCCGCAATGAGATAACCACATACTGCGCGGATATGAATGTGATTCTTTCATATTATAAATGCATGGATGACTGGCAGGATGAGAGAAAACCTCTGCGGTATGCCTATGCCAGACTTCTGAATGCAGGCGGAAAGAAACGCATGGCCGGTTATCCGGAAAAAATCCGGAAAATTCAGGATGCCCTTCTTAAGCTTTCACGTCTCGAAAAACAGGGCGAGACAGATGTGGACCGGGTGGCAGGATGTTCCGGACAGATTATGGAAGAGGTTTTTGCGTTCCGTAAGGATGTGTGGGAAGCTTCGCTGCGGCGGATGGGATTTTATCTCGGGAAGTTCATTTATATCCTGGATGCCTATGACGACGTGGAAAAAGACGCGGAAAACGGAAATTACAATCCATTTCTTGAGAAATATAAGATGGAAGGGTTCGAAGAAGAGATACGCCGGATGCTTATGATGATGCTTTCAGAAAGTTGCAGGGAATTTGAAAAAATGCCGGTGATCCGATATGGAGATATCCTTCGAAATATTTTATATTCCGGCGTCTGGTGCCGCTTTGCGGCCATCGGGCAGAAACGCAGGGAAGAACGGGAGAAAGAGAAAAAATGTTAGATCCATACAGTGTGCTGGGAGTTCCCAGAAACGCATCTGATGATGAAATAAAAAAGGCATACCGGAAACTCAGCCGAAAGTACCATCCGGATGCCAATATTAACAATCCGAATAAGGATCAGGCTGAAGAGAAATTCAAGGAAGTACAGCAGGCTTACGAGCAGATTATGAAAGAACGTGAGTATGGCGGCAGTGCTTCCGGAAATGGCTATGGAAGTTATGGCGGTTTTGACGGCTATGGCAGCGCAGGATCAAGTACTTACCAGGACGAGGAGAGCATGCGGAGACGTGCGGCTGCCAATTATGTGCAGAGTGGCCATTATCAGGAAGCTATGAATGTGCTGAATTCTCTTGGACAGAAAAATGGCGAATGGTATTATCTGGCCGCCTTGGCAAATATGGGGCTTGGAAATAATGTGACTGCTCTGGATCAGATCCGTGAGGCGGTTCGTCAGGAACCAAATAATATGCAGTATCGCATGCTTCTTCAGAGAATGGAAGGCGGCGGAGGCTGGTACCAGCAGCAACAGGATCCGTTTGGAGGAATGCCCACAGCAGGGGGAGATATGTGCGATGCCTGCTGCAGAACTATGGCCTGTGCCATGTGCTGGCCGGGCGGAATTTTCTGCTGTTGATAAAAATGCCGGTTTTGTCCGGGGATTGACAACGGCAGAGAGCATTAAATTGTTTGTGAGGTGGATCCTGCAGATCTGCTTTGCGATATAGAGTGCAGGTTTTCCTGCAGAGAAAAAGAGGAGGAAATCGTTATGAGCATAAGAATTGGTATTTTAGGCTATGGAAACCTTGGACGCGGCGTGGAGTGCGCGATCAAACACAATCCGGATACAGAGCTGGTTGCAGTATTCACCAGACGTGATCCGGAAACAGTGAAGATTCTTACAGAGACTGCCAAGGTTTATTCTGTAAAAGATGCAGAGAAAATGAAAGATGAGATTGATGTTCTGATTATCTGCGGAGGAAGTGCTACCGATCTTCCTGTTCAGACACCGGAATATGTAAAATATTTCAACGTTGTGGACAGCTTTGATACACATAAGAGAATTCCGGAGCATTTTGCAAATGTTGACAAAGCAGCAACGGAGAACGGTCATGTAGGAATTATCTCTGTAGGCTGGGATCCGGGAATGTTCTCACTGAACCGTATGTATGCAAACGCAATCCTTACAAACGGAAACGATTACACATTCTGGGGCAAGGGTGTCAGCCAGGGACATTCTGACGCAGTCCGCCGTATTAAAGGTGTAAAAGACGCAAAACAGTACACAATTCCTGTAGAAGCTGCACTGGAAGCTGTAAGAAACGGAGAAAATCCTGAGCTTACCACACGTCAGAAACATACAAGAGAGTGCTTCGTTGTTGCAGAGGAAGGTGCTGATCTTGCACGCATCGAGGAAGAGATCAAGACCATGCCGAACTACTTTGATGAGTATGACACAACGGTACACTTTATTTCCCAGGAGGAGCTGGATCGCGATCACAGCGGAATTCCACATGGTGGTTTTGTAATCCGCAGTGGAAAAACCGGCTGGAATGATGAGAACAGCCATGTAATCGAGTACAGTCTGAAACTGGATTCCAATCCGGAGTTTACCTCTTCTGTTATCGTTGCCTATGCAAGAGCTGCATACCGTATGAATCAGGAAGGACAGAAAGGCTGCAAGACGGTATTTGATGTTGCACCTGCATATTTAAGTGCACTTGATGGAGCAGAGCTTCGCAAAAAATTCCTGTAAGAAACAGACTGTAACAGAGTTGTTACAGAAAGCAATATTTTTATAAATGCTTGGATCCCCGGAATATTCAGCAGGTATTTCTGATATTCCGGGGATTTTTGCGTGGATAAGAGGGTGCATGACAGGGAAAAAGCCGGAAAGAGTTGACGACAGGTAAAGAATGGTATATAATATGGACGTAAATTTGTAACAGAATTGTAAAGAATTGAATGCTTTACACACGGTTCACAGGATGGGCAGTGAAGATAACAATCAGCCGGACTTCAGAAATAGTAAATATCAATTATCTATCAAAGGAAGGTATGTATGCGAAAATTAAGCAAAAAATGGAAACTGTGGGGGCTTTTTTTGATCTTGATGTTTTTTGCAGCTGGAGCGACTGTACATACAACTGCAACAGATGTACAGGCCGCAACCAAAAACGGCTTTAAAACAGAAAACGGAAAGTCCTATTATTACAAGAATGGTAAGAAAGTAAAAGGCTGGCTTACCCTCAATGGAAAGAAGTATTATTTCAATGCTTCCACAGGTGTTCAGGTAAAAGGCTGGGCAAAAGACAGCAAAGGCAAACGTTATTTCTACAATGCCAACGGTGTAAAAGGCTATATGGCAACCGGCTGGCTTACAGACAGCAAGAAGAATACCCGGTATTTTAATACCAGTACCGGTTATATGACAACCAAATGGGCAACTATCAGAAATAAGAAATATTATTTCTACAGCAATAACGGAGTTGCAGCCAAGAGTAAATTCCTTACAGATTCCAAGAATGTGACCAGGTATTTTACAAGCAAATGCTACATGGCAACCGGCTGGGCAACCAATACCAAAAAACAGAAACGTTACTTTAATCCGACCACAGGAGCCATGTATAAAGGCTTCAAGAAAATCGGCAGCAACACATATTATTTCTACAGCTCAAGTGGAATTATGGCAACCGGCTGGGTGGAGAATACATCCAAGGGTTATAAATATTATTTTAACCCATCTACAGGTGTAATGGCTACCGGAACCAAGACAATCGACGGAAAACAGTACACATTCAGCAGCAGCGGAGTCCTTCAGGTCAACAATAACCCGAGTACAACGACACCGACCAGTTCACGTACAATTAAGAATTTCCTTGCAAATGCACTGAAACCGGTTGGACAGACCCTTTATGTATGGGGCGGAGGCCACAATACTTCGGATGCCACCAGAAAAGGCGTAAGTTCCAGATGGAAAAAGTGGTATGACAGCAATTCCAGCTCTTATAACTATAAGAACTATATGGATCTTACAGAAGCTACAGAACAGAAAGGCCTTGACTGCTCCGGATATGTAGGATGGTCTGTATATCAGATTATGCAGAGTAAATCCGGCGGAGTGAACTATACAACAGTTTCCGGAGATATCGGTTCCTTATATACCAGCAGAGGAATGGGAACTACAATTTCTCAGTCACAGCTTTCAAGCTCCGGCTGGAAACTGTATCCGGGAGATATCGGATACAATGACGGACATACATGGATGGTTCTTGGACAGTGTGCAGATAAGAGTGTTGTGATCCTGCACTGTACACCGAATGCGGGTGTTCAGATTTCCGGAACACCGACACCGGATGGAACATATGGAAGCCAGGCAATCAAGCTTGCAGAGCTTTACATGGCCAAATATCCAGGATCCAGCAAATATGATTATCACGAATCAAGTGGTAACTATATCCGTAATGGTGCTTACTTCAGATGGAACAGAAGTACACTTTCCGATCCGGATGGATACCTGAACAAGACCGCAAATCAGATTCTTGCAGACCTGTTCTGATTAGGCAGGAAGAGAAGTACCCGAAGAAATTTCTATGTAATAATTAAATAAGATTAAGAGAAGGAGAACCTGTAAAATGCAGAGTTCTCCTTCTTTAATGTCAAATTCATTAATAAATGTTACAGAATTTTAAACTAAATAATAGAAAATCCTTGCAAACCAGAGAACACTGTGTTAATATATAAAAAGATTGAAACAAGATATTGCGGAAATGTTACATTGATTTGCTGAAATGAAAGAACAGCAGAAATGAGTAAACGAGGGCAGGTGATATGTGATCTGCCGAATAATCAGAATTCAAAATCAGATTGCGAGGGTGAACAGTCATGAAGAAAAGAATATTATGTCTGACACTGGCGCTCCTCATCAGTGGAGCACAGGTAGTTAGCGTAAGTGCAACAAGAGAAGATGAGGCAGCGCTTCAGCAGGAAATGGATGCAACCAATGAACAGCTGAATGCAACTTATTCCAGATTGGATGAGCTTTCCGCACAGAAGTCACAGATCGAAGGCGAGATCTCCACTCTTGATGCCAATCTTGTAAACGTGATGGTTTCGATCCAGACACTGGAAGGAGATATCTCCAATAAAGAAGCCGACATTGCATCTACACAGGCCAACCTTGAGAAAGCCAAGAATGCCAAGACCAAACAGTATGAAGCAATGAAAAAACGTATTCAGTATCTTTACGAGAAAGGCGGAGACGACGCATGGTTCCAGATGATGCTGAATGCAGAGAACCTGTCTGATCTTCTTACAAAAGCTGAGTACACACAGAAGACATATGAGCAGGACAGAAAGAGCCTTGAGAAATATTCCAACACCATTCAGCAGGTAGCTAACCTGGAAGCTCAGTACACACAGGAGAAGGCAGAACTTGAGGGAATGAAGCAGGAATATGAGGCAGAGTCCCAGAACCTTCAGGCACAGCTGGATGAGAAGCGTGCAACATCCGCAGATTATGACAATGAGATTGCTTATGCACAGCAGCAGGCTACAGACTATGCGAACCTTCTTGCAGAGCAGACTGCAGAGCTTCAGAGATTAGAGGCTGAGCGTATCGCCGCAGAAGAGGAAGCAAGACGTCAGGCGGAGGCTGAGGCAGCAGCAAGAGCGCAGGCAGAGGCAGAAGAGGAAGCAAGACGCCAGGCAGAGCAGGAAGCACAGCAGGATGAGGCGGACGAGAGCGAAGACGTACAGTACGATGAGGACGGCGACGTGATCGAGAATGCAGATGAGGATACTGCAGAAGATGACACCGAGGATGTGGATGAAGATGCAGACAATGGTGAGAATGATGATGCGTCCGAGGATACTGAGAATACAGAGGATAATGCAGACGCAGATTACGATAACAGCACAGACGCATCTGAAGAAAGTGCAGAGGACACATCTAATGCAGAGGATACATCTTCAGACAGTGACAGTTCTTCTTACAGCAGTGGTTCCGGATCTTCTGTTGTGAATTATGCTACACAGTTTGTGGGAAATCCTTACGTATGGGGCGGAACAAGTCTTACCAACGGTGCAGACTGCTCCGGTTTTGTACAGAGTGTATATGCCAACTTTGGTGTAAGCCTTCCGAGAACTTCCTATGAGCAGCAGAATGCAGGTACTGAGGTATCTTATGCAGATGCACAGCCTGGAGACCTGATCTGTTACGGTGGACATGTGGCTATTTATATGGGCAACGGACAGATCGTACATGCATCCAACTCTCAGGATGGAATCAAGATCAGCAACGATGCGACATACAGAACTATCGTTTCTGTAAGACGTCTTGTATAAGGCGAACAGACAACAGAAAATAAAAGTACAGCAGCCTGGCAGCAGTTTGCCAGGCTGTTTTTTTGCGTTTACAAATGTATCGGAAAAATATGATCAAAAATATGTAAATATGATGGAAATAGTATTGACATATAATTAACAGGGTGTTATTATAATGTCAGTATAATTCCATATTGAACATAGCAAGTGCTGAGGGGATCTGACAGTCATTGATTATCAGATGCCAGCAGAAAAGGGAATCAGGTGTGAAACCTGAGCGATCCGGTCACTGTAACGGAGGAGCGAATCTCACAGTCCATTGTACTAGGTATGAGAAGGAGAGACAAGCCATGATCCCGGAGCCAGGAAACCTGCTTGTTATGGCGAGGTTAAACTTCCGTGTAAAGTGTAACAACCATTTCAGGGACTCCGCACCCCTGGGACGTTGTCTACTTTTTTACGAGAGTAGGCATTTTTTTATGGAATACGCCTGTTCATATGAATTATACATGATTAAATGGCAGGCGATACTACTCCGGATACATTCGTTCCCTCCGCGCACTCATGAACGGATTATATTTCTACCCCGGGGTGGCATCGCTACCTCTTTTTTTATAGGAAAATTAAGAGTATATATGATCCGGGAGGAGATAAGAATCATGGAGAAACCATATTGGGAAGGAAAAGAGTATTCCTATTTCAGCCACAAAAAATGCGAGTATTTTCCATGCCATAAAGGAGTAGATCCGGAGAATTTCAACTGCCTGTTCTGTTATTGCCCGTTGTATGCACTGGGAGATAAATGCGGCGGTAATTTCCACTTTACAGAAAGTGGGATCAAGGACTGCACGGCGTGTAAACTTCCTCACAGAAGAGAAAATTACGGATATATCACAGGGAAGTACCAGGAACTTGCGGATATGATAAGAAAACAGAGAGAAAATTCTCAGGCAGATGAGAAGAGATAATAGAGAATATATAATATAGTTATAAATAATAGTTCGAAATAATGAGCCAGCTCTGACACATAGAAAAATGTGTGAGCTGGCTTTTTTACTTTATCAGGTCATCTGGTCTGCAGGAACACTTTTAATTTTGGAAGCTGGTTGTTCAGGATCAGCTGTTCCGGGAACATGGCCTGGTGAACAAACTCCGCGGCATAGGTAAAATCGCCAATGTGCTCCGGACCGTGACTGTCGCTGGAGAGAAGCAGTGGCAGATCATATTTTCGACAGCAACGAAGGATCTCGAAACAGTTTTCTCTTGTGTCACCACGATAGCCATAAGGCGCAAGAGAAGCTTCGTTGATCTCGAAGATGGTTCCGGTTTCTTTTGCAGTTCGGGCAAGAACTTCATAATTTACCGGATAGTGTGTGTTATCGCTGTGGCCGAGGATCTTGACGCAGGGATTTTTCATAACATTGATAAAGGCTTCGGTGTTTTCGTCCCTGGTGCCGGGGCGGTAATTCCAGGAATGCATGCTTGCAATGGCGTAGTCAAGTTTACATAATAATTCCTGATCCAGATCGATACTTCCGTTCCGATCCAGGATATTCAGTTCAATCCCGTAGAGCAGGTCTACGCCGAAATGTTTTTTCGGAGAATAGGTAAGGCTGCGGAAATAGGAGGAAGTTCCGGCTGCCAGAGTGCCGGGACCGTGATCAGTGATCCCGAGAAGCCGGAGACCTTTTCCTGCGGCCGCCCGGGCCATGTTGGTGATAGTACATTCCGTGCCGTGACCGCTGGCGATGGAATGGGTATGCATATCAGAAAGATACATAAAAATACACCTCTTTTGCTGTTTGAGAACATGTGACAGAGCGGAATACGAATGTCCGCTTTGTATAAATTTTTTCTGAAAAACAAAGGAATTCCTATATAAATCCAAGTATGGCAGAGCAGAAAAACAAAGTCAATAGAGAAAAACATAAAAACACGAAAAACAAATAAAACCAACGGGTCCTGCCCTATAAAAACCACAAAAACAGCAAGAAACACGTGTTGGATTTCGTTGACATCAAAGAGGGGGTAAGGTATAATAAAATTACATGAGCACATAGCCGGAAAGAAGCGGTTCTGGAAGCGGGAAGGCGGACAGATCACCAGAAACAACCGGTTATGAGAAAGGAGAATCATGGAGAAATTTCATATAGCAGATATCCCGAAAACAGACAGGATCACCCATCTTGTGGATAATCTTTATGCAAAGATGCCGGTGATCGAATCTGCCAGAGCCAAGCTGGTCACAGAGTCCTATAAGCAGACCGAAGACGAGCCGATCATCACCCGCAGAGCCAAGGCATTTGCCCACATCCTGCGTAATATTCCCATCATTATTCGTGATGAGGAGCTGATCGTCGGAAGCAGCACCCTGGCTCCGAGAGGATGTCAGACATTCCCGGAGTATTCTTTCCAGTGGCTGGAGGATGAGCTGGATACAGTGGCTACCAGAACAGCCGATCCATTTTATATTGCGGAGGAAACCAAGGCGGAACTCCGTGAGGTACATAAATACTGGAAAGGCAAGACAACCAGTGAACTTGCAACTTCCTACATGGCACCGGAAGCAATTCTTGCCATTGACCACAACATTTTTACACCGGGAAATTATTTTTACAATGGTGTAGGACATGTAACCGTTAAATATGAAGAAGTCCTGGCAATCGGTTATGAAGGAATCATTGCCAAAGCACAGAAAGAGCTTGAGGAGTGCAATGTGGGAGATGGTGATTACGCAAAGAAATCCCGTTTCCTGGAAGCCGTGATCTTAAGCTGCCAGGCTGTTATCGACTATGCACATCGTTATGCCGAGCTTGCTGAGCAGATGGCATATCAGTGTCAGGACCCGACCAGAAAACAGGAACTTCTTCAGATCGCATCCAACTGCAGCCGTGTCCCGGCCAAAGGCGCACGCAACTTCTATGAAGCCTGCCAGTCCTTCTGGTTCGTACAGCAGCTGATTCAGATGGAGAGCAGCGGACATTCCATTTCACCGGGACGTTTTGATCAGTATATGTATCCATATTATAAGAGTGATATGGAGGCAGGCAATCTGACCAGAGAGTTCGCTCAGGAACTGATGGACTGCATCTGGGTAAAATTAAACGACCTGAATAAATGCCGTGATGCCGCATCTGCAGAAGGTTTTGCAGGCTACAGCCTTTTCCAGAACCTGATCGCAGGTGGCCAGAACAAAGACGGCGAGGATGTGACCAATGATCTCTCCTTTATGTGTATCCAGGCGTCCATGCATGTACATCTTCCGGCACCGTCTCTTTCTGTAAGAGTATGGAACGGATCTCCCCATGAATTCCTGATCAAGGCTGCAGAGCTTACAAGAACAGGAATCGGACTTCCGGCTTATTATAATGATGAAGTTATCATCCCTGCACTGCAGAACCGGGGACTTTCCCTTGCAGATGCCAGAGAGTATAACATCATCGGCTGTGTAGAACCGCAGAAAGCAGGTAAGACAGAAGGTTGGCATGATGCCGCATTCTTTAACATGTGCCGTCCACTGGAGATGGTTTTCTCTAATGGTATGGATAAAGGTGTGCAGGTTGGTGTTCAGACTGGCGATGTCACAGAGATGAAGAGCTTTGACGAGTTCTATGACGCATACAAGAAACAGATGGAATATTTCATCTCCCTGCTTGTAAATGCAGATAATGCCATTGATGTTGCACATGCTGAGAGATGTCCGCTTCCATTCCTTTCCTGTATGGTGGATGACTGCCTGAAACGAGGTAAATCCGTTCAGGAAGGCGGAGCTGTTTATAACTTTACAGGTCCTCAGGGATTTGGTATTGCCAACATGGCAGATTCCCTGTATGCAATCCGCAAGCTTGTATATGAAGAAAAGAAAGTTACCATGGAAGAGATGAAAGAAGCTCTGGCATGGAACTATGGCAAAGGTATTGATGCACAGTCTGCGGCAGATATCACTACCATTGTTATGCAGAAACTTCAGGAGAATGGCATCAGCGTAAATGAGCAGACAGCTACCGCTGTTATGACAGCCGCTCTTGGCACAGAGCCATCCCCGGAGAAAAAAGCAAGATTCGAAGAAATCCACAAGATGATCGAGGAAGTTCCGAAGTTCGGAAATGACATCCCGGATGTGGATTACTTTGCAAGAGATGTGGCTTATACTTATACCAGACCACTTCAGAAATATATGAACCCGAGAGGCGGACATTATCAGGCAGGACTTTATCCGGTATCTGCAAACGTTCCTCTTGGCGGACAGACTGGTGCTACACCGGATGGCCGTTATGCACATACACCAGTTGCAGATGGCGTTTCTCCGTCAGCAGGCAAGGATGTGAAAGGCCCGACAGCAGCAGCAACTTCCGTATCCCGTCTGGATCACTTCATTGTATCCAACGGAACACTGTTTAACCAGAAATTCCATCCGTCTGCACTTGCAGGAAGAGAAGGACTGGAGAAGTTTGTGGCACTGATTCGTGGATACTTTGATCAGAAGGGCATGCATATGCAGTTCAACGTTGTCGACAGAGAGACACTTCTGGATGCACAGAAACATCCGGAGAAGTACAAACACCTGGTTGTACGTGTTGCCGGATACAGTGCACTGTTCACAACGCTTTCCAGATCTCTGCAGGATGATATTATCCGTCGTACAGAACAGGGCTTCTAAAGGAGTAACTTATGGACTATTTGGATACAAAGGGCAGGATCTTTGATATTCAGAAATATTCAGTACATGATGGTCCGGGCATCCGTACCATCGTGTTCCTGAAAGGCTGCGTTCTCCGCTGCCGCTGGTGCTGCAACCCGGAATCACAGGAGTACCGGATCCAGAACATGAAAGTTCTGGGCGAGGACAAGGTGATCGGCCGGGATGTAACTGTCCGTGAGATGATCGAAGAGGTTGAGAAGGACCGTGCATATTATTACCGCTCCGGAGGGGGAATCACCCTCTCCGGCGGAGAATGCATGTGCCAGGCAGATTTTTCCAGAGATCTTCTCCGTGCGGCAAAAGAGCGCGGCATCAACACAGCCGTGGAGAGTATGGCCTGTGCCCCCTGGGAAAAGATCGAACAGGTTCTTCCCTATCTGGATGTGTATCTGATGGATATCAAGCATATGAATCAGGAAAAACATAAGGAATTCACAGGACGGGCCAACGGACTGATGCTGGAGAATGCAAGAAAGGTTGCACTCTATGGCAAGACCAGACTGGTGATCCGCGTTCCGGTTATTCCGACTTTCAATGATTCTGTGGAAGAGATCCAAGCAATCTCCAGATTTGCGGCATCCCTTCCAGGTGTAAACAAGATCCATCTTCTTCCGTACCACAGATTGGGACAGGATAAATATGATGGCCTTGGACGCCCCTATTTAATGGAAGGAATTCTTCCACCGACAGCAGAACATATGCAGATGTTAAAGAATGCGGTACACGCGGTATGCGCCCTGGACTGCCAGATCGGCGGCTGAGAAATAAAAGAATTACAGAGAAAAGATCCTCTGCAAACAGACAACATAAAAAAACAATAAAAACAACATAAAAAGCAACAAGAAACCAACACAAAACAACGGATTGTCCTTGACTTATTTTGTGGTATGGAGTAAAATATTTTCAGAAACAAAATAGTGCAATCCAATGCTCAAGGAGGAAATTAAGCATGGTAAACGAGTTTGAAATCAAAAAACAGCTTTGCGACATCGGTAAAAGAATCTACAACCGTAACATGGTTGCAGCTAACGACGGAAACTTCTCCGTTAAAGTAGCAGAGAATGAATATCTTTGCACACCAACAGGTGTATCCAAAGGTTTCATGACACCAGAGTTCATCTGTAAAGTAGATGGCAAGGGTAATGTAATCCAGGCTAACCCGGGATTCAAACCATCATCTGAGATCAAGATGCATATGAGAGTATATGAGAAGAGACCGGACGTAGGATCTGTTGTACATGCTCATCCGATCTATGCTACATCTTTCGCAATCGCAGGTATTCCGCTTACACAGCCGATCATGCCAGAGGCAGTTATCGCTCTTGGATGTGTTCCGATCGCTGAGTACGGTACACCTTCCACAATGGAGATCCCGGACAACCTTGAGAAATACCTTCCATACTTCGATGCAGTACTTCTTGAGAACCACGGAGCACTTACATGGAGCACAGACCTTAACGCTGCATACATGAAGATGGAGTCTGTAGAGTTCTACGCACAGCTTCTGTATCAGACCAAGCTCCTTGGCGGACCGAAGGAATTCGACAAAGAGAACATCGAGAAGCTCTATGCGATCCGTCGTAAATTCGGTATGCCTGGAAAACATCCGGCAAGCCTCTGCCTGAACAAAGACGGCAAGAACTGCCACAACTGCGGCGGCGCATGCCACAGCGAGGACTACAAACAGTTCCCGGGATATCAGTATGATTTCGTTGGAAAAGACTGTGATTGTGATAAAGATGCAGCTCCTGCAGCAGACGCAGCAAAGAATGATGCAGAGCTTGTTGCTCAGATCACAAAACAGGTTATGGCTCAGCTTGGCCTGAAATAATTTTTTGACGGAATATTAAGGAGGACATCTCATGCCAATAAGTGAGAATATGGTACAGGAAATTGTACAGGAAGTTATGGCAAAAATGCAGATTGCAGATGCTCCGGCCGGAAAACATGGCGTTTTCAAGGATATGAATGATGCTATCGAAGCAGCGAAAAAAGCGCAGCAGGTAGTTAAGACAATGTCTATGGACCAGAGAGAAAAAATCATCACCTGCATCCGTAAAAAGATCAAAGAAAATGCGGAAGTACTGGCTCGTATGGGTGTTGAGGAAACTGGTATGGGTAATGTAGGAGACAAGATCCTCAAACATCACCTGGTAGCAGACAAGACACCTGGTACCGAAGACATTACAACAACTGCATGGTCCGGAGACAGAGGACTGACTCTGATCGAGATGGGACCATTTGGTGTAATCGGTGCGATCACACCATGTACAAACCCAAGTGAAACAGTTCTCTGTAACACAATGGGTATGCTGGCAGGCGGAAATACAGTTGTATTCAACCCGCATCCGGCAGCTGTAAAAACTTCTATTTACGCAATCAATCTTTTAAATGAGGCTTCCCTGGAATCAGGCGGCCCGGATAATATCGCTGTTACTGTTGAGAAACCAACACTTGAGACCAGCAATATTATGATGAAACATAAAGATATCCATCTGATCGCAGCAACAGGCGGCCCTGGTGTTGTAACAGCAGTTCTTTCCTCCGGTAAGAGAGGAATCGGTGCAGGAGCAGGTAACCCGCCGGCACTGGTTGATGATACTGCTGATATCCGTAAGGCAGCTCAGGATATCGTAAACGGATGTACATTTGATAACAACCTTCCATGTATCGCTGAGAAGGAAGTTGTTGCAGTATCTTCCGTAGTTGATGAGTTAATGCACTACATGATCACAGAGAATGACTGCTACCTTGCATCCAAGGAAGAGCAGGACAAACTTGTTGAGACTGTACTTGCAGGTGGCAAGCTGAACCGTAAATGTGTAGGACGTGACGCGAAGACACTTCTTTCCATGATCGGAGTTCAGGCACCGGCAAATACCCGCTGCATTATCTTCGAGGGCCCGAAGGAACATCCGCTCATCACAACAGAGCTTATGATGCCAATCCTCGGAATCGTAAGAGCTAAGGATTTCGACGACGCTGTAGAGCAGGCTGTATGGCTTGAGCATGGCAACCGTCATTCCGCACATATTCATTCCAAAAATATTGATAACATTACAAAATATGCGAAAGCAATTGATACCGCAATCCTTGTAAAGAACGGCCCGTCCTATTCCGCACTTGGATTTGGCGGAGAAGGTTTCTGTACATTCACAATCGCAAGCCGTACAGGTGAGGGACTTACAAGCGCAAGCACATTCACAAAGAGAAGACGCTGCGTAATGACAGACAGCCTTTGCATTCGTTAATCAGGAGGAACAGAAACAATGGATATGAACAATGTAAATATCGAAGAAATCGTTAAACAGGTTCTCTCCGGCATGACAGGAAACGCTCCTGCAGCAGCTGCTGCACCAAGCGCTCCGGCTGCTCCGGCAGGAAACACAATTCCGAAAAAAGCAAGAGTAGCAATGATGACAGAGAAGAAACATTTTGAGCTTCAGGAGTATGATCTTCCGGAAGTTGGCGACGACGACATCCTCGTTAAAGTTGAGGGATGCGGTGTCTGCGGAACAGATGCTCATGAGTACAAAAATGACCCGTTTGGTCTTATCCCGGTAGTTCTCGGACATGAGGGAACCGGTGAGATCGTAAAAATGGGTAAAAACGTTAAAGTTGATACAGCTGGTAAATCGGTTAAAGTCGGCGATAAGATCGTTACCTGTATGATCTTCAAAGATGATCCGGAAATCACAATGTTCGACCTCAACAAGAAGAACGTAGGCGGCGCTGACGTATACGGACTTCTTCCGGATGACGACGTTAAATTCAACGGCTGGTTCGCTGATTACATCTTCATCAGAGGCGGAAAATTCGGTTCTACATTCTTCAATGTAAGCGACCTGGATCTTGATTCCCGTATCCTCATCGAGCCATGTGCAGTACTTGTACATGCAGTAGAGAGAGCAAAAACAACAGGAATCCTGAAATTCAACAGCAGAGTTGTTGTTCAGGGCTGCGGACCGATCGGTCTGATCTGTATCGCTGTTCTTCATACAATGGGTGTTCACAACATCTGTGCAGTAGACGGAAACGAGCAGCGTCTTGAATTTGCCAAGAGAATGGGCGCAACTACAACTGTAAACTTTATGAACTTCAAGGGTGTTGAGGCACTTGCTGAGGCTGTTAAAGAGGCTCAGGGCGGACATCTTGCAGATTTCGCTTTCCAGTGTACTGGAAATCCTCATGCACACTCCAACATCTACAAATTCATCCGCAACGGCGGCGGTCTTTGCGAGCTTGGTTTCTTCATCAATGGTGGAGACGCTACAATCAACCCGCACTTCGACCTCTGCTCCAAAGAGATCAACCTTGTTGGTTCCTGGGTATACAACCTCAGAGACTATGCAACAACATTTGATTTCCTTAAGAGAGCAAAAGCAATCGGACTTCCAATGTCTGAGCTGATCACACACAAGTTCCCGCTTGAGGAGATCAACGAGGCACTTGAGACAAACCTTGCAATGACAGGTCTTAAGATCGCGATTGTTAATAAATAACCTTAACGGGAAAGGAGAAGCAACATGGCAGAAGCTGTAGGAATTCTGGAGGTCTTCGGACTTGCAACAGCCTTTGTGGCAGCTGACGCCGGGTGCAAGGCTGCAAATGTCCACCTGGAGGTATTCGATAAGAATAAACCGGCGAATGCGGACAGCCTGCCAGTACCGCTTCTTGTCTGCATCAAGTACCGCGGAAGCGTGTCAGATGTCACGGCAGCGGTAGAAGCCGGCATGAAAGTCGCAGAGAGCATGACAGGTGTGGTACAGCATTACATAATCCCCAACCCGGAACCAGGTACACAGAAAATGCTGAAGATCAGCGCCCTGGATAAAGATTAAGAGGATTCCGAAGTTCACTTTACAAAAGTGGCGGAATCATATATGATAAAAATGTAACGAAGATAAGATTCAGGAGGATAGAATCATGGCACAGGAAGCATTAGGAATGGTTGAGACAAGAGGCCTCACAGCTGCAATCGAGGCAGCAGATGCAATGACAAAAGCAGCTGAGGTTGCACTTGTAGGAACAGAGAAGATCGGTTCCGGTCTTGTAACTGTTATGGTTCGTGGAGACGTAGGCGCTGTAAAAGCAGCAGTAGAGAGCGGAAGCGCAGCAGCATCCAGACTTGGAGAGCTCGTAGCTACACACGTAATCCCGAGACCTCATACAGACGTAGAGAAAATTCTTCCGAAGCTCTAATTCAGGCTTTGAGAGGAACAGAAATTAATTAAGGAGTTCGCTCATGGGAAAATCATATGGATTTATAGAAATCACTGGTGTGGTTGCGGCAATCAATGCCCTGGACATCATGTGCAAAACGGCAGACGTTGAGCTGGCGTCATGGGAGCGTAAGCTGGGCGGACGACTGGTGACCCTGATCGTACAAGGCGATGTATCAGCAGTTACAGCAGCTGTCAATGCGGCAGTAGAGCAGGCAATCAAGAAACCTGCCAGCTATGCAGTAATTGCCAATCCTCACGAGGAAATCGTCAAACTGGTTGAGCTGAGTGCAAGCCGGTGGAAAAAGAAACAGCAAGAGAATCCGGAAACAGCACTGGAAAGCAAAAACAGCAGCGAAAAATAAACTGCTGCACCAAAAAAGTCAG
This sequence comes from Blautia sp. MCC269, assembly GCF_018785655.1. Taxonomy (NCBI): domain Bacteria; kingdom Bacillati; phylum Bacillota; class Clostridia; order Lachnospirales; family Lachnospiraceae; genus Blautia; species Blautia sp. MCC269. Next base: position 35,177 of record NZ_WQQE01000001.1, on the reverse strand, counting down.
AAGTAAACAGAACAAATAAAGCATTAGCAATCCATAAGGAGGATATAATCATGACACAGGAAGCATTAGGAATGGTTGAGACAAGAGGACTTACAGCAGCTATCGAGGCAGCTGACCAGATGTGCAAGGCAGCTAACGTTGCACTTGTAGGAACAGAGAAGATCGGTTCCGGTCTTGTAACTGTTATGGTTCGTGGAGATGTAGGAGCAGTTAAATCTGCAGTAGAGAGCGGAAGCGCAGCAGCATCCAGACTTGGAGAGCTTGTAGCTACACACGTAATCCCGAGACCTCATACAGATGTTGAGAAAATCCTTCCGGTTCTTAAATAATTTCAACTGATTCTTACTGATACGCACCGGCCGAAGGGCCATTAAGGCTTCTGGCCGGTGCTTTTCAGTTTTCAGTTATGAGACCGAAAGAAAGCAGGTGTACTCTTGGAAACGAATAATATTGAAATGATCACAAAAATGGTGATCGATGCGATCAACAAAAACGAAGACAAGGGCAATGGTTTTGTTGTACCTATCGGAGTTTCCGCAAGACATATTCACCTGACACAGGAGCATGTGGAGGCACTGTTCGGAGAAGGCTATCAGCTTACCAAGAAAAAAGATCTGATGGGCGGACAGTTTGCATCCAATGAAACAGTTACCATCGTAGGACTGAAGCTCCGTGCGATCGAGAATGTAAGAATCCTCGGACCTGTCCGCAGCAAATCTCAGGTTGAGGTTTCCGCAACAGATGCGATCAAGCTGGGAATGAAGGTTCCGGTACGTATGTCCGGTGACCTTGCCGGAAGCGCGCCGATCGCCATTGTCGGACCGAAAGGTGCTATTTATCTGAAAGAGGGATGTATTGTGGCCATGCGTCACATTCATATGGCTCCGAAGGATGCCCAGGCTGCGGGTGTACATGATGGTGATATTGTTTCTGTTAAAGCGGACAATGAGCGCGGAACAATCTTTAATCAGGTTAAGATCCGTGTAGATGACAGCTTTACACTGGAAATGCATATTGATACAGATGAAGCAAATGCAGCAAGAATTGCCACAGGCAATACAGTTACCATAATCAAATAATATTCCTCCTTTGGGGATGCCACTTTCTGGCATCCCTAACAGAGGATATGGAGAAAAACGGAGGCTCATATGATCGTAGGCAAAGTAGTTGGAAGCATTGTTTCCACACGAAAAAGTGAAAAACTGATAGGAAATAAATTCATGATTGTAGAGCCGGTGCATCATATGAAAGCCGAGCACAGCCAGATTGTTGCCATCGATATCATCGGTGCGGGAATCGGCGAGTATGTATTGGTGGCACAAGGAAGCGCAGCAAGAATAGGCTGCGGCGTAGAAACAGCACCGGTAGATGCCGCAATCGTCGGAATCGTAGATGACGGTGCAGGATTGGAGTAACGCCATGGATATCAAAGAATTACAGAAAATTATGCAGGAGAATGGTGTTGTCGGAGCAGGTGGTGCAGGTTTCCCTACATACATGAAACTGACAGACAAAGCGGATACCATTCTTATGAACTGTGCAGAGTGCGAACCATTACTGAAACTTCACAGACAGTTGTTGGAAAAGCACGCATATGAGATCATGAAAACATTCGATATGGTTGCGGAGACGGTAGGAGCTTCCCAGGCCATCATCGGAATCAAAAAATCTTATGTACAGACAATCAATGCCTTAAATCAGCATATCGAAGAATTCCCAAGGGTTAAGATCCATCTTCTGGATGAGGTTTATCCGATGGGTGATGAGGTTGTTCTTATTTATGAGGCAACCGGACGCGTGGTACGGCCAGGAGGACTGCCTATTGAGCAGGGAGTAGCCGTATTCAATGTAGAGACACTTTACAATGTATATCGCGCGGTAGAAGAACACAAACCGGTCACAAGCAAATATGTTTCCGTTGTTGCAGAGGTTGAGAACCCTGTTACAGTGAAAGTTCCGTTAGGATGTACACTGGAAGAGGTTGTTGCCCAGGCAGGCGGAACAACTGTGAAAGATCCAGTATATTTCGTAGGCGGCCCGATGATGGGACGTATCGGAAATGGTTCTGATCCGGTTACAAAAACAACGAATGCAATCCTGGTTCTTCCCAAGGACCATGTTATTGTCATGAAGAAGCAGCGGACTTCTTCCATAGATTTAAAGAGAGCAGCATCCATCTGCTGCCACTGCCACACATGTACAGATCTTTGCCCGAGACATAATCTGGGACATCCGATCGATCCGGCAATGTTCATGATGGCAGCATCAAACCAGGATTTCAGAAATGTAAATCCTTATATCAATTCTGCATTCTGCAGCTCCTGTGGTGTCTGCGAGATGTATGCGTGTCCGCAGAGCCTGGCTCCGAGAACACTGCTTGCAGATATGAAAGGCGGACTTCGTAAAGCCGGAATCAGACCACCTCAGGGTGTTCAGCCGAAACCGGTACAGGAGTCAAGAGAATACCGCAAGGTTCCTGAGGAGCGCCTGATGGCACGTCTGGGACTTACCAGATATGACAAGGATGCACCGCTTCAGGAAGAGCTTGTAAATGTATCCAAGGTAAAAGTTCTCTTAAGCCAGCATATTGGTGCACCGGCACAGGCAATCGTAAATGTAGGCGATATGGTAACAGAAGGTCAGATGATCGCACAGCCTGCACAGGGATTAAGTGTCGGAATCCATGCAACGATCAGCGGAAAAGTTACAGAAGTAACAGACCGCCATGTTGTAATTGCAAGAAATTAGAAAGGACGTGCACAAAATGAGTAGAGCAATCGGAATGATTGAGTTTAAAACCACACCAGCTGGTATCACTGCAGCAGATGCCATGGTTAAGACATCTGAAGTAGAGATCGTGGAGGCGCAGACAGTATGTCCGGGAAAATATATTGCAATTATCACCGGAGATTTAAGCGCAGTGAAAGCTGCTGTAGACACAGCAGTAACAACATACGAGGATAAATGCATTGACAGTTTTGTACTGGGCAATCCGCATGAGTCCATTTTCCCGGCAATCTACGGAACCACACAGGTTGAGGAGATCAGTGCCCTGGGAATCCTGGAGACCTACGATGCAGCATCTATCATCGAGGCAGCAGATCAGGCTGCAAAGACAGCAATCGTTGATCTGATCGAGCTTCGTATCGCAAAAGGTATGTGCGGTAAATCCTACATGCTTCTTACAGGTGAGGTTTCTGCAGTAGAGGCTTCCATTGAGAGAGCAAAAGAGCTGGTAGCTGAAAAAGGAATGTACATGGATTCCTCAGTAATCGCTCATCCGGACAAGAGAATGATCGATACGATCCTTTAATATTGTCTATGATAACGGGATATCCTTTTTGAAGGGTATCCCTGCAATGACATCTGAAAAGGAGGCATCTTATGCTAGCATTAGAGAGAAGAAATCTGATTCTCGAGAAATTACAGGAAGAGAAAAGGGTTGTTGTAAGTGAACTAAGCCAGCTTTACAGTGTCTCAGAAGAAACCATCCGCCGTGATCTGGACAAGCTGGAAAAAGAGGGACTTGCCACAAAGAGTTATGGCGGTGCGGTGATCAACGAAGATGTCGGTATTGATTTACCATTTAATGTTCGTAAAAACCAGAATGTACAGGGAAAGCAGAAAATGGCGGAGATTGCTGCTTCCATGGTGAATGACGGAGATCACATTTTTCTGGATGCCAGCACAACGGCAGTTTTTGTGGCCAAGGCGCTGAAAGAAAAAGAACGTCTCACCGTTGTTACCAATTCTATGGAGATCCTTCTGGAGCTCTCGGATGTATCCGGCTGGAATATTATTTCCACCGGTGGAGTGATGAAGGAAGGGTATCTTGCATTTCTTGGTGCCAGAACCGAAGAAGTGATCCGTTCTTATTATGTGGACAAGGTGATCTTTTCCTGTAAGGCATTAAACGAGGATATGGGGATCATGGAATCCAAAGAAGCCTTTGGAACAACAAAAAAAGCCATGATCAATTCCGGAAAAATGCGTATTCTGGTGGTAGACAGCACAAAATTTGATCAAACTGCTTTTTCCGTGGCAGGACAGCTGCGGGATATCGAGACGGTCATCACAGACAAAAAACCGTCTGAAAAGTGGCTGAACCATTTCAGCGCGCATAAGATCGAATGCATCTACCCGAAATAGGTTGGACATATATCGGAAAACGATTGTGTTCATGAGCATGCAGTGTATGCGGAATGCGGAGATCCGCTTTACTTTATCCGGCCACAGGCAGACAAAAGAGACCTGTGTTCCGGTATGACGAGAGGGAGCAGTTTCTATGAATACATTTGAAATGAAAACAGCCATCCATTTTGGAGCTGATGCCCTGGGAAGACTGAAAGAAATTCCATACAAAAGAGTCCTTGTTATCACAGACCCGTTTGTTGTAAAAAGCGGAATGATCGATATGATCACAAAACCGCTTCAGGCAGGTGGAAAAGAATTTGATATTTTCTGTGATGTTGTTCCGGATGCACCGGTTGGAAAAATTGCCGAAGGAGTTAAGAAATTCCTTCAGTATCAGCCGGAAGCTATTGTTGCAGTAGGTGGTGGTTCTGCCATCGACTCTTCCAAGGCAATCCGTGAGTTTGCCCTGAAGATCAATAATTACGGAAAAGTCGGACTGGTTGCCATTCCTACAACAAGTGGTACCGGTTCCGAGGTTACTTCTTTTGCAGTTGTAAATGATACAGAAGCACATGTGAAGTATCCGCTGATCTCAGACAGCCTGACCGCTGATGAGGCAATTCTGGATGCGGAGCTTGTACGTAGTGTTCCGCCTGCGATTACAGCAGATACAGGTATGGATGTTCTGACTCATGCAATTGAGTCTTATGTCAGCATCAACCATAATGAGTTTACATCTGCACTTGCAGAGAAAGCAATCGAGATCTGTGGCGTATATCTTTATCGTGCATATGTTGACGGTAATGATATGCATGCAAGACAGAAGATGCATGTAGCGTCCTGTCTGGCAGGACTTTCCTTCAATGCAGCAGGTCTTGGAATTACTCACAGTATGGCTCATCAGCTGGGTGCTATTTTCCATATTCCTCACGGAAGAGCTAATGCGATGCTGTTGCCGCATATTGTTGAATATAATGCAAATATCAACAAACGCAGCAGAAGTCAGAAAGAATATCTTCCGGCAGTAAAGAGATATTCCAATATTGCACATCTTCTTGGACTGAGCAATTATAACGAAGTTATGAGTGTCAGATCTCTTGTAAACTGGATTCAGTTTATGCAGAAAGAGATGAATATCCCGCTTACCATCGAAGAGATGAAGACGATCACACCGGATGCTTATTTTGCAGCGGTTGATAAGATGGCGGATATGGCTCTTGCGGATGCCTGCACGGCAGCGAATCCGCGTGTACCAAAGAAAGAGGATATAATCAAAATTTATACTAAACTTTGGTCTTTTTGATAAAAGAAAAATCGCAAAGGGTCCGAAGCCCCGGACCCTCTGCACACCCTTCGGGCTTTTTTTAGAGTGCTTGACTGTGGCGGGCGGAAGGTTATTGACTTGTGCCTGTATGCTTGGTTTGTTCCGGGCGTGATGTTGTGCCGATATGGTATTCAATCGTAGTATTGTTGAGTATTGTAAAAGTGGCCTGATATAGATAAGTGTTTATTATCAGGATTTACTGGGAGGTTGAGCGGTGATGGAGGTTTATACCGGGTATGGTGATAAGGGAATGACGGATCTTTCCCATACGAAGAATGTTTCCAAGTCGGATGACCGTATCTGTCTGATGGGGTCTATTGAGGAGCTGTTGAGTCATATTGGGCTTGTCAGGGCTCTGATTGGTGACGGGGATATTGTCCGGATGCTGGAGAAGATTTCGGAGACTCTGAAGAAGATTACGGATGGGGTTTCTGATCCTTATAACAGAGAATTTAAGGTCAGTGAAGACCGGACGGAGCTTTTGGAGGAAGAGATTGGCCGAATGAAAGAAATTTTTTTCGGAGAAAGACTTCCGATTCTTCCGGGAGATTCCAGAGTTGCGGCTGAGATTGATGTGACAAGAGCTGTGGCCCGGAGGGCTGAGAGAGAGCTCGCACTGGTCAGCGTGAAGTTCGGATCGGATACCGGAGCCAAGAAATATATGAACCGGCTGTCAGATTATTTTTATGTGCTGGCAAGGTATGTGGATGCGGCGAAGATCAAAGAGAAGAAAACAGAAGTTTTTGAACGTGTTCAGGGAGCTGCCGGATCAGAAAATACTGAGAAAGAAGTTGCAGGAACTGTTGAAAATAATGCGAATGTTGCAGCAGGTACAGCAGAACCACAGACAGAGCAGATACAGCAGAATACATTGATGCAGGCTCAGAATACACAGGAAAATGTGTCTGTGGTGACAACAGCAGGAGGAAATACAGCGATGGCACAGAATGACAGTATGGCGGCAAGCACAGCGATGATCCAGGAAGTGCTGAAGCGCATGGGGATCCAGGGTCGTATCACACTGGATTCTGCCAAACGTCTGATCGAGAAGATCGAGCAGGAAGCCCTGAAAAGAAACAAGCCTTCTGTAATTGCGGTATGCAGTCCGGACGGAAATCCGGTTGCGGTTCATGTGATGGACGGATCTTTTCTTGTAAGTTTTGATATGGCTGTAAAAAAGGCTTATACATCCGTTGCCGTGAAGATGTCAACCATGGAGCTTTCCAGACTGACACAGCCAGGCCAGACATTCTATGGTCTTGGCAAGATGAGCGACAATATCGTAATATTCGGAGGCGGCGTACCGCTGAAAGTCGGAGACACCATTATCGGCGGCCTTGGCATCAGTGGTGGTACTGGCGAAGAGGACAACAGTCTTGCAGAATATGGACTGCAGATTCTGAATGAAGTACTCTGAAAGTAAAGAATTAAATACATGACAATAAAGAAAAGAAAAACAGGTTATGAACGCCATTCATTCATAACCTGTTCTTTTTTGTTTAGAAAGATTAGGATTACATAATCTTTCTGAAGAGAGCTTTCAGGTCTTCAACGCTTGCATCTTTCGGGTTTCCAGGTGCACATGCATCTGCATATGCGGATTCTGCCAGAAACTGAAGATCTTCTTCTTTGATAGCTTCCAGTTTTGTCGGGATTCCAACATCAACAGAAAGTTTTTTAACTGCATCAATAGCAGCTTTTCTGTATTCTTCCTGGGTCATGGAGTCTACATTTTTAACACCCATTGCACGTGCGATCTCACGATATTTTTCGCCAGTGCATTCCTGGTTGTATTCCATAACGATCGGAAGCATCATAGCGCATGCAACACCATGAGGTGTATCATAAACAGCACCCAGAGTATGAGCCATGGAATGGGCAATGCCAAGACCTACATTGGAGAATCCCATACCTGCGATCTGCTTTACTGTGATGCTCTCCACAGAAGAAGACTGCATACATTTTTTCATGGATTTTGCCAGACGGTATTTGGTTTTATTACTTTTCGTCAGTGGTTCCTGAGTGATTTTTTCATCCATTTCAGATTCCTCGTTCATTTTGTGTGTGGCCGGCAGATAAAACAGGTTTATCCATCTGCCAAACCGGATAAATCCCATGTTAAAAGAGAATGGGGAATTTGTCAACGGACAGGCAGAAAATAAAGACGTTGCCAGTCACAAAGTAAACAGTAACAATGACACATAAATTGGAAATCACTTTAAAAATATGTTAAAATAAAACATTCAGAAAACAGCAGTTATTTGATTAAAGAAAGGATCATGTCGATTTATGACGAAACAGGAACTTTTAAAGACCCACTTTGGGTATGATACTTTCAGAGAAGGGCAGGAAGCAGTGATCGATGCGCTTCTTGCAGGAAAAGATGTCTTGGCCGTGATGCCTACAGGAGCGGGAAAATCCATCTGCTATCAGGTACCGGCACTGATGATGAAAGGGATTACACTGGTAATTTCGCCTCTGATTTCGCTTATGAAAGATCAGGTGCGGAGTCTGAACCAGGCGGGAATCTCAGCGGCTTATCTCAACAGTTCCCTGACACAGGGACAGTATTTTACCGCTTTGCGCTATGCAAAAGCAGGACGTTACCCAATTATCTATGTGGCACCGGAACGGCTTACCACAGAGGCGTTTCTGGATTTTGCGCTGAGTGCGGATATATTCATGATTGCGGTGGATGAGGCACACTGTGTATCTCAGTGGGGACAGGATTTCCGCCCCAGCTATCTGAAAATTGCGGAGTTTGTGGCGCAGCTACCAAAGCGTCCGGTGATTGGCGCTTTTACAGCTACGGCGACGAAAGAAGTAAGAGAAGACATTGCGAGACTTCTGAACCTACGTGACCCTTTTTGCACCACGACAGGATTCGACAGGGAAAATCTGTATTTTGCGGTAAAAACCCCGAAAGATAAATACAAGGAAGTACACGACTACATACTGGAACATCCCGATGACAGTGGAATTATCTACTGTCTTACCAGAAAACTGGTGGAAGAAGTCTGCGGAAAACTGATTCAGGACGGAATCACTGCCACCAGATATCATGCCGGGCTCTCCGATGAGGAGCGACGGAACAACCAGGATGATTTTATCTATGACCGCTGCCATGTGATGGTAGCGACGAATGCTTTTGGTATGGGAATTGACAAATCGGATGTGCGATATGTCATTCATTATAATATGCCAAAGAACATGGAGGGCTATTATCAGGAGGCAGGACGCGCGGGCCGTGACGGAGATCCGGCGGAGTGTATCCTGCTCTACAGTGGAAAGGATGTTGTGACCAACCAGTACCTGATCGAGCGTGGTCAGGATAATCAGGAGATGGATATGGAAACCTGGCGCCTTGTCCGGGATCGGGATCAGGAACGGCTGAAGCAGATGACGTTTTACTGTTTTACCCATGACTGTCTGCGGGAATATATCCTGAAATATTTTGGCGAATATGGAAAAAGTTACTGTGGAAACTGTCTGAACTGCCAGACAGAATTCGAAGAACAGGATGTGACAGAGGAAGCACAGGCTATGGTACAATGCGTGAAAGAAAGCGGACAGAGGTATGGAGTCAATGTGATTCTGGATACGCTGCGGGGAGCATCCACAGCCAAGATCCGGCAGTATCACATGGAGGAAAATTCTTTTTATAGTGTCTGTGCAAAAACGCCGGTGTACAGGCTGCGGCAGATTTTTAATTATCTGGTGCTGGAAGAATATCTTTCTCTGACAGACGACGGATATACGATTGTAAAACTGACTTCCACATCCCGGGATCTTCTGGAAAAGGGAAGCATGTTAACTATGAAGATGCCTAAGGCGCAGGAGCTGCAGAAGAAGGAAAAGAAAGTCAGACGACGGAAATCCAGTACAGCTGGTGAGCTTAAGGAGCAGGACGAGCCGCTGTTTCAGAAACTGCGTGCGCTTCGGACGGAGATTGCCAGAGAAGAAAAAATCCCTCCGTACATGGTCTTTTCCGACAAAACTCTTATCCATATGTGTATTCTGAAACCGGAAAATGAGGCGGAAATGTTAGATGTGACAGGAGTCGGCAGGCATAAGTTCGAAAAATACGGAAAAAGGTTTATTGATGCGGTGCAGAATCTGTAAGAAAGAGGATTTTGCCGTCGGAAAATGCAGAGCGAAATGTTCTGAAATTTCTTGCATTTCAAAGAGGCATTTGTTAGAATAAAACAAGCAGGAAACATCCGGCAGCCAGGAAGCGGCCGGATTGTTTTATCATGTATGATCATTCTGCTGCATGTTCCAGATGCAGCGTACAGGCATTTCGCAAGCAGAGTTCTATGCACCGTGGAATCCCTTCAATATTTGAGCAAGTAGCAAGTGCGGATTGCGAATATCCACTTGACGAGAATTGATTAAGACAGAATTTCACACAATCTGCGTCGGCTTTTTCATGCAGAAAACCTGCTCCTGCCGGCTTTTTTCCCATACAGAAGAGAAGCATGTATTCTTATCACATGGACATAGCCCGAAGGACAGTCGGGAAGCAGTTCGAAGCAGCCGGTCCGCTGTTTGTACATAGTTGGTTCTTAATAAAAAAGCAGGGTATTCGTAAATATGCGAAATCCTGCTTTTTGTCGTGGGTGGAGTTAACGGCGCTTATATTTTCCAGGAGTAACTCCTTTATATTTTTTGAAGGTGCGGATAAAATAGCTCAGGTCATTGAAACCGTTTCGGTAGGCGATTTCCGTGATGGAATCGTCCGTGGTTGCCAGCTGGCAGCAGGCCTGTTCAATCCGCTGGCGGTTCAGGTAATCCATGGGAGTCTGATGAGTCATCTCGGAAAAGAACCGGCAGAAATATTTCGGGGACATGGAAACTGAAGCGGAAAGTTCCTGCAAAGTAATAGGATTGGTGTAGTTTTTTTCAATAAATTCCACCACCTGTTTCAGCTGTACAATCCGTTTGTAATCCCGGCGTGTTTTCCTCAGACTTTCCAGGTAGTAATGATTACCAAAAACCAATCCGAAAAAGTGGTAAAATTGTCCAAACACAACCAGTTCGTATCCAGGTTTCTTCTGCCAGAAAGAATCAAAAAGAGAGTTTACGGCGCGTTGGATATCCGGCTGTTTTTCGGTAAAATGATGATAGATCAGAAGTTCCTGATGGCTGATTTTCTGCATATATTCCGTGCAGACAGAATTGAATTTCAAAAACATGTTCATGTCAAAAACAATGCACTGATAGATACAATCCTGAGGAATTCCGGAATGCAGCACGCCGCTGTTGACAAAAATTACATCTCCGGCTTTTGCTGTGAAACTTTTTTCGTCTAAAGTGACGGTGAGAGTGCCCTGAAGTACCCGCATGATTTCACACTCCACATGCCAGTGGTAGGACATGACATAACGGGGATGCGTACTGTCAATATGATGAAACTCAAAAGGAAATTCATAGGTACCACGAAGCCGGTCTTCGTTTCTTCCAAGATCGTGCAAAATAAAACCCTTCTTTCATAAATTTTATAGATTTTTTAGGAACTGGAATAATAAAGTGAATATTGTACTGTTTTTTGCTATTATAACACAAGTAATTTACAAGATGCAATCGTATAATAAAATCATCGGTCAGATATATATTATATATTGTCTGAACACAACCCACAGCCGCAGGGCAGGAAGAGATGCTTTGTGGAAAGAAACAAGTTTATTAAATAACGAATATATACATGTAGGAGGTAATTGTTACTATGGCAAAGAGCAGATTAGTAGGCAGCTATCCAGTTATCGGTATCAGACCAACCATCGATGGACGTAGAGGAGCTCTCGATGTAAGAGGATCTCTGGAAGACCAGACCATGAACATGGCGAAATCCGCAGCAAAACTTTTCGAGGAGAACCTGAAATATTCAAACGGTGAGCCTGTAAAAGTTGTTATCGCTGATACAACCATCGGACGTGTTGGTGAGAGCGCTGCATGTGCTGATAAATTCCGTAAAGAGGGTGTAGATATCACTCTTACTGTTACACCATGCTGGTGCTACGGAGCTGAGACAATGGATATGGATCCACAGACCATCAAGGCTGTATGGGGATTCAACGGAACAGAGAGACCTGGTGCTGTATATCTGGCATCCGTTCTTGCTACACATGCACAGAAGGGCCTTCCGGCATTCGGTATCTACGGACATGACGTTCAGGAAGCTGACGACACATCCATTCCGGAAGACGTTAAAGAGAAACTGTTAAGATTCGGCCGTGCAGCAGTTGCAGCTGCATCCATGAGAGGTAAATCCTACCTGCAGATCGGTTCTGTAACAATGGGTATCGGCGGATCTATCATCGATTCTGATTTCATCGAGTCCTATCTCGGAATGAGAGTTGAGTCTGTTGATGAGGTAGAGATCATCCGTCGTATGACCGAGGGTATCTACGATCACGAAGAGTTTGAGAAAGCTCTCAAATGGGCAAAAGAGACCTGCAAGATCGGCTGGGACAAGAACCCGGAAGAGCTTCAGTTCTCACCAGAGAAGAAAGAGGAGCAGTTCGAGTTTGTTGTTAAGATGGCAGTTATCATCAAAGAGCTGATGAACGGCTGTGATAATCTTGCTCCGGAATTCTCCGAGGAAGCAATCGGACACAATGCTCTTGCAGCTGGATTCCAGGGCCAGAGACAGTGGACAGACTTCTATCCGAACGGTGACTTCGCAGAGGCTATGCTGAACACATCCTTCGACTGGAATGGCGCTCGTGAGCCGTACATCCTTGCTACAGAGAACGATGTTCTCAACGGACTTGGAATGCTGTTCATGAAACTTCTTACAGGACGTGCTCAGATCTTCGCTGATGTTCGTACATACTGGAGCCCGGAGGCAGTTAAGAAAGCTACAGGATATGACCTTGAGGGTGTTGCCAAAGAAGCTGGCGGATTCCTTCATCTGATCAACTCCGGTGCTGCTTGCCTGGATGCTAACGGACAGGCTAAAGAGGCTGACGGAACACCAGTTATGAAACAGTGGTGGGATGTTACAGAGGCAGACCAGAAAGCGATCATGGACAATACAGAGTGGTGTATGGCCGACAACGGATACTTCCGTGGAGGCGGATACTCCAGCCGTTATGAAACACGTGCTCAGATGCCTGCAACTATGATCCGTCTGAACCTTGTAAAAGGACTTGGACCGGTTCTTCAGATCGCAGAGGGATGGACAGTAGCCCTTCCGGAAGAAGTATCTGACAAGCTCTGGAAACGTACAGACTACACATGGCCATGTACATGGTTCGCTCCAAGATGCGATGGCAAAGAGGGACCGTTCAAGACAGCTTACGATGTAATGAACAACTGGGGTGCTAACCACGGTGCGATCTCCTACGGACACATCGGTGCAGACCTTATCACAATGTGCTCTATGCTGAGAATTCCGGTATCCATGCACAACGTTCCTGAGAAGGATATCTATCGTCCGGCAGCTTGGAACGCATTCGGTATGGAAAAAGAGGGTGCAGACTTCCGCGCTTGCAAGAACTACGGACCACTCTACAAATAAATCATACTGTTAAAATAACAAATATCATATCCTCCGGCATGTATGTGCCGGGGGATTTTTTTGTGCCATAATGTAAGGATACACAGGAAACGCACTGTTCGGATTCCGGGAAAAAAGTTATAATAGAAAAAGGTATATAAAAAGATATATTAAGAATACGGGAGGTTACTGAAATGAGATATATACAACTGAACAACACAGATCTGGACGTCAGTCGTATTTGCCTTGGGACAGCAGGATTCGGGGATAAATTGGATCAGGAAAAAAGTTTTGAGGTTCTGGATGCCTTTATACGGGCAGGTGGAAATTTTATTGATACAGCCAATGTGTACTGCAAATGGCTGGAAGGACATGGGAACTGCAGTGAGCAGATCATTGGAAAATGGCTGAAAGACCGCGGGGCGGAAGGAAAAGTGATCGTGGCTACCAAAGGTGCACATTATTCTTTTGAAGATCCGGGCCGTAGCAGAGTGAACCGGGAGGATATCCGGGCAGATCTGGATGAAAGCTGCCGTACACTGGGAAAAGATGAGATTGATTTTTATTGGCTTCACAGAGATGATCCGGAAAAACCGGTGGAAGAGATCGTGGATATTCTGGAAGAACTGAAAAAAGAAGGCAGGATTCGCTATTACGGATTTTCCAATTACTGTACAGAGCGACTGAAACAAATTGAGAAATGTCTGAGAGATCGAAATCTTCCAGGCATCACAGCAGTCTCCAATCAGTGGAGTCTTGCAGGAATCAATCCCGGGGGAAATACCAATCCGGATCCCACACTTGTGGAGTTTTCCGGAGAGGAATTTAAGTGGCACTGTGAAACTGGTGCGGCATCCATTCCGTTTTCATCCACAGCAATGGGATTTTTCCCGAAACTTCAGAAAATGGGGCTTTCCTGCACAGAAGCAGAAACAGATGCATCCTGGATGCAGGAGAAAGAAAAACAGATTGCAAATCTTTCCGAAAGCATGAAGAAAGCCTACTGGAATGAGACAAACCTTCGCACATATCAGAAACTGTTAAAATTACAGAAAGAAACCGGACACAGCCTGCAGGCCTTATCTCTGGCGTACTTTTTCCATCAGCCTTTCCAGACAGTGCCGGTAACCGGTGTCAGCAATCTTACACAGTTAAAAGATGCAATAGATGCCTGTGAAATTGATCTTGCGCCGGAACGGTTCGGAGGCTGGGTGAGCGCTGGAGGTGATCAATGAAACTGATTCATTTATCCGATCTTCACCTTGGAAAAAGAGTCAATGAATTTTCCATGATTGAAGATCAGAAATATATTCTGGATGAAATCCTGAGAATCATTGATAAAGAGGAACCGGATGGAATTCTTCTTGCGGGAGATCTTTATGACAGGCCGGTTCCTTCTGCAGAGGCCGTGCAGCTTTTTGACAGTTTTCTCACTAGGCTGGCGAAGCGGAAACTTCCGGTTTATGCCATCGGCGGAAATCATGACAGCGCAGAGAGGATTGCTTTTGGAGCACATATTATGAGCAGCAGTGGAATCTGCATGTCTCCGGTATATGATGGAAAAACAGCAAAGTACTGTTTAATGGACAGTTACGGAGAAGTGTGGATTCATCTTCTTCCGTTCATCCGGCCTTCCGTTGTACGTCATGCACTTTCCGGGGAAGAGAGCGCAGAAGAAATCCGTACTTATCAGGAGGCTGTGCAGGCAGCAGTGGAACACATGGAGATTGAAAAAGATAAGAGAAATGTTCTAGTGGCCCATCAGTTTGCAGTGGGAGCGGTAAGCTGTGATTCCGAGGAGATCACAGTGGGAGGAATTGACCAGATTGAAGTGTCCGTTTTTTCGGACTTTGATTATGTGGCACTTGGACATATCCACAGCCCGCAGAACGTGGGCAGTCCGAAAATCCGATACTGTGGAACCCCACTGAAGTATTCGTTTTCCGAGTCAGGGCAGCAGAAATCCGTGACCGTTGTGGAACTTCTGGAAAAAGGAAATCTGGAAGTGCGGGAGATTCCGCTGAAGCCCCTTCGGGATATGCGGAAACTGAAAGGCACATACATGGAGATTACGTCACTGTCTAATTATCAGGACACAAACACCGAGGATTATGTGCAGATTACACTGACAGATGAAGAAGATATTGTAGATGGAATGCAGAAACTCCGGACGATTTATCCAAACCTGATGCGGCTGGAATATGACAACCGCAGGACAAGAGAAAATCAGGAAATTACAGGTACGGAAGCTGTAAAAAAGAAATCCGAACTGGAATATTTTGAGGAATTTTTTGAGCTGCAGAACAATCAGCCCATGAATGAGGAACAGCGGAAATTTTCAGAAGACCTGATCCGTAAAATTCTGGAGGTGAACTTATGAGACCGGAAAAACTGACCATTAGTGCCTTCGGGCCTTATGCGGACAAAACGGAGATTGATTTTTCCAGGCTTGGAGAAGGAGGTCTCTATCTGATCACCGGAGACACCGGAGCTGGAAAAACTACGATTTTTGATGCAATCACGTTCGCTCTCTATGGACAGGCCAGTGGGCAGGTAAGAGACTCAGCCATGTTTCGCAGCAAATATGCGGATACTGCCACGGAGACGTTTGTGGAGCTTGAGTTTTCCTACCAGGGAAAAAAATATCAGATTTTCCGGAGCCCGGAATATATGGCCCCCAAGAAAAGAGGTACAGGGCTGACGCTCAGAAAAGCAGAAGCGCAGCTGACCTATCCAGATGAACGCCAGCCTGTGACAAAGGCAAGAGATGTAACCAGAGCGGTTGAGGAACTTCTTGGGCTTGACTATGAACAGTTTACCCAGATTGCCATGATCGCACAGGGGGATTTCCAGAAACTTCTTCTTGCGGGAACTGTGCAGCGTGGGGAGATCTTCCGGCAGATTTTTCACACAGGGCTTTATCAGCAGGTGCAGCAAAAACTTAAGGATGCGGCAAGGAACAGATATAAGGAATATGATGAGATGCGCCGCAGTATCACCCAGTATCTGGACGGAGTAAAGTTTCAGCAGGCGGAAGGAACCGGAGCCGGGGAATTTGCAGAGCTGAAAAAAGTGAAATTCGAAGGAAAACTGGAGCGTAGTCTTGAACTTCTGGAGGATTTTATCAATCAGGGAGAAATCAGGGAGAATGCACTTTTTACTGAGGAGCAGGAAGTGGATCAAAAGATCCGGACAATGGAAAAACTGCTGCATCTTTCCTCACAGAAACAAAGTCTGGAACAAAAAGAAACTTTTGCAGAAGAACAGCTTAAGAAACTTCTTCCGGAGCTTGAGAAAGCGACAGCAGAGGCAGAAAAATATCAGGATACAGACCAGAAATGCGAAAAGCTGGGACTTCTGATCCGTGAAAAAGAGGAACAGCTGAAAAAATATCAGCTTTTGGAACAACTTAAGGAAGAACTGGATGAAATCGGTACACAGCTGGAAAAATCCAGGGCACAGAAGGAAGCGAATATCCGGCAGGAAGAGCAGATTCAGAAAGACATGGAACAGCTGAAAAAGGAACGTTCCACATTGGAAAATTCTGAGGTTGACCTTCAGAAAGCAATGACGGAGAAAGAAAAACGGACACAGAGAAAGACAGAACTGAATGGGCTTGAGACAGAAATCCGGGAATTTCGAAATCTTTATGACGCAACAAAAGAACAGCAGAAAAAGTATCAGGCAGCGTGTCAGGAAGAAAAGCAGCAGAATGAATACTATCAGCAGATTTTTCACCGTTTTCTGGATGCTCAGGCAGGACTTCTGGCGCAGGAACTTAAAAATGGTCTGCCCTGTCCTGTGTGCGGTTCCACAAGCCATCCCCACCCTAAGATGCTGTCCGGAGGACATCCGGTTACTCAGGAAACACTGGACAATGAGAAACGCGAACTGGATAAACTGGTAAAGGATTCCACAGACCAGAGTGTGAAAGCCGGAAAATTAAAGGAACGGAGCAATGCAGCCTGGAAACAGATTGTGCTCAGTGCAGAAGAACTTTTAGAGGATTTTCAGAGGTTCCGTAAGGAAAGCAGAAGCACAGCCGGTCAGGCAGGGGATTTCATGACCGTGTGGAAACAGATGATTCTTATGATAAACAGGGAAAAAGAACAGTGCGGAAATCTTCTGGAAGAAAGTGACAGAAAAATCCGGGAAGCCCGGGAAAACACAAAAAGAAAGAAAACTGTGGAAAAACTTCTGGAGAATCTTCAAAAAGAAAAAGATCGGATTCAGGAAAAAAAGAACTTCTGTGACAGAGAACAGGCCGGTCTTACGATGAAAGCAGCCGAAAATAAAAAACAGCAGCAAAATGCGGCGGAAGAAATCAGACAGATCCATCTGGAAACAGGAAAAGAAGTTCTGGAAACAGAAATAAAGGAAAAACAGCAGGAATACAGAAATCTGAAAGAAAACCACAAAAAGGCAAAAGAGACCTTTGAGAGATTTCAGGCAGAGAAGGAAAGAATAACTTCCACTATAAAGACTCTCAGAGAACAGCAAAAAGAAATCGGAGAGATTCACGAAGAAGAGATCCGGGCGCAGTATACAAAAAGTACAGCACAGAAAGCAGAACTTACAGAAAAAAGAAAAGAACTTTTTTCCATTCAGAGCGGAAACCGGGAAATTTTCCAGAAGGTACAGAAGCAAAAGGAAGAGATGACAGCTGCGGAAAAAGAATATGTCTGGATAAAAAATCTCTCGGACACAGCTAACGGAAACCTTAACGGAAAGGCCAAGATTGAGCTGGAAACCTATATCCAGATGTCCTATTTTGACAGAATTCTCCGAAGAGCCAATGTGCGTCTTATGACTATGAGCAGTGGCCAGTATGAGCTGAAACGCCAGGAACAGAGCGAGAACCGAAAGGAAAAAGCCGGCCTGGACCTCAATGTCATTGACCATTATAACGGAACAGAGCGAAGCGTAAAAACACTTTCTGGAGGAGAAACCTTCCAGGCTTCCCTGTCTCTGGCGCTGGGGCTTTCCGATGAAATCCAGGCATCTGCAGGAGGAATACGCCTGGATTCCATGTTTGTGGACGAAGGCTTCGGTTCCCTTGACGAGGAAGCCCTTTCCCAGGCAGTCAAAGCCTTAAGCGGCCTGGCAGACGGACACCGCATGGTAGGAATCATCTCCCACGTGGCCGAGCTGAAAGAACGCATCGAAAACAAGATCATCGTCACGAAACAGTGCAGCGGGAAAGGCGTTGGCAGTAGCATCCGGATACAGTAGCAGATATAAGACAGAAAAAACTCCGACAGGGATTATTATGTATCGTCCCGGTCGGAGTTTATATATTTGATTATATAGGAGTTATGATATCAGAAGATCAGTCCTTCTGATATTTTTTCTTTTTTTCAGCCTTGGCTTCGCAGGTAAGCTCAATGCCGAGTTTTCGGAAACTGATCACATCCACATCGGAGAGCATAACAGAGGTATGGGCCTGGCAGCCACGGAGGTTCGGGATCTGCTCCAGGGCAAGGCGTGCGGCGTCGCTGGTTGCGGCACTCATGGACAGGGCAATCAGGATCTCGTCAATGTGAAGACGTGGGTTCTTACTTCCAAGATATTTGGTCTTCAGCTGCTGAATCGGATGGATGGCATCCGGGGAGATCACATGCTGCTCATGGTCAACTCCTGCCAGCTCTTTCAGTGCGTTCAGAAGGAGAGCTGCGGATGCACCGAGAAGATCGGAAGTTTTTCCGCATACGATTCTGCCGTCCGGAAGTTCCATAGCTGCAGCAGGGCCATTGGTTGCTTTCTCTTTTTCAAGGGCAGCAGGTACAACTTTTCGGTCAGTGATCTCTGCGTGGGCCTGCTGAAGGAGAAGTTCGATTTTACGTACTTCATTCTCTGTGCCGGAGCCGGAAACCAGGGCGTCCATACTCTTATAATAACGGCGGATGATCTCCTGGCGGGAAGCTTCCTGGCATACTTCATCGTCAACGATGCAGTTACCGGCCATATTAACGCCCATATCTGTCGGAGATTTGTAAGGGCAGCTGCCCATGATCTTCTCGAACATAGCCTGTACAACAGGGAAAACTTCTACGTCACGGTTGTAGTTGACGGTAGTTTTGCCGTAAGCTTCCAGATGGAACGGGTCGATCATGTTGACGTCATTCAGATCTGCAGTGGCAGCTTCATAGGCAAGGTTTACCGGATGTTTCAGAGGAAGATTCCAGATCGGGAAAGTCTCGAATTTCGCATATCCGGCTTTTACGCCACGTTTGTATTCGTGATAGAGCTGGGAAAGGCAGGTTGCCATCTTTCCGCTTCCAGGTCCCGGGGCTGTGATCACAACCAGAGGTCTTGTGGTTTCAATATAGTCATTCTTTCCATAGCCCTCATCACTTACGATCAGAGAGGTGTTGCTTGGATATCCGGGGATCAGGTAAAGCTTGTAAACACGGATACCCAGTTTCTCCAGACGTTTCTTGAAGAGATCGGCGCTTTCCTGGCCGGAGTACTGTGTGATGCATACGCTTCCTACATACAGGCCACGGCTTGTAAACTCATCCATAAGACGGAGAACGTCTTCGTCATAGGTAATGCCAAGGTCGCCGCGTACTTTATTCTTGTCAATGTCATTGGCACTGATAACAATAACGATCTCCGCCTGATCAGAAAGCTGCATCAGCATGCGGAGCTTGCTGTCCGGTTCAAAACCCGGAAGAACACGGGATGCATGGTAGTCGTCAAACAGTTTGCCGCCGAATTCAAGATAAAGTTTGTTGCCGAACTGACCGATTCTTTCACGGATATGTTCTGACTGCATTTTCAGATATTTTTCATTATCAAAACCTATTTTCATTTGTCTGATTTCCTCTCCTCTTTAATTTTCCAAATTACTGGGAACAGTATACTACAATTTAATGTTCACTGGCAATATCCTATGAGGTGTTTTTTCACAGGTATTTTTACAATCTCACGGTTGATTTATACGGTTTTTCTCTTTATAATAAAGAAATGACAAGAGGAGGAAAAAAATGAATAATCAACTGAAAAATGATCAGGATGGAAAGCAACCTGATAACAAAGATCCCAAACAGGGTTCAGGTAAAAATCATCAGTCGATTCTGGCTTTTCTGATATGCCTCCTGGTCACACTGGTGTGTTTTGCATTGTTTACCAACATGCTGAAAGATAACAGCAGTGAGATCTCCTATGATAAATTTATCGATATGGTGGATAAGGACCAGGTTAAGGAAGTAACGATCCAGTCCAGCACACTGACGATCGTACCTAAGAAGCAGAACTCCAAGTACGAGGATGAAAGCTATTATACTACGAAGACCGAGGACAGCACAGCACTGACCAAGAGACTGGAAGGTAAGGGAATCAAGTTTGAGACCGATCCGCCCGATGTGTTTGGCGAGTTTGTTGCCATGATCTTAAGCGTGGTTCTTCCAACCCTGCTGCTGTTTGGCCTTCTGATGTTCTCCATGCGCCGTATGAACAAAGGCGGCGGAATCATGGGCATGGGTGTAGGCAAGAGCAAGGCCAAGGCCTATGTTCAGAAAGAAACAGGAGTTACTTTTAAAGACGTGGCAGGCCAGGATGAGGCCAAGGAATCACTGCAGGAGGTTGTGGATTTTCTTCATAATCCTGAGAAATATACAGCCATCGGAGCCAAACTTCCAAAAGGCGCACTTCTTGTAGGACCTCCAGGAACCGGTAAGACACTGCTTGCCAAGGCGGTTGCCGGTGAGGCTCAGGTACCGTTCTTCTCCCTTTCCGGATCGGAGTTTGTGGAGATGTTTGTGGGTGTGGGAGCATCCCGTGTCCGCGATCTTTTTGAGGAAGCCAAGAAGAATGCACCGTGCATCGTATTTATTGATGAGATCGATGCCATCGGTAAAAGCCGTGATTCCCGCTATGGCGGCGGAAATGACGAACGTGAGCAGACACTGAACCAGCTGCTTGCGGAGATGGATGGTTTTGATACTTCCAAAGGTCTTCTGATCCTTGCGGCAACCAACAGACCGGAAGTCCTTGATCCGGCGCTTCTCCGTCCGGGACGTTTTGACAGACGTGTGATTGTTGACCGTCCGGATCTTAAAGGAAGGGTGGATATTCTGAAGGTACATGCCAAGAATGTACTTCTGGATGATACGGTTGATTTTGAGGCAATTGCCCTTGCAACTTCCGGTGCAGTAGGATCGGATCTTGCCAATATGATCAATGAAGCAGCAATTCTTGCAGTCAAGAAAGGCCGTAAGGCCGTATGCCAGAAAGACCTGGAAGAATCCGTTGAGGTAGTTCTTGTAGGTAAAGAAAAGAAAGACCGCATCTTAAGCAAACAGGAGCGCCGGATTGTATCTTACCATGAGGTAGGCCATGCGCTGGTAAATGCTCTTCAGAAAGATGCGGAACCTGTACAGAAGATTACCATCGTACCACGTACCATGGGAGCACTTGGTTACGTTATGCAGGTACCTGAGGAAGAAAAATATCTCAACACCAAGAAAGAACTGGAAGCGATGCTGGTAGGTTATCTTGGCGGACGTGCCGCAGAGGAAATTGTATTTGACACAGTGACCACAGGCGCTGCCAACGATATTGAGCAGGCGACCAAGGTTGCCAGAGCCATGATCACACAGTATGGTATGTCTGAGAAATTCGGGCTGATGGGACTGGCAACGCAGGAAAATCAGTACTTAAGCGGAAGAGCAGTCTTAAACTGTGGCGATGATACTGCAACAGAGATTGACCATGAGGTTATGAAACTGCTTCATCATTCCTACGAGGAAGCTAAGAGGATTCTTGGAAGCCACAGAGCGGAGATGGATAAAATTGCGGAATATCTTATTCGTAAGGAAACCATCACCGGTAAGGAATTTATGAAGATTCTCCGTGCAGTGCAGCAGGGACTGGATATTCCGGAGAATCTGGATGACCTGGTACTTTCTGAGGATGAAAAAGAAGTGTCCAATAAACAGGACATCACAAATAGCCCGGAAGAGGCCACCTTTGTGGAAACAGAAGAATCTGTTCAGACAGCAGATGCCACTCATACAGAAACAGAAGAAAAGCCGGGATCACAGGCATAAAACAGATCATCGGAAAACCGGGAGAAATCCCGGTTTTCTTATTACCGTGATGGTAAAACAGGAGAATAAAGTATGTTCATAATTGAGGAAGAATTAAAGAAACTTCCGGCAAAACCGGGAGTTTATATCATGCATGGCGAGAAAGATGAGATCATCTATGTAGGAAAAGCCATCAGCCTGAAGAACCGTGTGCGCCAGTATTTTCAGAGCAGCCGTAATAAAGGAGCCAAAATTGAGCGGATGGTTACACACATTACCAGATTTGAGTACATTATTACGGACTCTGAACTGGAGGCACTTGTTCTGGAGTGCAATCTGATCAAGGAACACCGTCCTAAATATAACACCATGCTCAAGGATGACAAAAGTTATCCGTTTATCAAGGTGACTGTCAACGAACCATATCCAAGAGTACTTTTTGCCAGAAGAATGAAAAAAGATAAGGCCAGATATTTCGGACCTTATACAAGTGGCGGGGCAGTGAAAGACGTGATTGAACTGGTGCGGAAACTGTATCAGGTACGTTCCTGTAATCGCAGTCTTCCGAGAGATACAGGGAAGGACCGGCCCTGTCTGTATTATCATATGAAGCAGTGCAAAGCACCCTGCCAGGGATATATCAGTCAGGAAGAATACAGGAAAAACATCAATAAAGTGATCAAATTTCTGAATGGAGATTTTCAGGATACTATTGATGAGCTGATGGTCAAAATGCAGAAAGCTTCGGAGGAAATGCGCTATGAGGATGCCATGGAATACCGGGATCTGATCCATAGTATTGAGAAGATCGGGGAACGCCAGAAGATCACAGGCTACGGACAGGAAGACAGGGATATCATTGCGGTAGCCATGGATGAGAGTGAAGACCTCCGTGATCAGGATGCTGTTGTGCAGGTATTTTTTATCCGGGATGGCAAGCTGATTGGCAGAGATCATTTTTATCTCCGGGTGGCAAAAGGCGATACAAAGGCCCAGGTTCTTTCCAGTTTCCTGAAACAGTTTTATGCAGGTACTCCGTTTATTCCCTCTGAGATTATGCTTCAGAGCGAAATCGAGGATGCGGATATTATCGAAGAGTGGCTGACAACAAGGCGGAAGCAGAAAGTGCATATCCGTGTTCCCAAAAAAGGAACCAAGGAAAAACTGGTAGAACTTGCCCTTGAAAATGCCCGTATGGTTCTCTCCAAGGACAGAGAACGGATTAAAAGAGAAGAAGGCCGTACCATCGGTGCAGTTCATGAGGTGGAAGACTGGCTGGGACTTGAAAATGTGGTACGTATGGAGGCATACGATATTTCCAACATCAGTGGTTTTGAATCCGTAGGTTCTATGGTTGTCTATGAAAAAGGCCGTCCGAAGCGCAGTGATTATCGTAAATTCAAGATCAAATGGGTGCAGGGGCCAAATGATTATGCCAGCATGGAGGAAGTGCTCACCCGAAGATTTACCCATGAAAGCAACGGCGAATTTGACAGTTTTGCAAGGCTGCCGGATCTGATCCTGATGGATGGAGGAAGAGGCCAGGTGAATATTGCACTGAAAGTGCTGAATAATCTGGGGATAAGTATTCCGGTCTGTGGTATGGTGAAAGATGATCACCACAGAACCAGAGGCCTGTATTTTGACAATGTGGAAATTCCCATTGATACTTCCAGTGAGGGATTCCGGCTCATTACCAGAATTCAGGATGAAGCGCACCGTTTTGCCATTGAGTACCACCGTTCTTTAAGAAGCAAGGAACAGGTACATTCCATTCTGGATGATATCCCCGGAATCGGAGATACCAGGAGGAAAGCGCTTCTCAGGAAATTCAAATCTGTGGAAAACATCCGTGACGCTTCAGAAGAAGAACTGGCACAGACAGAGAGCATGAATGCGGGAAGTGCCCGCCAGGTTTATGAATTTTTCCATAAATCCTGATGCTGCATTGCAGTTTCAACTGTGATTGTGTATAATTAAAGATAAGGTGTCTCACGCCACGGCAAAACGGCAGTGAGAATGCAAACTTTCAGCGAAAAGGAGACAAAAGTATGAAGGGTGTACAGTTGACAAAGATGGTACAGGAACTGGAGCTTAACAATCTGACTCCGGAAATCGACCTGTCAGGCATCGTGATCAAGACTGCGGAGATCAACAGACCTGCGCTTCAGCTTACCGGATATCTGGAGCATTTTGCAAATGAGCGGGTACAGATTATCGGATATGTAGAGTATACGTATCTGATGCAGCTCAATGAGGAAGAGAGACGTTTTAAATATGAGCGTTTTATCTCCAGTAAGATTCCCTGTGTTATTTTCAGTACCATGACCCGTCCGTCTCAGGACATGATTGATCTGGCTGTTAAATATAATGTTCCGACATTCGTGACAGAAAGAACAACTTCCAGCTTTATGGCTGAGATTATACGCTGGCTGGGTGTACAGCTTGCACCGTGCATTTCTATTCATGGTGTACTGGTGGATGTTTACGGCGAGGGAATTCTGATCACTGGTGAGAGTGGAATCGGTAAGAGCGAGGCTGCTCTGGAGCTGATTAAACGTGGCCACCGTCTTGTCAGTGATGATGTTGTTGAGATCCGTAAGGTCAGCGATGTAACGCTGGTAGGATCTGCGCCGGATATCACACGTCATTTTATTGAGCTTCGTGGTATCGGTATCATCGATGTAAAAACACTGTTCGGTGTAGAGAGTGTTAAGGATACCCAGTCGATCGACCTTGTTATCAAGCTTGAGGAGTGGGACAGAGATAAGGAATATGACCGTCTGGGACTTCATGAAGAGTATACAGAGTATCTTGGAAACAAGGTTGTATGCCATTCCCTTCCGATCCGTCCGGGACGTAACCTGGCGATTATCGTTGAGGCAGCAGCTGTCAACCACAGACAGAAGAAGATGGGATACAATGCAGCAGAGGCACTGTACAAACGTGTTCAGGCGAACCTTGCCAAGAAGAGAGAGAATACAGACGACGAAGAGTAAGGGAGGATAAGAAATGGGAACATATTGTTTTGGAATTGATGTAGGTGGAACTACTGTAAAATGCGGACTTTTCCGCACAGATGGCACTCTTGTTGAGAAATGGGAGATTCCGACACGTAAGGAGAATAACGGAGATCAGATCCTTCCGGATGTGGCAGCAGCCGTAAATGCCAAGATCGAAGAAAAAGGCATTTCCAAAGATGATGTAGAAGGCGTTGGAATCGGTGTTCCGGGACCGGTAAACTCCAAAGGCGAGGTGGACCGTGCAGTAAACCTTTACTGGGGCTATAAGGATGTTGCAGGAGAAATGGAAGAACTGACAGGACTTCCTGCGAAAGCTGGCAATGATGCAAATGTAGCTGCTCTTGGAGAAGCGTGGAAAGGTGCGGCAGCAGGTTCCTCCGATGTGATCATGGTTACACTGGGAACTGGTGTTGGCGGTGGAATCATTGTTGACGGTAAGATCGTGACAGGACATCACGGTGCAGGTGGTGAGATTGGACATGCCAATGTGGATCATCACGAGACAGAATCCTGCAACTGCGGAAATAAGGGCTGTCTGGAGCAGTTTGCCTCTGCAACCGGAATTGTCCGTATGGCAAAAAAAGAGCTTGCAGTTTCTGCAGAGAAGAGTGTACTCAGAGATGTGGAGAATATTTCCGCAAAAGCAGTTCTGGATGCGTTCAAGGAGAATGATCCAGTTGCAGTTGCGACCATGAAAAAAGTTGGAGAGCAGCTTGGTGGCGCTCTTGCGATCATTTCCTGTGTGACGGATCCTGAGACAATCGTAATCGGCGGAGGCGTTTCCAAGGCAGGACAGCCGCTGATTGACTGCATTCAGAAGTACTACAGAGAGTATACATTTTCATCCTGTAAAGATACTCCGATCGTGATTGCAACACTTGGCAATGATGCCGGAATTTACGGTGCAGCCAAGATGGTTCTCTGATTTTAAGTTCAGAAGAGATATAAAAAAGTGGATTCCCTGTTTCGGGAACCCACTTTTTTTATTCCTAAAATAAAATCATCAATTGTAATATTCTACAGGATCTTCGCCGGAAGTGTCTCCGCCATCGTCTCCGCCGGAAGTGTCTCCGCCATCGTCTCCGCCGGAAGTATCTCCGGTGTCATTTCCTGTATTATCACCTGAATTATCCCCGGAGGTGTCATCTCCGCCGGTGTTATCGCCGTCACCGTTGTCGCCGCCGGTGTTATCAGAACTGTCGGTATTATCACCGTTGGAATCGGCGTTCGTGCTATCCGTACTGTCCGGAGATGCGCTTGGAATTGCGTCGGTATCGGAATCCGTGTTTTCGTAATAATAGTCTTCGTCGTAATCATAGCTGCTTCCATAAAAATGTTCATCGCAGTATTCAGTCGGAAGACTGGAAATATCAAAATATTCGGTGATAGTCGGGCAGCCTGCACGTGGAAGAAGTCCGGTTTCAGAGCAGACACTTGCTTTTTCCACGCTGGAAGGCATTTCAAAATCTTTATCTTCCAGGCCTTCATGGATACGTGTCATTACTTTTTTCCAGAGATTTTTATGGAAGTTACGTGCATCTTCCGGGATTTTTTCGTTGTTGTCATAACCGGACCATACTGCACAGGTGTAATACGGGGTATAGCCTACGAACCACAGGTCATTGTAATCCTCAGTTGTACCTGTTTTTCCTGCAACAGTCATATTGTCAAGCTGGCAGGCAGTACCGGTACCTTTTTTGACAACGTCTTCCATGGCGCTTGTAAGCAGGTAGGCAGTGCTGTCTTTGATTACAGATCTGGAAACGGAAGTATTCTCGATCAGAACATTTCCATCATGATCAAGGATCTGTGTATAATAAATCGGTTTGATATAATTGCCGTTGTTTGCAATTGCTGCGTATGCGGCACAGAGTTCTACATTTTTGACACCCTTGGTAATACCTCCGAGGGCAGTTGCCAGGTTAGCGTCACTCCATACATTTCCGTTGGCATCTTTATCTGCCTCAGTTCCATGGGCCAGAGTAGTAAATCCGAAATCATCCAGATATTTAAGACCAAGAGCCGGGGTAACCTGTTCCAGACATTTGACTGCCACAACGTTGATGGAATTCTGGATTGCCTTACGGATGGTGGTCTCGCCGCCGTAGCTTCGTGTGGCGTTGTTAACCGGAGAACCGTCCGGATATTCATATGGCTCATCCATAAATGTAGTAGCCAGTGTATCACCTTTTTCATTCAGAGCCGGAGCGTAAGTGGATACAATTTTAAAGGTAGAACCAGGCTGTCTGGTTGTATCCGTGGCACGATTCAGAGTCAGGCTGGCTGTTTTTTCACCACGGCCTCCGATCAGGGCTTTTACATAACCGGTATGCTGGTCAATAACAGTCATGGAAGACTGCGGCTGAGGTGCAAAGTTTACACGCTCGGAAATAACGGTGCTTCCGTCAGAAAGAATGCTGGCTTTGTACTGGTCTACATACTGCTGGCCCTCTTCCGGAGAATCGAAGAGAAGGTCAAATTCCGGATCCTGATCACGGAAATAAAGCTGAAGCATTTCCTTGCTGTAATTTTTCTGGTTTCCATCTGCATCCTGAACGGTCAGTGCGTAATCCAGTTCATACTGTACATCAGCCGGATAGTTATCCGGATTTGCATATTCTTCATCAAGAATCTGCTGAATGTTGGAATCCAGTGTTGTCATGATTTTCAGGCCGCCACTGTAAAGAAGATTAGTAGCCTGTGTTTTTGTGTAACCTTTGATATTCATAAGGTCGCTGATTACCTGGTTGGTGACCTCGTCCTCAAAATAGGTGTAGACGGTGCTTTCTTCTTCTGTGTTTTCAAGCTGTGCAGCCTGAATACGGGAGTAAACATCATCATTCAGGGCATTGTTATATTCGTCCTGGGAAATATAATTCTGATCCAGCATGTGGTCCAGAACTTCTTTCCGTCTTTTGGCGTTGGCTTTCGGGTTGGTGATCGGATTGAATTTGGTTGGGTTCTGAGTGATACCTGCAAGGGTTGCACATTCAGAAAGATTCAGATCCCATACATCTTTATTGAAATATTTCTTGGAAGCTGCCTGTACGCCGTAGGAACCTGCTCCAAGGTTGATGGTGTTCAGGTAATTTTCAAGAATTACAGATTTATCGTATTTCTTTTCAACCTGTACAGCCAGGTACTGTTCCTGAAACTTACGGGTGAAACGTTCCAGCTGTGTGGACTCATTGGTCCAGTCTGTGAAAACGTTGTTCTTCAGAAGCTGCTGTGTGATGGTACTGGCACCCTCGGAAAAATTACCGGTGGTAATTGCCTTCATTCCGGCACGCGCAATACCGCGGACATCAATACCGTTATGTTCATAAAAACGTTCATCCTCAATGGCTACCACTGCATGCTGCAGACTGACCGGGATCTGGTCCAGGGAGACCGGAAGACGGTTGGATGTAGGGGCTGAAAGCTGTCGGATCTGTGTTCCCTGGTCATCATACAGGAAGGTTGCATATCCGAGAGGTGAAATATCCACATTGTTGACATCAGGTGCTCCGGCGATCACGCCCCGGAAGGAGCCGATACCAAGGCAGACAACCATGACGCAGACTGCGATCAGAGCTGTAAATAAAACCCGGATAAACGAAACATGTGCTCTTTTTTCCAGCATGGAAGTACGGGAGATCAGAGCATTCCGCTTCTTGGAAGTGGATCTTTTTCCGTAGTTCATAATATTCCTCCTTTATAATCCGTTCTATTATATCAAATATAGAATGCCAAATAAACCCTTAAAAAAAATTTCACAATTCGTGATATCTTATACATTGTGCAAAGCAGATAATTATTATACAATAAAGAAAACTCTGCCGGTGGCAGATTTCAGTTATAGATAACGGAGGCGTAAACCATGCTGGAACATTATAAAACCATATACGAAGGCGGCGAGGGCGAACTTGTGGAAAAAAAATCCCGTTTTATCGCAACGGTCCGTCCTGTGGAAACCGAAGAAGAGGCTCTTGCTTTTATCGAAGAAATGAAAAAGAAATACTGGGATGCCCGTCATAACTGCTATGTATATTCGGTAGGAATGAATCGGGAAGCCACCCGCTGCAGTGATGACGGAGAACCATCCGGAACTGCAGGAAGGCCCATGCTGGATGTGCTTCTGGGAGCCGGGATCTATAATGCGGCCATCGTGGTGACCAGATATTTCGGCGGCGTCCTTCTTGGAACCGGCGGACTTGTGCGGGCATATTCAGGGGCAGTCCAGGCCGGACTTGCGGCCAGCACTGTAATTGAGAAACATCACGGGATTTCTCTTCAGGTGACAACGGATTATACAGGGATCGGTAAGATCCAGTATATCGCGGGAGAAAGAAGCCTGCCAATCCTGGATTCCGAGTATACCGACAAGGTTGTTCTGAAGCTTCTTGTGCCGGATGACCAGATCGAAGAGGTCAAAAAAGCCATCACAGAGGGAACCAACGGAAGAGCCGGACTTGAGAAAGATGCAGAGCTGTATTTTGCAAAAGTAAACGGAGAGGTGAAAACCTTCGAGAAATAGAACAAAAAACACCCCGGAAACGGCAGATAACTGATTTACAGTCTGCCTTTCACGGGGCATTTTCATGTCTTTTTAAATAATTTCTTTATTTTAGAAAATTCTGCCTATCAGCATTTCTCCGGTTCCGGATAATCCACACCAAAGGTTTCAACAGTCATGGATTTGATCTTCTGCTCGTCAAGAGGACGGTCACTGTAGTCTGTGTCTGTCTCTGCGATAGCATTTACAACATCCATGCCCTCAATGATCTGGCCGAATGCAGCGTAGCTTCCGTCAAGATGCGGAGCAGCTTTATGCATGATGAAGAACTGGCTTCCGGCAGAGTTCGGATGCATGGCTCTTGCCATGGAGAGAACACCTGGTGTATGTTTCAGGTCATTTTTGAAACGGTTCTGGGAGAACTCGCCCTTGATGCTGTATCCTGGGCCGCCCATACCGGTTCCATCAGGGCATCCGCCCTGAATCATGAAACCGTTGATAACACGGTGGAAGATCAGGCCGTCATAAAAGCCTTTTTTTACAAGGCTGATGAAGTTATTTACTGTGTTCGGGGCAACTTCCGGATATAATTCCGCTTTCATTACATCGCCATTATCCATTGTGATGGTAACGATAGGATTTGCCATAGTTTTCGCACTCCTTTTCAAAAAGTATTGTATTTCGCTGTTCGCTCTATTATAATATGCAAAGAATAATTGTGCAAGAAAAAGGTGGAAAATATGATCATAGAAACGCATGATCCGGAGGAGACATTCGAGGTCGGAAGAACGATCGGAATGAATGCGAAACCGGGACAGATCTACACACTGACAGGCGATCTGGGAGTTGGAAAAACCGTGTTTACACAGGGCGTGGCAGCAGGTCTTGGGATTACAGAACCTGTAAACAGCCCTACGTTTACCATTATCCAGGAATACGAAGACGGACGTCTGCCATTTTATCATTTTGATGTATATCGTATCGGGGATCTGGAAGAAATGGAAGAGATCGGATACGATGATTATTTTTTCGGACAGGGAATCTGCCTTATAGAATGGGCAGAACTTATTGAAGAGATCCTCCCGGAAAAAAGAATCGAAGTTACTATTGAGAAAGACCTTGAGAAAGGTTTTGAGTACAGAAAGATCACCATTGAGGAGAGAGGGGAAGAGGTAGAATGAGAGTTTTGGCACTGGACAGTTCCGGAATCGTGGCATCTGTAGCTGTTGTGGAGGATGATACACTGGTAGCGGAATATACGGTTAATTATAAAAAAACACATTCACAGACCCTTCTTCCCATGCTGGATGAGATCGTGAAGATGACAGAGCTGGATCTTAAGACCATTGACGCCATTGCGGTAGCCAAAGGCCCGGGATCTTTTACCGGACTCCGTATCGGCTCTGCCACAGCCAAGGGGCTGGGACTTGCCCTTGACAAACCACTGATTGGGATTCCCACTGTGGAAGCACTGGCATACAATCTTTATGACGTAAATGGGCTGATCTGCCCGATCATGGACGCCAGAAGAAAACAGGTTTATACGGGAATCTACCGTTATGAAGACCACAGACTTGTGACTGTAAAAGATCAGATGGCAGTGGGAATCGAGGAACTTCTTTCCATGCTGAATGAAATGGGAGAAACCGTAACATTTCTGGGAGACGGTGTCCCAGTATTTAAAGATATTATTGCAGATAAGCTTGAGGTACCGTTTTCTTTTGCACCGGCCCATCTTTCCAGACAGAGAGCCGGAGCAGTAGGCGCACTTGGTGTCCTTTATTATAAAGAAGGCAGAACTGAGACAGCAGCTGAGCACAAACCGGACTATCTCCGTGTATCACAGGCAGAGCGGGAGCGTGCCCAGAAACTGAAAAAAGAATCAGAAGGGGAAAACGCATGATCTTAAGAGAAATGCTGGTGGATGACCTGGATCAGGTTATGGAGATCGAAGAGGAACTTTTTTCTGTCCCATGGACAAAAGAGGGATTTCTGACATTTCTTATGAAAGAGAATGCAATGTTTCTTGTTGTGGAAGAAAAAGGCCGGATCCTGGGGTATTGCGGTCTTCTTACTGTACTGGACGAGGGGGATGTGACCAATGTTGCCGTCCGCAGGGACCGCCAGAGAGAGGGAATCGGAAATTTCCTTATGGAGAGCATGATCCGTCTGGCCGAAGAACGAGGGATCACCATGATCCATCTGGAAGTCCGTGCGGGAAATGAGACGGCGATCCGGCTTTATGAGCGGCAGGGGTTTGTGAGAGACGGACTGCGTAAGGCGTATTATACAGATCCCACAGAGGATGCTGTTCTTATGACACGCACAGGAGGAAAAATATGTTAGATGTTTGTTTACTTGGCTGCGGAGGAATGATGCCGCTGCCACGCAGATGGCTTACCGCGCTGATGACCCGCTACAACGGCAGCAGCCTGATGATCGACTGCGGGGAAGGTACCCAGGTGGCCATTAAAGAAAAAGGCTGGAGTTTCAAGCCCATTGATGTGATCTGCTTTACCCATTATCACGGGGATCATATCAGCGGACTTCCGGGACTTCTTCTGACCATGGGAAATGCGGATCGTACGGAACCGCTGACACTGGTGGGCCCAAGAGGACTGGAACGTGTGGTAAACGCACTGCGTGTGATCGCACCGGAACTGCCTTTTGAAATTAAATTTATCGAGATCACGAAACCGGAGGAGGTTCTGGAACTGAATGGTTACCGGATCACCGCATTCCGGGTAAACCATAATGTTACATGCTACGGGTATACCCTTGAGATCCTTCGCCAGGGGAAATTTTCTCCGGACAGCGCCAGAGAGCATGAGATTCCACTGAAATTCTGGAATCCGCTGCAGAAGGGCCAGACCGTGGAGAATGAAGGAAGGGTCTACACACCGGATATGGTACTTGGCCCGCCGAGAAAAGGGATCAAGCTTACCTACACCACAGATACCAGACCAACTGAGTCCATTTTACGCAATGCAAAAGACTCCGATCTTTTTATCTGCGAGGGAATGTACGGCGAAGATGACAAGATCGAAAAGGCAAAAGGCTACAAACACATGACGTTTCGTGAAGCGGCTACCCTTGCCCGGGATGCGGGAGTAGGGGAAATGTGGCTGACCCATTACAGCCCGTCTCTGGTACGCCCGGATGATTACATGGATACAGTCCGTGAGATCTTTCCGAAGGCATGGCCGGGAAAAGACGGTAAAAGTGTGGAACTGAATTTTGAAGAGGACTGAAAAAAATGAAAGATACATTAATTCTTGGTATTGAGAGCTCCTGTGATGAAACAGCAGCCTCCGTTGTAAAAAACGGAAGGACTGTCTTATCAAACGTGATTTCCTCACAGATCGAGATCCATAAACTGTATGGAGGTGTTGTACCGGAAATCGCCTCCAGAAATCATATAGAAAGAATCAACCAGGTCATCCAGGAAGCGCTGGACGAGGCAAATGTTACCCTGGATGATATTGATGCTATCGGTGTAACTTACGGACCAGGGCTTGTGGGTGCGCTTCTTGTAGGCGTGGCAGAAGCCAAGGCCATTGCCTATGCAAGAAATCTGCCCCTGGTAGGCGTGCATCATATAGAAGGACATGTTTCCGCCAATTATATTGAGCATCCGGATCTGGAACCGCCATTTCTCTGTGCCATTGTATCCGGTGGACACACCCATCTTGTCATTGTGAAAGACTATGGCCAGTTTGAGATCCTGGGACGTACCAGAGATGATGCAGCAGGGGAAGCTTTTGACAAAGTTGCCCGTGCCATCGGTCTTGGATATCCGGGAGGCCCAAAGATCGACAAGCTTGCAAAAGAAGGAAATCCGGATGCTATTGAGTTTCCACGTGCAAAAATTGGTGAAAATCCGTATGATTTCAGCTTCAGTGGCGTGAAGTCCGCAGTTCTCAATTACTTAAACGGTGCAAAAATGAAAGGCGAGGAAGTAAACCGTGCGGATATCGCGGCATCCTTCCAGAAAGCGGTTGTTGATGTGCTGGTAGAACATACCATGCAGGCAGCAGCTGATTTTGGCATGAAAAAAATTGCTATTGCAGGAGGTGTTGCCTCCAATGGAGCGCTCCGCACTGCCATGGAAAAGGCATGCACAGACCGTGGATACAAATTTTACCGTCCGTCACCGATTTTCTGTACGGATAATGCGGCAATGATCGGAGTGGCTGCCTATTATGAATATATCAAGGGAACACGCCATAGCTGGGACCTGAATGCAGTTCCGAACCTGAAACTTGGCGAAAGATAAAAGAATCCGGGGTAATTGATTATGGAAGAGTGCAGAAATACAGCCATTGTCCTGGCAGCAGGTCAGGGAAAGCGTATGCACAGCAAAATACAGAAGCAGTTTATGGAGCTTAACGGAATGCCGGTGCTCTGTTATTCTCTGCAATGTTTTCAGGAAAGTCCGCTGATCCGGAATATCATTCTGGTGACAGGGGAGGAGTATGTTTCCTGGTGCAAAGAAGAAATCGTGGAAAAATACGGTTTTACAAAAGTTTCTGCCGTAGTATCCGGCGGAAAAGAGCGGTACGATTCCGTTTATGAAGGACTTCGTGCGTGCAAAGACACGGAATACGTACTGATCCATGATGGTGCCAGACCGTTTATTGATCATGAGATCATTGAAAGAGGACTTATGGCAGCAGCACAGACAGGTGCCAGTGTTGTGGGTATGCCCTCCAAAGACACGGTTAAGATTGCAGATGTGGAGGGAAATGTCAGTGAAACTCCGGATCGCAGCAGTGTATGGATCGTTCAGACTCCACAGATCTTTCGGTATCCGCTGATCTACGACGCATATACCAGCATCCTTAAGAAAGAAATGACCGGGATTACAGATGATGCCATGGTAGCAGAACATGAGACCGGGGTGAAAATCCGCTTTTCGGAAGGTTCCTATCGTAATATCAAGATCACAACACCGGAAGATCTTGTCATTGCAGAGGCATTTTTGAGAGAAAACAGAGAATAGAACAGAGGAAAAATCCCTGTAAATATGGGCATATAGCGGAAATTGAAGCTATATGTCCAATTTTTTGAAAAAAATATCAAATTTGTTATTGACAGGTAAGATATTTGATGATAGAATACAACATGCGCTGACAAAACAGCACAAAAAATGTTGAAAAACAACATATGGAGAGATATCGAAGTGGTCATAACGAGGCGGTCTTGAAAACCGTTTGTCCGCAAGGGCGCGTGGGTTCGAATCCCACTCTCTCCGCTAGTCAAATACAGAATAAAAACTTTTGAAAAAAGTTGAAAAAAGTACTTGACAACATAAAAGATACGAGATATAATATCACCTGTCGCTGAGAGCGATAGAGATAAATATCAGAACTACTTAGTAAGTAGGGCAATTTGGAGAAGTACCCAAGCTGGCCGAAGGGGCTCCCCTGGAAAGGGAGTAGGTCGTTAACGCGGCGCGAGGGTTCAAATCCCTCCTTCTCCGCTTTGATTTTTTGAGAAATTAAAAACTTCGAAAAAAATTAAAAAAAGTTCTTGACAAACGGTTTTGAATGAGATAAAATAAACAAGCTGTTCGAAAGAACAAAACTAACCTTGATAACTAAACAGTGAAACACATACGATTCTCGAAAATTTCTTTACATTTTAAAGAACGGTTTTAACAAACCAA
>NZ_WQQE01000018.1:0-41594 GCF_018785655.1 Blautia sp. MCC269 | reverse complement strand
GTGGAAGTGTGGTAACACATGGAGCTGACTGTTACTAATCGGGTGAGGGCTTGACCAACTAGCCGAGGAAGCGGGCAGGAAACAGCAGGAATGAATCGGAACAAGCTTGCTTGTGGAGAGGCATTCATGATGATTCCTGGACATTTGCGAAGCAAATGACATCGAACGACGGAGTCGTGAGATGACCACCGCTGGAGTAGCCTAAAAAAACAGGCGATGCAGCTTTAGCTGCGAGCCCGTGAAAAAAAGGCAAATCGGCACGCAGGTAAAACTTGATTCAAAAAGATTAACCATCAACAAACATGTATGTAGTTTTGAATATACAATACCAAAGAAAGTGGCTAAAACAGCCGCTTTTTTTATTACCACAAAAAACTGTCCCCTAAAAAAACATAAAAATTGCCCCTTGTAATACACCCAAACAAGCAGTACCATAACACCCGTGTTATTACATTCATACACTAAATTATTCACACACTAAAGTAATAACAAAACACGAGAGGGGAATTATTATGAACACACAGAACAACACAGTAGTCAAACTTGCAGAAACTGCATTATTAGCAGCTTTATGCTACGTATCCTTCACATTCCTGCAGATCAAGATCCCAGTACCAGGCGGAGATGCAACATCCATCCATATCGGAAACGCATTCTGTGTACTGGCAGCACTGCTTCTGGGCGGTGTATACGGAGGCCTTTCCGGAGCAATCGGAATGGGAATCGCAGACATTATGGACCCTGTTTACATCACAGGAGCACCAAAAACTTTTGTACTGAAATTCTGTATCGGTCTGATCGTAGGTCTTGTAGCACACAAAGTTGCAAAGATCAACGAAAGTACAGATAAGAAATATGTATTCAAATGGAGCGTGATCGCATCCATCGCAGGACTGGCATTTAACGTAGTAGCAGATCCTATCGTAGGATATTTTTACAAACAGTACATTTTAGGACAGCCTCAGGAGCTTGCACAGGCACTTGCAAAAATGAGTGCGGCAGCAACCTTCATCAATGCAGTGGTATCTGTAATCCTGGTAGCAATCATCTACAACGCAGTACGTCCGGTACTGATCAAGAGCCATCTGATCACCGTTACCAACAACAAGAATCAAGTTGCATAAAACAACATAACACAAACTTATTAACAGAAAAAACATTAAACAGTGAAATGGAAACGAATATCCATTTCGCTGTTTTTTTATGCAGGCAGAGGATCATTTTATTTATACGTTTGTCCTTACGATTTTTCCTATATTTTGTGCAGACTGAAATAAAAAAAGCTCTCTTTTTTGTACAGAATTCCAACATATTTTAAAAATAATATTGACATACGCCATCAATATAGTTATAATTCTAAACGTTTGAATTATAACTATTAAAAAAGGGAGAAAGATATATGAACGATTCCTTTCACTATCTGTCCATGGCAAACCACATGATGGTCCAGAAAAAACTGATGGAACAGCTGAAAGATACAGGCCTTACCCTGGGTCAGCCCAAAGTCCTGGATTACCTGAAAGATCACGACGGCGCCAGCCAGAAGGAAATTGCGGCAGGATGCCTGATTGAAGCAGGATCCCTGACATCGATCCTGAATCGTATGGAAGAAAAAGGGTTGATCGAGAGAAAAATGCTTAACGGAAACCGTCGTACCTTTCATATTTTTATGACAGAATCCGGAAAGAAAAATCAGAAGCTGGTAGAAGAAACTTTTGAAAAGATTGAAGAAACGGCCTTAAACAATATTTCAGAAGAAGAGCAGAAAGTATTTATGGAGATATTTCACAGGATCTACAGAAATCTTGCTGAGATAAAATAAACAGGCGGAGGTCCGCTTTATGATAACCGGATAATGGCTGCATAGGCATAATTATCCGATTAAAATCTGTACAACGAGGAGGAGACAAAAAATAATGGAGAAACTAAAACGATACTTGATATTTCTGGTGGGACTGTTTGTAAACTCCCTGGGAGTCAGTCTGATCACCAAGGCAAACCTGGGAACTTCACCGATTTCATCGATTCCCTATGTGTTAAGCCTGAATTTTCCATTTACACTTGGAAACTTTACCATTTTTTTCAGTATTTTTTTGATCGTGCTGCAGCTGATCATCCTGAGAAAGAACTTTAAACTGGAGCACATCCTTCAGATTCCGGTATCCATCATATTTGGATATTTTATCGATCTCACCATGATCCTTTTTTCCTGGGTCAACCCGGAAGCGTATGTCATGAAGATCGTATACCTGCTCATCGGATGTCTGATTCTTGGTGTCGGTGTATATATGGAAGTTCTGGCAGACGTTGTTATGCTTCCTGGAGAATCCTTTGTCCGCGCCATTGTCCTCACATGGAAAACAAACTTCGGAACAACCAAGATCTGTTTTGACGTATCCATGGCAGTGATCGCTGCAGTACTTTCCTTCGTATTCGCAGGAAGACTGGACGGCGTGAGAGAAGGTACGGTTATCGCAGCCCTTCTGGTAGGCTTTATTGCCAGACTCATCGGAAAGAAACTTGCATTCCTGAAAGACATGATCTTCCTGGAAACAGCATCTGTGGAAAACGAGAGCGAAGCAAACGAGCAGACAGCAGGAACTTATGGAAAAAATGTCATCGCCATTGGAAGGCAGTTTGGAAGCGGTGGCCACGATATGGGCAAGGCACTCGCAGAAAAGCTGGGCTACGATTTCTATGATGCAGAGATCATCCAGATGACAGCAGGAACCACAGGCTACACACCGGAATTCATTAAGAAAAATGAGGAGATCATGACAAACAGCCTTCTCTACGATCTGGTCAATCAGATGTATCTGAACACAGATATGCAGGACGAAGCATCGAAGGACAAGATTTTTGAAGCAGAATGTCAGGTCGTACGTGATCTTTCGGAAAAAGGCAGTTGCGTCATCGTAGGCCGCTGTGCAGATTACGTTCTCAGAAATTCCGCAAACTGCCTGAAAGTATTCTTCTCCGCGCCACTGGAAAGTAGGATCAAAAGAGTAGCAAGGAGACAGAACATCTCCGAGAAAGAAGCAAGAGCTGTTGTCCAGAAAAACGAAAAACTCCGCGCAGACAACTACCGTTATTACACACGCCGTATGTGGGGCGCAGCAGGAAATTTTGATCTCAGCCTGAATACAGATCTGGGTGAAGAGTATATTGAGAGCTGCATCCGCGGTGCTATGAAACTGTAAAAACATAGAAAGCCTTATTATATTTGCTGTAAATAGTATAGTTACTCAAAGACTGGCAATTTAAAAAGTCAGATTTTAGGACATATCAGACCTATCATTTACAGTAATATTATAAGGCTTTTTCTTTTCTTACATATAGAAACACATACAGGTTTTATAAGGTATTCCGGTACTCCGCAGGCGTCATATGGAACTTTTTCTCAAATATTTTGTAGAAGTGTGTAATGTTGGAATAACCGATTTCTTCCATAACAGCAGTGACGGAACGGTCCGGCTGTTTTAACAGCTCCGCCGCTCTGGACAGGCGGATATTCTGGATAAGAGAGGAAAAAGTCTGTCCTGTATAGTTTTTCAGGATTCGGGTCAGCTGCCGTTCGCTGTAATTAAAAAAAGAAGCCAGCTCCGGAAGGGTGAGCGTTGCGTAATGAAGTTCAATATATTTTAGTATAAAAATAATATTTTTTTCCTGCTTCTTTCCTGCCGGGTTTGGTACGATCATGTTTTTCTCATGGTTTCTGAGAAGACAGATAAAGAAGATTTCAAGCAGAGCGTTTATCATAGAAGGACTGTACCGTTTTTGCGCCCGGTATTCCTTCAGGATTTTTTTGAATAAATTTACAAGCTGTGGGTCCTTTCCGGATTTAAAATACAGATAAAACTGAGAACCGGGAGAATAAAGTGCACGGCTGAAAAAATCATGTAAAGTACCATATTTAGGAAGCGAATTTAAGAATACAGCTTCAAAAGTCTGGCTCTTTATCAGAAAATTATAGATCACGCAGTCATCGCTAAATGCACTTAAAGCATGGATGATGGAAGGTGCCACAATACAGATATCACCAGCCTGCATGGAAATCGTATGAGAAGTAAATATATTTTCACAGGTTCCACGAAGCACATAGATCATCTCAAAAAAAGTGTGAGAATGTAAAAACGCAGGAGAATATCGGTTGTGGCGGAAAATGATCGTATCTTCATCAGAAGGAAGAATGGTTTCATCCAGAGCATTTCCCGGATGATAAGTAAAACCGGCTGCTGCATGGGAAGATGCTTCCGGACAGAGTTTTTCTATTTCTTCCACTGTATGTGCCTGGTCCAGATGAGCCTCCGGATATTCCAGAAAAATCCGTTTATAAAATATTTCATCAGGTTCCATTTCAGGAATCAGTTCTGTTAAACTTTTGTATTCTTTCATAAAATCACCTAAATTACTTGTCGACAAGCTTCAACAGGAAACACATATATGTCCGAAAAGGATAAACTATATGTCGTTTAAAGACGTTATCCTGTTCCCTTATTTCTGATAATATCACTATCAACAGGAAAACACAAGAATGACAGAAGGTGATAAATAAAAGTAATTTTATAAGAGCAGAAAACACGGAAGATGCAGAAAACCCATCAAAAGAAAAAGGGAAAAGGAGAAAGAGATATGTTTAGTTTGGCAAGTAAACACAACGATCCCAATGCCAGCCTGGCATGGAGCGAACGTATCGGTTACGGAACAGGCGGATTTGCCTTTAATATGATCAATGGTATCATTGGTTCTTTTCTGACGATTTATTTTACCAGTACAGTAGGACTGAACGCAGGTATCATTGCCACAATTTTTGCAGTATCCAAAATCTTTGACGGAATCTCAGATGTGATCGTAGGACGTATGGTAGACCGTACAAAGTCAAAACTTGGAAAAGGCCGTTCCTGGCTGTTACGAATGTGTATTCCATTTGGAATCACCACGATGCTGTTGTTTTTTGTACCGCAGAACTTCCCGGAAATGGCACAGTATGTATATATTTTCCTGATGTATAACATTGTAAATGCTGTATGCCTTACAGGAATGCTGGTACCGTATTATTCCATGATCTCATTGATGACAGCAAATCCTTATGAGAGAGGATTTCTTGGAAATATCCAGCAGATTTTCCAGACACTTGGAAATGTAGTTGTAAACTCAACATTTGTTACCTTACTTGGAATCTTTACAAGCAGTACAGAAACCATTTATACACAGAGAGCATTTACGATCACAATGTTAATCTACTGCATCGCAATGATCGTAATTACTTTCTTCAGTGTTTTCTCAACAAAAGAGAGAATACATTCTGCTGAAAGCGCAGAGGAAGATACTCAGAAATCAGCAAGTGCAGGCAGAGAAGCAGGCACATGGGAAACTGTAAAAGCACTTTTTAAGAACAAATACTGGGTGATCGTAACAGTTGCAAGTTTTGTAGTATTTTTCGTAATCATCATGTATGCAATGGGAAATGTATATTATT
Source organism: Blautia sp. MCC269 (assembly GCF_018785655.1). Taxonomy (NCBI): domain Bacteria; kingdom Bacillati; phylum Bacillota; class Clostridia; order Lachnospirales; family Lachnospiraceae; genus Blautia; species Blautia sp. MCC269. The sequence goes on along the minus strand of NZ_WQQE01000018.1, from coordinate 36,115 downwards.
GTCAGTACGTTCTCTATGATATGGGACAGTACAGCTGGGTATCCAACTCCATTTCCATTGCACAGTTTGCAGTCATGTTTGTAACACCTGCATTTATGAAAAAGTTTGGAAAAACAGCTGTTTATGAAGCTGGAATGGTAGTTATGGGACTTGGATTCCTTGGATTCGCTGTTTTCGGCGGTTCCAGCACGATCGTAATGATCATCTTCAATGTACTGAAAGGTTGCGGCGTTGGGATGGCCGGCGGTATGGCACTTGGAATGGTTGCAGATACCATTACATACGGAACAAAGAAAACAGGAATTGATACCGTTGGCCTTGGAAATGCCGGTGTTTCTGCAGCACAGAAGATCGGTCTCGGACTTGGAACAGCTGTATTTGGCTGGGTTCTCAATGGTGCAGGCTATGACGGATCTCTGGATGCACAGGGCATCGCACAGCCGGAAAGTGTTTCCACAGCAATTAACTTCCTGTACAACTGGCTGCCATTTATCATGGTAATCGCTATCTTTGTACTGATGGTAATCCTGTATCATTGCGAGAGAGATTTAAAGAAAATGGAAGCAGCTGAATAAAGCTGATAAATAAATAACTGAGAAAAAGCAGAGAAAACTGCTTGCGCCTCCGAAAATTAGACATACATTCTAGTCTTTGGGGGCGTTTCTGAAGTTGTGATCGTGGATATTCCAGAGTAAGAGGAGAAATATAAATATATGAAAGTTGCAAATATAAGAATCAATGGCATGGAAAATCCGGTGGGATTTGACTTTGAGACCGTATGTGTATCATGGAAAGTTCGTGAGACATCTGCCAGAAGACAGCAGAATGCAAAAATAGAAGTATCTTTGAAAGAAGATTTTTCAGAGATTCTCTGGGAAAAAGAAGGAAAAGATCTTAACAGCGCGGCAGAAAAACTGGAGTTTACCAGGAGTGCATATACAAGATATTATGTAAAAGTAACCGTCACAAACGATAAAGGAGAAACAGCTGTTTCAGAACCTGCATATTTTGAAACCGGAAAGATGGATGATCCATGGATGGGAAAATGGATCACAACAGAAAAAGAAGATACTTTTCATCCTCTCTTTATAAAAAACTTTGAAGTAAAGAAAAAAACTGCTTCAGCCAGACTTTATATTTGCGGTCTTGGACTTTTTGAGGCAAAATTAAACGGAAAAAAAGTCGGAGAAGAAGTTCTGACTCCTTATTACAGCAATTATCACGATGAAGAACAGTACCTTACATTTGATGTTACAGAAGATATTAAAAATATTGATAACCATACAGAAATGCAGAAAACAGCAGAAAACCAGCTGGCCGTATCGCTGGGAAATGGCTGGTATAAGGGAAAATTCGGACTGAACAGTCAGAGTAATAATTTTGGTGATACCTTTAAACTGATCGCAGAACTTCGGCTGATCTATGAAGATGGCGAAATTCAGGTGATCGGAACAGATGAAACCTGGAACTATATTGGTTCTGATGTGGAAGATGATGGAATTTATGACGGCGAGATCATTAACCATCTGTTATGGGAAGAAAAAGAAAATCAGGCAAGACCGGCAGTTCTTACAGCGGCAGAAGGAAAACTGGTTGCCAGATACAGCCTTCCTGTAATGGAAATGGAAGATATGCCGGTAAAAGAAGTGATCCATACACCGGCAGGAGAAACAGTCCTGGATTTCGGACAGAATTTTGCCGGATATGTAACATTTAAAAATCACCTGACAAAAGGAACCAGAATTATATTTGATCATGGCGAAATTCTCCAGGATGGCAATTTTTATAATGAAAATTACCGTGCTGCAAAATCTCAGTTTGTATATGTATCTGATGGCAGGGAGGAGCTGGTACGTCCTTCTTTTACATATTTTGGATTCCGTTATGTGCGTGTGACAGGATGGCCGGGAGAAGTAAATGCAGAAGATTTTACAGGAAAAGCAGTTTACTCAAAGATGAATAGGACCGGATATGTGGAAACAGGCCATAAGGGAGTAAACAGACTGTTCCTCAATGCACTTTGGGGACAGAAATCAAATTTTGTGGACTTTCCTACAGACTGCCCACAGAGGGATGAACGACTTGGCTGGACCGGGGATGCTCAGGTATTTGCCGGAACAGCAAGTTTTAATATGGACACTACAGCTTTTTATCAGAAATTCATCCACGACCTTCGAAATGAGCAGGTAAAATACGATGGAATCCTTCCGGGAGTGATTCCGGTACTTGATCCAAACGGACCGATCTTTTCCAGTGTATGGGGAGACATTGCCACATTCCTTCCAATGGTGGTTTATGAACATTCAGGAAATACAGAAATGCTGAGATCCAGTTATCCGATGATGAAGGACTGGGTGGATAAGATCACCAGGGAAGACCAGGCAAGAGGACAGAAATATCTTTATGATTTCGGAAATCAGCTGGGTGACTGGCTTGCACTTGACGGAAGAACCGAGCAGAGCATGGAAGGTGGAACAGATGCCTATTATATTGGCTCCAACTACTATGCAATGTCTGTGCAGAAGACTGCAAAAGCAGCAGAAATTCTCGGCTATGAAGAGGATAAGCGTTATTATGATGACCTCTATCAGAAGATCAGAGAAGCGATCATCCGGGAATATTTTACAGAAACGGGACGTCTGGCAATTGATTCCCAGACTGGATATATTGTAGCTTTATATTCCGGGATCTACAGAGAAAAAGAAGCTGTTGTGGCAGGACTGAAAGCAAGATTTTACAAAGACTGCTACAAATTAAAGGGCGGATTTACAGGGGCACCGATCCTTTGCAGGGTTCTCGCCGAAAACGGATTCGAGGAAGACGCTTTTTATTTCCTTCTTCAGGAAGATTATCCGGGATGGATGCACTGCATCAATCTTGGAGCAACAACAATCTGGGAAAGATGGAATTCCGTTCTGGATGACGGGCATTTAAGCGGTACGATGATGAACTCCCTGAACCATTATTCTTATGGCTCTGTTGTAGAATATCTCTACAGAGATGTGGCTGGCTTAAAAGCCCTGGAGCCTGGCTTTAAAAAAGCTCTGATCACACCGTTGATGAACGGAAAACTGAAATATATGCATATGACTTATGACTCTGCATATGGCGAATACAAAGTAAACTGGGAAATCCTGAAGAACGGAAAAGTAACAGTAGATATCCAGGTTCCATTTGGATGCAGTGCAGTGATCGGACTTCCGTTCTATGAAGGGGAAGTGATGGAAGTGGAAGCCGGAAATTATCACTATGAATATTGTCCCACAGAAGATCTTCGCCAGCGCTATAATAACAAAACCATGTTTAAGGATATGATGCATGATCCGGAGGCTATGAAAGTGATCGAGAGAGTATCTCCAATGCTGATGTATTTCCTTTCTACCGGAAATCAGGATTATTTTTACGAGAGTATCCAGAGTCTGGAAAAACTGTTTTATATGGGATTTACCAGAGAAATCGTGGATAATCTTCGAACAGAGTTATCCAAACTTCTTGATATGGAGGAAGAATAAAATGGCCGATTTTTACAGAGCAGAAAAAGTAAACGACAGAGTCACAGCAATCCTGAGTCTCACCGGTGAGATCATGTATCTGGTAAACGGATCGGAACGCTCCCTGCTGATTGATACCTGTGTGGGAGCCGGAAACCTTCGGGATTTTGTGGAAAAACTTACGGAGAAACCTCTTACAGTACTTCTTACCCATGGTCACGTGGATCATGCAATGGGAGCTCCGGAATTCACCGGGAACGATGGAAAAAAAGAATGTGAGATCTACATGAACCATGCAGATACCCAAGTTTATCTGGGGATGAATTCCATAGAAAACAGAAAAGGATATGTACTGGCAGGACTTGGCGGCCAGATGCCGGAAGGACTGGAAGAGACCTTTCTGCCGCCTGCACCGATGACTTTTAAAAATCTGAAAGATGGTGACAGATTTGACCTGGGAGGGATTTCCGTGGAAACCTATGCCCTCCCGGGGCACACTCCAGGAACCATGGTCATGTTGATTCCGGAAGAAAAGATCCTGATCCTTGGAGATGCCTGCAATAATGCAACATTCCTTTTTGATGAGAATTCCCTTACAGTGGAAGAATACAGGGAAAATCTGCTTCAGATCCAGAACAGGCTGGAGGGGCGTTTTGACACAACCTGTCTCTGCCATCATGTGATCTGGGCTTCCAAAGATATGATCCACAGTGTGATCGAAGTCTGCGATACGATCATGAAAGATCAGGCAGATGATGTTCCCTTTAACTTTATGGGGCAGCAGGCCTTTGTTGCAAAAAAAGCCAATGAATATTTCAACCGTCTGGACGGCGGCGAAGGAAACATCATCTACAGCAAAGAAAAAATCCGCAAAAAAGAGGTGACACCATGAATTACTTGGCGATTGATGTAGGAGGAACATTTATCAAATATGCAGTGATCACTGAGAACTGTTCCATCCTGGAAAAAGACAAAACCCCCACAAAACAGGATTCTCTGGAAATATTTATCCAGTCTCTGACAGATATCTGTGACAGAATCAAAGGGCAGTATGAGATTGAAGGAATTGCCTTAAGCATGCCGGGGATCATTGATTCCAAAAAAGGCTTTATGTACACCGGCGGAAGTCTTTTCTGCATCAGCAATGTAAATATCGTAGAGATTCTGGAGAAAAAAGTCGGGATTCCGGTAACTGTGGAAAACGATGCCAAATGTGCAGCCTTGGCCGAAATCTGGCAGGGATCTTTAAAGGACTGCCAGAATGCTATCGTTGTTGTCTGCGGAACAGCAGTAGGCGGTGCCGTGATCGTTAACCGTGAGATCGTAAGTGGCAAAAATTTCATGGCAGGGGAATTCAACTATGTGATCACAGACAGCAAGGATGACTACAAAATGTCCAACAGTCTTGCAGAAACAGCCGGTGCCCAGGCACTGCTTAACAGTGTATCCGTAGAAACCGGCATACCTGTAGAAGAATTAAACGGGGAAAAAGCGTTCTCCCTTGCAAACCAGGGTAATGACAAAGCTCTGGCAGGAATCCGGAACCATGCCAAAAAACTGGCTATCCACATCCACAACTGCCAGTACATGTTCGATCCGGAAAAAATCGCAGTAGGCGGCGGGATCAGTGAACAGCCTTTGCTTCTTCAGCTGATCCGTGAAGAACTTGCAAAGATCAACGGCATGTATCCCTGGACACTTCCGGTCCCGGAGGTGACAAGCTGCCGTTTTTACAATGACGCAAACCTGATCGGTGCTGTTTATGTACATATGAAAGCAAGAGAGAAAAAGATCAGTCTTGAAAAAGTAAATGAACTCATGGAACTGCTTGAAAACAGAAGAGAGGGCGAATATTTGAGAGCTCTCCTTACAGAATAACAGGAGGTAATTATGATCCGAAAATATCCAAACTTATGCAAACCGATCCAGATTGGACGTGTAACATTTCGAAACCGTATGTTTTCTGCTCCGATGGGCGGAACAGATATTACAAACGATGGATGTATCGGCCCGAAATCTACAGCCTTTTATGAACTGAGAGGAAAAGGCGGTGCAGGTGCCGTAACAGTCAGCGAGTGTATGGTACATCCGAAAACCGATGGCTCCCATGCCTATCATCTGGACACATCCATCCTGAATTCCCTGGCATCCGCAACTTATACTGCAGACGCCATCCGCCGTCACGGTGCCATCCCGAGCATTGAACTTTCCCATTCCGGAATGTATGCAGGAACTTATATGACAGATAAATCCAGACAGAAATCCATGAACCAGTGGGGCCCGTCTGATACTGTCCGTCCGGATGGCGTGGAGGTAAAAGCCCTCACAAAAGAGCTGATCGACGAGATCGTAGCTTCCTATAAAGAGACCGCGTCCCTGGCAAAAAGAGCAGGTTTTGAGATGATCATGGTCCACGGCGGACATGGCTGGCTGATCAACCAGTTTCTTTCTCCGTATTTTAACAAGCGTATCGATGAGTATGGCGGAAGCCTTGAAAACCGCTGTCGTTTTGCAGTGGAGGTTCTGAAGGCAGTCCGTGAAGGTGTGGGACCTGGATTCCCCATCGAGTTCCGTATGAGCGGTTCTGAACTTTTTGAAGGCGGCTACACACTGGAAGACGGTGTGGAGATCGCAAAAGTTCTGGAGCCGTATATCGATCTTCTTCATGTTTCTGCAGGAACTTATCAGAGAGGTTTTGGTGACACCCATCCATCCATGTTTAAGGAGCATGGCTGCAACGTTTACCTTGCGGCTGAGATCAAGAAACATGTGTCCATTCCGGTTGCAACCATCGGTGGCCTGAATGATCCTGCACAGATGGAACAGATCATTGCAGAAGGAAAAGCCGATATTGTTTACATGGCAAGAGCACTTCTTGCAGATCCCTTCCTTCCGAGAAAGGTCATGGAAAACAGAGACGAGGAGATCGTAAAGTGTTTAAGATGCTTTACCTGCATGGCAGAAAGAGCGGCAACTTCCACAAGAAGATGTACCGTCAATCCGCTGATCGGACGTGAGATGGAAGGGGATGAAGTACAGCTGGCACCTGTTAGGAAAAAAGTCCTGGTAGCAGGCGGCGGCCCGGGAGGTCTGTATGCAGCTTACACAGCGGCAAGAAGAGGACATCAGGTCATCCTCTGTGAAAAAGAGGATACTGTGGGCGGAATCCTGAAAAGCGAGCAGGCCCTTCCATTTAAGCATGAGATGTATGAGCTTGCAGGAACTTACGAGCTTCTTGCAAGAAAAGCAGGCGTGGAGATCCGTACATCCACACCGGTGACAAAAGAGTATGCGGAAAAGGAAAACGCAGATGCACTGATCATCGCGGCAGGTTCCAGACCGCTGGTACCTCCAATCCCGGGACTGAACGGAGAAAATGTGGTAATCGTAAACAACTACTATAAAGAGAAAGAAAAAGTAGGAGATGAGGTAGTTGTCTTTGGCGGCGGCCTTGCAGGATGCGAGTGTGCCATCCACCTCGGAATGGAAGGAAAGAAAGTCCGCATTGTGGAGATGAGAGATGTTCTTGCACCGGATGCCAATGTAAGACACAGACCGCTTCTTCTGAAAGAGATTGACAAATACGCAGAAGTTTATACAGGATACAAGGGCCTCGAGGTAACCGAAGAAGGCGTATGGTGTGAGGATAAAGAGGGCAAAAAAGTTCTGGTTCCTGGAAACACCATTATCTGTGCCCTGGGTCAGAGATCCAGAACCGACATTGTGGATGAGCTTCGTGACTGTGCGCCATACGTGGCTGTGATCGGTGATGTAAGCAGAGTTTCCACCATCACCAATGCAGTATACTGGGGTTATCACGCAGCGCTGGATATCTGATGTCCGGAAGGAAAGGAATGAAAAAAATGTTTCCCAAGAATTTTTTATGGGGCGGCGCAGTAGCTGCCAATCAGTGTGAAGGTGCATACAACGAGGACGGCAAAGGACTTTCCATCCAGGATGTCCTTCCTCACGGGATCAAAGGCCCGAGGACGGAAGCACCCACAGAAGACAATATGAAGCTGGTAGGAATTGATTTTTACCACCATTACAAAGAAGATATCAAGCTGTTTGCAGAGATGGGATTTAAGGTATTCCGTACTTCCATTGCCTGGAGCAGGATATTCCCGAAGGGGGATGAGGAAACTCCCAATGAGGCAGGCCTTAAGTTCTATGATGATCTGTTTGACGAGTGCAGAAAATACGGGATCGAGCCCCTGGTAACCTTATCTCATTATGAGACTCCGCTTTATCTTGCAGAGCATTATGACGGCTGGGTAAACCGTGATCTCATCGGATTTTATAAACGGTATGTGACTACAGTTTTCAACCGTTATAAAGATAAGGTAAAATACTGGCTCACATTTAATGAGATCAACTCCATCCTGGAATCTCCATTTATGAGCGGCGGGATCAATACGCCGAAAGAAAAATTTTCCCAGAGTGATCTTTACCAGGCAGTTCACCATGAGCTTGTAGCCAGCGCCTGGGCGACCAAGATCGGTCATGAGATCAATCCGGATTTCAAGATCGGCTGTATGATCTTAAGTATGCCGGTATATCCGCTGACACCTGATCCCTCGGATGTTCTTGCTGCCATGGAACAGGATCACAAGAACATGATGTTCGCAGATGTCCATGTCCGCGGCTGCTATCCGGGATATGCGAAACGTTATATGCGGGAAAACGGCATCAGCATTTCTGTGACGGATGAGGATATGGAAATCCTGAAAAACACCGTAGACTTTGTTTCCTTCAGTTATTATGTCAGTGTCTGTGCCACAGCAGATCCGGAAAAAAATGTCCGGGGAGAGGGAAATCTTCTGGGCGGTGTGCCAAACCCGTATCTGAAAGCCAGCGACTGGGGCTGGCAGATCGATCCGAAGGGACTTCGCTATATTCTGAACACACTCTGGGACCGCTACCAGAAACCACTGTTTATCGTGGAGAATGGTCTTGGTGCGTTTGATCAGCTGATTCAGGGTGCAGATGGCGAGATGACCGTAGAAGACGATTACCGCATCGCTTATCTCAGAGATCACATCCGCCAGATGGAAGAGGCTGTCATGGATGGCGTGGATCTGATGGGATACACCACCTGGGGATGCATCGACCTTGTCAGCGCATCCACGGCAGAGCTTCGCAAACGTTACGGATTCATCTACGTGGACCGCAACGATGACGGAAGCGGAACTATGAAGCGTTATAAGAAAAAGAGTTTCTACTGGTATAAGCATGTGATTGAGACCAATGGACAGGAACTATAGATAATAAAACTTCCGGGAGTATGTTGTCCAGCTCCCGGAAGTTTTGATATTTAAGAAAATTTATTTCTTCATATTCTCCCGTACCTTCGTAGGTGTGCACCCGAAGTGTTCCTGGAACATCCGGCGGAACAGCTTATAATTGGTGAAGCCGTGGCGTTCCAGGATCACATGCACGGGGGCTTTTGTGTTGATCAGATCTTTGTAAATGAAAGAAAGTCTGTATTCATTCTGATATTCCAGAAACGTAACCCCCATCTTTTTCTTAAAAAAACGACAGAAATATCCGGTCTGGAGATAAGCGACACCTGCGATCTCATCCAGGGAAATGGGCCTCTTATAATTTTCAGAAATATAATTCAGTACAAGGTTCAGCCGATCCAGATCTTTTTTCTGCTGGCTTAAATCACTTTGAAAAACTTTTACACGGAAATTGTGGTACAGCTGGAACAGAAGTTCAAAGATCAGGCTGTTAAAGCGCAGGATAAATCCATCCGGCCGGATATCATCAATGATCTGCAGCTGTTCCAGGGTGGTTTTCAGCATTTCAATCTTTGTCTTTTTAACAGGATCTTTGGTCTGATAGTCCCAGAAAAATACCAGCTGCTGGACATTGGGAATATATTTTTCCATAAAATCCAGCGGAATCTGAAGAACGATAGCTTTATTTGGAACGGTACATTTTGTGGAATGGATGATGTTGGCATTGATCAGGATACAATCTCCGGGGTGGAGGGTATGACTGGAAGATTCCACGATAACATCCAGTTCGCCCTCCTGTATATAAATGATCTCAACAGCCCGGTGCCAGTGGAAAGGAATGTAGCTTCCATTATCTGTGGACGTATAAAATTTGACATTTGTGATACCTGAGTAATCTATGATCTCATAGGAAATTCCGTTTTTATCCATATAACCTCCTTAAAAAGAGAATATCGACCTATATATTAGAGCTTTTCTGACCTAATCTGTGCAGAATCATTATGATAGTATAATACCATAAAACAAAGCTCCATGGCCATGGAAAAGCGAAAGAAAAAACAGGGAGAGGTAAAAAAATATGAATCAAAAGAGTAAATTGACCTTTGGAAAAATATTTGAGCGTTTTTCTTATGGATGTGGTGATTTTGGCTGTAACATCATCTACACGGCGATGTCTGCATTCCTTCTGTTTTACTACACAGACTATGCGAATGTAAGCGCAATGGCAGTTGGAACCATTATGATGGTCTCCAGGATCTTTGACGGTGTCAGTGATATCATCATGGGTGTGATCGTAGACAGAACAAGATCAAAATATGGTAAAGCAAGGCCTTGGATCTTACGTATGTGTATTCCCTTTGCAGTGTCTGGAATTCTTCTGTTTTCTGTTCCTGCATCCTGGGCTTCCACGCCGAAACTTGTATATGTATTCATTACATACAACCTTGTTTCCACAGTGATCTACACAGCCATCAACGTGCCATATTCCGCACTGAATGCGCTGATGACACAGGATCCCTATGAGAGATCTGTTTTAAGTATTTTCCGTAATCTTCTGGCAACAGCCGGAACACTGACCATCAATACCTTCACACTTCCGCTTGTAGAATATTTCGGAAACAATGCAGCAGCATGGACAAAAACATTCGTAGTATTCGGTTTCGTAGCGATCGCCGCATTTTTATGTACCTTCTTTGGAACAAAAGAGCGTGTACGGGCAGCAGAAAATGAAGGTGAAGTACAGACAGAAGATGTACCGTTTGTAACAGGAATCAAAGCACTTTTTAAGAACAAATACTGGATCATGATGACAGGAATGCTTGCCCTTTTCTTCCTGATGTATTCTGTCAACGGAGGAGCAACGGTATACTATGCAAAAGATATCCTGGGCGATAAAAATCTGGTAAGTACCATCAACGGAATCTTTAACATCGTACAGATTTGCGGCATGTTCTTCATTTCCATGCTGGTAAAAAAATTCGGAAAAAGAAATGTATTTGCACTTGGTCTTGTTCTGGATATTGTGGGAATGCTGGTACTGAATTTTTCCGGCGGTTCCATGGCGATCATCGTGGTTTCCAGTGTGATCCGTGGAATCGGTAATGCCTGCGGCGGTGCTACCATGTGGGCTATGGTTTCCGATACCATTGATTATGGTGAGTGGAAAACAGGCTGCCGTACAGAGGGACTTGTAAACAGTGCCTGCAGCTTCGGATACAAGATCGGTAACGGAATCGGTTCCGCACTTCTTGGTCTGATCCTTGAGATCGGCGGATATGTTGGAACAGCAGCAGTACAGACAGAATCTGCACTGACGTCCATCAAAGTATGCTTCGTATGGATTCCGATCCTTGTTTATGCCTGCGGCCTTGTGATCATGAAATTCTATCATCTGGATAAAGAATTCGATGGAATCATCGCAGATCTGAAGGCACGTGCACAGAAATAGAAAAGGAGATCAGAGAGAGTGAACATCAAAGGCGTTAATCTTGGAAACTGGCTGGTGCTGGAAAAATGGATGAGTCCGGCATTATTTGAGGGAACCACCGCAGAGGATGAATATTATCTTCCCACACAGCTTTCCCCGGAGGCATATGAGGCAAGAATAAAGATCCATCGTTCAGAATACATTACAGAGCGTGATTTTGTAACCATAAAAAGCATGGGAATGGAGTCTGTCCGGATTCCGGTGCCATACTTTATCTTCGGCGACCGGAAACCATTTATCGGCTGCATCGAAGAACTGGATAAGGCCTTTAACTGGGCGGAAAAATACGGACTTACCATTCTCATTGATCTTCATACAGTACCCTTAAGCCAGAACGGTTTTGACAACGGAGGCATCAGCGGTGTGTGCAAATGGGCACAGAATCCTGATGAAGTAGAGTTTGCATTAAGCGTTCTGGAACGTCTTGCAAAGAGATATGGAAACAGAAAAGGCCTGTTTGGAATCCAGCCGTTAAATGAGCCCATCACAGAAAATATGTGGGAAACCATGGATATCCAGAACCGTTATGCTCCGGCAGATCAGGAGATGGCAAAAGGCTCCGCACCGATCACAATGAAATTCCTGAGACAGTTTTATCTGGATGCCTACGACCGTATCAGTGCCTATATGCCAAAAGATAAGTACGTTGTGATCCACGATGGCTTTGAACTGATGGAATGGAAAGATTTCATGCAGGAAGAGAAATATTCCAATGTGATCCTGGATACCCATCAGTATCTCATGGTTGCGGAGGCCAGAGGATGCAGCCAGACTATTGAAGGCTATCTGAAATATATCAGAGAAGAACTGGAACCACAGATCACAGAGATGGAAAAATATTTCCCGGTGATCTGCGGCGAGTGGTGTCTGTTTAACTCCCTTGCCTGCGGCTGTGACACAAAAGGCGGCCAGAGCGTGCTCAACGGAGTGGAAGGGAGCCGGCAGGAAAGCTTTTCATCGGAGAAGAAAAAAGAAATCTATGAAGCCCTTGCAAAGGCACAGCTGGAACTCTGGGAGAAAGGCAGCGGTTATTATTACTGGAGCTACAAGCTTCTGACTGATACGGTAAATACTCCCGGATGGATCGGATGGGACAGCTGGGATCTGGGAAGATGTTATGACTTTGGCTGGTTTCCGGCTGATAAAGGAGGATGTTAAAATGATCGTAAATCCAATACTTCCGGGTTTTAATCCGGACCCTTGTATCTGCAGAAAAGGCGACGATTACTATATGGCAGTTTCCACATTTGAGTGGTTTCCGGGAATCCCGGTCTACCATTCCAGAGACCTGAAAAACTGGGAGCTGTACACACACGTAATTACAGACGATGAAAAAGTAGATCTCAAGAAACTTCCAAGTGCAAAAGGAATCTGGGCGCCCTGCCTGACCTACTGCGAGGAAGAGGATATGTTCTACGTTGTCTATGGAGTGATGAATTCCATGAACGCCAGATATTTTGATGTGGATAATTTCCTGATCTGTGCAAAAGATATCCGCGGACCGTGGAGCGAGCCGGTTTACCTTCATTCCTCCGGTTTTGATGCGTCACTTTTCCATGACACCAACGGCAAAAAATACGTGGTATCCCTGGAGTGGGAAACAAGGGAAGGCTACGAGAAGCCAGGGGCTATCTGTATGGTAGAATATTCTCCTGAGAAAAAAGAGATCATCGGTTATCCGAAGCGGATCTGGAGAGGCGGTACAGACAGAGGCTGCATCGAGGCACCGCATCTCACAAAACGAGGCGAGTATTACTATATCATGTGTGCAGAGGGTGGCACCGGATATAATCACTGCGTTACCATGGGACGTTCCAAAAATGTCTGGGGCCCATATGAAAAAGATCCGAAGAATCCCATCGTTACCAGTGTTCCGGGAGAATCCTACGAGCGCCAGGATCCAGACCATCTGAAACCAAAGTACTATAATCCGGACTCTGTACTTCAGAAATCCGGTCATGGAAGCTATGTGGAACTTCCCACAGGAGAAGTTTATCTGGTCCATCTCTGCTCCAGACCTTTTGTACCGGAACTTCGCTGTACACTTGGAAGAGAGACGGCCATTCAGAAAATGATGTGGACCGAAGATAACTGGCTCCGCATGGCAGATGGAAGCAATCTGGCGAAAATTGAAGTGCCGGAAACTTCCCTTCCGGAATACCCAGTGGAAAAAACTCCGGATTTTGATGATTTTGACGGAGATGAGCTTGGGAACTTCTATTACTCTCCAAGGATCATGCCCCAGCGTTTTGCAGATGTGAAAGCAAGAAAAGGCTATGTGCGCCTTCGTGGACAGGAATCCAGAACCTCTCTCAACAAAGTAAGTATCCTGGCCAGAAAGCTTACAAGCGTATACGCACGGATCACCACAAAAATGGAATTCACACCGGAAGTACACCAGCACAGCGCAGGTCTGATCCTGTATTACGACAACATGAATTACATCAATCTCCGGAAATATTACAGTGAAACCCTGGGACAGAGCGCCCTGTCCATCATCCATCTGGAAAATGGAGAAAAAACAGAGTTCCTGAATACCAGAATCCCGGTAGAAGATAAACCGATCTATCTGAGACTCTACATTGAGGGAAGAAAATCCTGGTTTGAGTGGAGCTATGACGGAGAAAATTATGAAAAGATCGGACGCATTTTTGATACCACAAGGTTCTCTGATGAGTACTGCAAATACGGAGAGTTCACAGGAACCATGGTGGGAATCACCTGTGCAGACCGCGTTCTCCACAAAAAATGTGCAGACTTCGACTTCTTCGAATACATTGCAGATGAGAGCCGGATGGTAGAGTAAAAAGATATTAAAAAAGCTATTGAAAAAAGAAAATGTTTGTAGTAATGTAGTAGCTACAACGCTTACGAAAAAGAAGACTGTTTCGGAGGAGCAGTCTTCTTTTTGTGAAGAATTTTGGATGGAGGAAAACGAAAAGAACAAGGGGGAAAATTATGGAGAAGGTAAAAGAAAAAACATCTTTTTTCTGGAAGTTCGTAGGGGATAAGAAGTTTTATCTGATGGTTCTGTCCATTGCGGTGCCGATCATGATCCAGAATGGAATCACAAATTTTGTCAGTCTTCTGGATAACATTATGATCGGGCGGATCGGTACAGAGCAGATGTCCGGTGCGGCGATCGTCAATCAGCTGATCTTTGTGTATAATCTCTGCATTTTCGGAGGGGTTTCCGGTGCGGGAATTTTTACAGCTCAGTATTTCGGGCAGAAAGATCACGAGGGTGTCCGTCAGACACTTCGTTATAAACTGTGGATGGCAGTAATCCTGACAGCGGTCACCATCGTACTGTTTCTGACAGCAGGGGATTCGCTGATCAGCATGTATTTAAAAGGTGACGGAACCGCACAGGAGATCCGGGATACACTTGTCTATGGAAGGCAGTATTTATGGATCATGCTTCTGGGACTGCCTCCATTTATGATGGTGCAGGTCTATGCGAGTACTTTACGTGAGTGCGGTGAGACTGTGCTTCCTATGAAGGCTGGAATCGTGGCGGTGCTGATCAATCTGACATTTAACTATCTTCTGATTTATGGTAAATTTGGATTTCCGGAACTGGGAGTGAGAGGTGCTGCTGTTGCGACGGTGCTTTCCAGATATGTGGAAGCGTGTATTGTCCTGATCTGGACGCATAAGCATACGGAAAAGAATATTTTTGCCCAGGGCCTGTATTCCACATTGAAGGTTCCTGCAAATCTGACAAAGAAGATCCTGATCAAGGGAACACCGCTGCTTCTCAATGAGACTTTATGGGCAGCAGGAGTGGCCATGCTGACACAGTGTTATTCTGTCAGGGGGCTGAATGTGGTAGCTGGATTAAATATTTCCAATACGATCAACAATGTATTTAACATCGTATTTATTGCCCTGGGAGATTCCGTAGCTATTGTTGTAGGACAGCTTCTTGGTGCCGGTAAGATGAAGGAAGCCAGAGATACGGACAACAAGATGATCGCATTCTCGGTGTTCTGTTGTACCTGTGTGGCAGCCGTGATGTTTGTGATGGCACCACTGTTTCCGAAACTTTACAACACCAATGCCGAGGCTCGTACTCTGGCGAAATATTTTATTATGATCACAGCATTTTTCATGCCGCAGAATGCATTCTTACATGCAGCGTATTTCACGTTGCGCTCTGGTGGAAAGACTATCATCACATTCCTGTTTGACAGTGTGTTTATCTGGGTGGTCAGTGTGACGATCGCATTTACCTTAAGCCGTTTTACAGGACTTCCTGTACTTGGGATTTACGCAATGGTCCAGGCTGCGGATATGCTGAAATGTGTCATTGGGTTTATCCTCGTAAAAAAAGGCGTATGGCTTCAGAACATCGTCTCATAAAA
Source organism: Blautia sp. MCC269 (assembly GCF_018785655.1). Lineage (NCBI taxonomy): Bacteria > Bacillati > Bacillota > Clostridia > Lachnospirales > Lachnospiraceae > Blautia > Blautia sp. MCC269. The sequence continues at coordinate 20,526 of NZ_WQQE01000018.1, read as the reverse complement.
TTTTTTGAAATCTTCCGGGAGGGGTGCTTCCAGGGAGATTTCTTTTTTGGCATTTTCAGTGCAGGGCATGGAAGAAAGGATGCCTGAAGTCGTTTCACCAGCTGGAAAAGGTGGATGAAATTTAAGTTTCCATGCGTGGAGGGCAGCCCTGGAAAAAAGATTCGTTGTGTCCGATAAATGGTACAGGGAATCACCCAGAAGCGGATGCCCCAGAGATGCCATGTGGACACGGATCTGATGGGTGCGGCCGGTTTTCAGGCGGAGCATTACAAGGGATGCAGAGATCCTGGAACCGGGGGCAGTGGATTTCAGGACGGAATATAAAGTTACCGCCGGTTTGCTCCCTGGGAGGGAACTGCCCGGAGAGATGACCATTTTCAGACGGTTATCCGGATCTGGGGCAAGGGGAGTTGTGATCGCATGAAAGGTTCCGTCTGTATCTTCCAGCATGGAACCGGAAACCGCGGCCAGATAGGTTTTCTCTGAAATTCCATTTTCCCGTTGTTTTTGTAATCTGGCGGCAGCAGTCTGATTTCGGGCAAAAAGCAGGATGCCGGAAGTTTCTTTATCTAGTCGTCCGATAGACCGGACTTTGGTAGGCTCATCTTTGGAACGGAAATAGGCGGCAACCTGGTTGGAGAGGCTGTCGCTGTAGTGGGAACCGGAGGGGTGGGTGACCAGTCCGGCGGGTTTGTTTACTGCGAGGATATCCTGGTCTTCGTATAGGATTTCCAGTTCAGGAAGAAACTGTGGAGCTGGAGCAGATTCCAGCTGTGCAGAGTCAACATCATTCGTTTCTAGACATACCGTAATCTGATCCCCTGGATAAGCAGTTTCCGTCACCCGGCACTGCTGTCCGTTTTTTTGGACACCACCGGGACGGAACTTCGCCTGGCTGATCTGCTTTTTTGTAAGACCGGCCTGGGTGCGAAGAAAGTGGGAGACAGGTGCCGGGGCAGATGTTTCCGGGATATGGATAGTAAGATAGCGGTTCATTGTAGTTCTCCTTATCTATGCTGATAATAAAACACCGCAACCTGTGTCCGGTCCCTCAGCTGCAGTTTATCCAGAATGGAACTGAGATAATTCCGTACCGTTCCTTCGCTGAGAAAAAGTTCCGCGGTAATTTCCTTATTGCTGTATCCGTTGGCGATCAGCCGGATGATATTCAGCTCCCGTTCACTGATATTTCTGGAAGCATAATCAAATCCGTCGGAGGACTGCAGAAGTTCCGGGATCTTGGACATGATCTCTGTGCCGAATACGGTCTGACCGGAGTAAACTGCCTGGAGAGCCGGAAGGATGCTGGCATAATCCTGCTTCAGAAGATAGCCCTTTGTGCCAAGGCGGAGGGCTTTTATAATATATTCATCATCAGAAAATGTAGTCAGAAGAAGAATTTTTGCCTCAGGAAATTCACCCAGGATCTTTCTGGAAGCTTCCAGTCCGTCCATTCCTTTCATACGGATATCCATCAGAAGGATATCCGGAAGATATTCTTTATACAGGGAGCAGGCCTCTTTACCATCAGAGCCGGTGGCAGCCACCTGGATATCCGGATTTGCCTCAAGAATGGTTTTTAATGCACCTGAAACCAGGCAGTCATCGTCTACGATTATAATCTTCATGTTAAAATCTCCTGTTTGTCTTAATTAGAACCAGATTTCGGAATCGTCACAAAGATCCGAAAACCCTTCTCCTGTGTAATCTGGACCGTACCACCCAGCGCTTTCACACGGTCCCGGATATTGGACAGTCCCATGCCGCCAGAAACAGTTTCCATTTTATTGCTGTCCGCATCTGTTTGTATATCCGGAATTTTACTTCCCAGCGTACCATTATCCTCAATGCACAGCTGATAAAGTGCAGGATGCTCCCGGAGAAGAATATTGACGGAATCTGCATTACTGTGCCGCATCACATTGGAAAGCCCTTCTTTTGTAATACTGATCAAACTGTATTTCACCTCTCTTGGAACCTGCCTGGACATATCATAGGTGAGGGTTACCGGGCAGAAGCTGAAATCTTTTACAAGTCCCTTTATGGCATCTTCCAGATTCACCGCATCATCGTGAAGATCATGGACACTGGAACGGATGCTGTTCATGGCGCCGTTCAGAGATTCTTCCAGATTTCCAAGAAGCGGATCAAGTGCTTCATTTTTGTTGATGGTTTTGCAGGCCGCAGTCATAAGAATGGAGCGGGAGAGCACATGGCCTACGTTGTCGTGGATCTCTCGCGCGATCCGGTTTCGCTCCCTGAGAGTTGCAGCATAGATCTCATAATCCTGTTTTTCCAGAAGCGCCTTGTTTTTTTCGGAAAGAAGAAGTGCGTGTTCTTCGCTGTCATCACGGCTCTGGCGGAAATTCCGGGTAAGGATCTCATATTGTCTGGTATGAGACCAAAGAAAAAACGCGAGGATAAAACCAAAGATCCCGGCGAGACAGAGAAATTCCGGAAACTTATGGAAACGAAAAGCGAGGAGTCCCCAGAATGGAAATTCCACCACTGCCAGAGGAAAAAGCCCGGCAGATAAAGTCTGATACAGAAGCAGGGGGAAAAATAAAAGAAGATCCGGGATCCACAGGGAAGAGAACCCAAAGATCACATAACTTCCGGTGAGAACCAGGATCCTGTTGTCGAAGCGTTTCAGCACTGGTAAAGAATTGTGGGACCAGGATTCTGTTTCAGATGCCCTGCACAGATAAGTAACGCATCCAAGGATCACTGTAAAAAGGAGGGAGAATACAAGGGCCTGGTCTGCCGGTACATAAAAAAATGCCAGCATACTGTATAAAAGCAATATAGCGGAATCTGTAAAATAACGCATAAAAAATAAACCCTCCTTTCCCGGAATTACAGCAATGTATTTTTATTATAGTATACCAGCTCCTTCCTGCAAAGAAAAATCTACGCTCTTACAAAAGACATGACATTTGTCATCTGCAGGTAATGACATCACACACTTGGAGCATACAGAAGAAAAAGTTATAATGGCATCATAAAAGAAATATAAATTTTTGAGATAAAACAGAAAAGTCCCGTTTAACGGACTGTGAAAAAGGAGGAAAACATATGCCACAGGGTATGGTTCACATAGAAAATCTGGTAAAACGGTACGGTGATCTTACCGCACTGAATCATCTGGATCTGGATATTCGGGAAGGCGAGATCTTCGGATTGCTTGGCCCCAACGGTTCCGGAAAAACAACGGCCATCAGCTGTCTGTTGTCCCTGCTGAAATACGACAGAGGTCAGGTGGAAATTTTCGGGGAAGAGATGAAACCGGACAGCTATAAGATTAAAGAACAGATCGGCATCGTGCTTCAGAATATAGCCGTTTTCGAGGAGTTGACAGTACAGGAAAACATCGATTATTTCTGCGGCCTTTACATAAGAGACAAAAAACGAAGAAAAGAGCTGGTGGAGGAAGCCATTGAATTTACAGGCCTGGAAGATTTCCGAAAAATGCACCCGAAGAAACTTTCTGGAGGTCTTCTGCGCCGACTGAACATTGCCTGCGGGATCGCTCACAAACCAAGGCTGATCATCATGGATGAGCCAACGGTAGCCGTAGATCCTCAGAGCAGAAACAAGATCCTGGAAGGAATCCAGACACTGAACCGGCAAGGCTCCACCATTATCTACACTTCCCACTACATGGAAGAGGTAGAGCAGATCTGCACCAGGATCGCCATCATGGATCACGGAAGAGTGATCGCGCAGGGAACAAAAGAGGAACTGAAGCAGATGATCAAAACAGGAGAGACCATCACAGTGGAAGCCATTGCCCTGGAAGAAAAAAATCTCCAGGATATTCGCACACTGGATCATGTGTTTGATGTACAGTATGAAAAACAGGTGCTGATCGTGCGCTGTACCGATGCCAAGCATAACCTGATCCGGCTTCTCAATTATCTGCAGAGCCAGGATATTTCTTTTGGAAGAGTCTTTTCGGAGCTTCCTACACTGAACGATGTATTTCTGGAGATCACCGGAAAACAGCTGAGAGATTAGGAGGTGAGCTGAAATGCTGCATTTACTGAAATACAGTTTTCTTTCCAAGGTCCGGAATTTTAATATCATCTTCTGGCCGCTGGTTTTTCCACTTGTGCTTGGAACTTTTTTCTACTTTGCATTTGGAAATATCAATGAAGCAGATTTTCAGACGGTTCCGGTGGCAGTGGTGAAGGAAGATTCCGCAGATCCGTTTTTTATGACATATCTGGATGAGGTGAAAAAAAGCAGCCCGGATCTTTTAAAAGCAGAAGAAATGCCGGAAAAGGAAGCTTTGGAAGCATTACAGGATAAAAAAGTAAAAGGAATTTATTATGTAGGAAAAGAACCTTCTCTTACAGTAGCAGGAACCGGAATGGAGGAGAGCATCCTCCAGACGGTTCTCGACAGCTGCGAAAACACCAGAATGACCATCACTAACATTATGGAAAAAAATCCCCAGATGGATGTGGAAACCATGAAGACCCTGTTAAGTTCCGGCAGCCTGGTAAAAGAAGTATCACTTGGGGGCCGTACCATTGACGGAAATGTGCAGTTTTTTTACGCACTGATCGCCATGGCCTGTCTGTACGGATGTTTTATCGGCTTTGGCTCTGCTATGGGGATTCAGGCTAACATCACACCTCTGGCAGCCAGGCGTTGCGTGACGCCAACTCACAAGCTGAAACTGATCCTTACAGACCAGCTTGCATCTTTTGCCCTGGGCTATGTGGACGTGATCATTCTGATCCTGTATCTCCGGTACATTCTCAATCTGGATTTTCAGGGACAGATGGGAAAAATGCTGGTGGTATCTTTTTTCGGAAGTCTTATCGGTGTGTCCATGGGAATGTTTATCGGCAGTTTCGGAAAAATGCAGGAAGGTGCCAAGATCGGGATCATGCTTGGAATCTCCATGGTAAGCAGTTTCCTTGCGGGACTGATGAATGGAAACATGAAAGATATGGTGGAAAAAAGCGCCCCGTTTGTAAACCGGATCAATCCGGCATCACTGATCGCCGATGCGTTTTACTGTATCAATGTATATGATGATACAGCCAGATATTACAGAAGTCTGGCTACACTGGCAGTGATGTGTGTGGTGCTGGTGATGGCATCCTTTTTCATGGTCAGGAGGGAACGTTATGACAGTATTTAAAGGCTATATGAGAATTATGAAAAAAAATACAGGTCTGATCCTCCTGTATCTGGGCATCTTTTTCGGGGTGACAATGGCACTTCAGGCAGCAGCCGGTAAGGAAACCTATACCAGTTATGAAAGCGAAAAAATAAAGATTGGTGTGGTGGATAAAGATAACGGGCCACTGACAGAAGGACTGGTAAAATGGCTTGAAAACACCCATCATGTGACCATGCTGGAAGACAGCAGGGAGAAGCTTCAGGAAGAGCTTTTTTACAGAAATGTAGAGTATATCGTGGTGATCCCTGAGAATTTTTATGAGAGCTGTATGGTAAACGGGGAAAGTATTTCCGTGACAAAAGTGCCCGGATCCTACTCAGCATATTATGTAGATCAGCAGCTTGAGAACTGCCTCAACACCATGCGGACATATCTGGAAGCCGGTTTTTCCAAAGAGGAAGCGGCAGCAGCGATCCTGGATGAAAAAAGAGGAGAAGTCACCATGCTGAATACAGACGGAAATGGCAGTACCCCAGGATGGCTCTATTATTTTCGCTATATGCCGTATCTGTTTCTTGCAGTACTCTGCTATGTCATGGGATATGTGCTGATGGCTTTCAAAAAAAATGATATTCCTGAAAGAATGCAGGCGTCGGCAGTCTCGGCAAGAAGACAAAGCCTGGAAGGACTTCTGGCCATGTTTGTCATGGGCGGGGGCTTATGGGGAATCGGTATGGCAGGTGCCATTCTTATGTATGGAAAAACATTTCCAGGTTCAGAGAACTTCGGATACTATGTACTGAACACCCTGGTGATGATGGCAGTGGCACTTTCTCTTTCCTACCTGATCGGGCTTTTTGTAAAAAACAGCAACATGTTAAGCGGGATTGCCAATATCCTGTCTCTTGGAATGTGTTTTCTGTGTGGTGTTTTTGTTCCCATGAATGTTATGGACAGAAATGTCCTGAAGGTGTCTCAGTTTCTTCCTGTATACTGGTATGAAACGGTAAATGAGACTCTTGGAAGCTACAGCCACCTCACAGGTGAGGCAGCTGCATCCGTTTGGAAAGGTATCGGGCTGGAAGCTATGTTTGCGATTGCTTTTGTCTGCATGATCCTGGTGGTGACCAGGTATCAGAGGCAGAAATAAACAGAAGTAACTGAAGAAGATCAGTCCCAGTTTTCATCCGGGTATTTCATATTCCATTCTTTACGAAGATAGGTCATGATATCCATAACGTCTTTTGTATAATTCAGATATAAGCCGGAGGTATCACGTGTAAGAACTGCATGTTCCATATCCTCCATCTCATAAAGCAGTGCATCGGAAGTGTCACCGCAGGAAATTTCAGTTTTTTCTCCTGTCTCTGCATCCACGATCACTGCTTTATCTGCACGTGGATATTCCATGATCTCGATATAACCTTTCTCACAGCTGATCATGGCACGTTTCGGCTGTTTGGAGTGCATGGAAAGTGCGACAGTCGCCATCTGACCGGAAGGATTTTTAAGAAGAATGGTTGCCTGCTCATCAGAACCGGTAGGAGAAGGCTTCCACTGGCTTAAGATCTCATCCGGTTTTTCATCCATAAAACTTCGGACAATGGAGAGTGCGTAAACACCGATATCCAGCATGGCACCGCCTGCCAGGTTCATATTGAAAAAGCGGTTGTTCATGTTATATTCTTTAAAACTTCCAAAGTTCATGGTGATCATCTGGACTTTTCCAAGAGAACCACTTCTAACTGTTTCCCAGAGTTTTTTGTAAATGGGCATATGCCAGATCGTCATGGCCTCGGCAAGAATGAGATTTTTTTCCCTGGCCAGAGCGATCATTTCATCCAGCTCACGGCTGTTAAGGGTGATGGATTTCTCCACAAAAAGGTGCTTGCCGTGAAGCAGTGCTTTTTTCATAAAGGCATAATGGGTATTGTGAGGACTTGTAATGTAGATAATATCCACATTTTCGTCAGTAAACATTTCATCAATTTCTGAATAAACCTTCTGTACACCGTATTTTTCTGCAAAGGCAACGGCTTTCTCATAGGTACGGTTTCCAACTGCATACAGCGGTTTTCCCATTTTCTGAAGTGCCTGCGCCATCTGATTGGCGATCACACCGGTACCAAGAACTGCCCAGTTTAAACGTTCTTTCATGATCAAATCCTCCCTGTGAATGAAAAATATAAAAAGTATATAAATTTTCACTTTTAAAATATGAGGTTATTATACTAACCTTACGAAGAAAACGCAATGGGCAGATTTACCAACATTGCGAATATCTGTTTTATAAAAAGAAAAGCAGGAAAAATTCCGTACCTTAACAAATATTAAGAAAAATATTATTTCTCCTGTAAGGTTACGACCTTACGATAGCTTCAGATGAACAAAAGAACACAACATAAAGGTTCCGGCAGCAGTTATGTTACCGGATCAAAAGGAGGATAAACATGGATATCGTAAGGCCAGCCATTGCAGGAACTCTGGAATCCAGCGACTGCCAGGTAACTGTAGAAAAAGGAGAAGGAAATGTAGATTTTTCCATGGAAAGCTCCGTGATCAACCAGTATGGAAACCAGATCCGTAAAGTAGAACTGGAAACTCTGAAAAATCTTGGCGTCAGCGACGTAAAACTTACCATCGTAGACAAAGGTGCATTGGATTGTACGATCAAAGCACGTATTGAAGCAGCAGTTTACCGCTCTGTATTACAGACGGAACATTTACCATGGGGAGGGGATATCCGATGAACAATCCGAACAAAAAAAGACTGAGAAGAACAATGATGTTTCTGAATGCTCAGAAACCGGGACTTATCAAAGATCCATACATTTATAAACCAGATTCTATCATGCTGGACCTAGAAGACGCAGTAGCAGAGAACCAGAAAGACGCGGCACGTTTTTCCCTGTATCATGCACTGAAAACAATTAACTATCGTGGATGTGAACGGGTAGTCAGGATCAACGGCCTGGACAGCCCGTACTGGAAAGAAGATATCCGCTGCTCCGTTGCCGGTGGATGTGATTCCATCCGTATCCCGAAGACAGAAAGTGCACAGGATGTAAAACTTGTGGAGCGTGAGATCGCCTATGCGGAAAAAGAGTTCGGCCGTCCTGAGGGAAGCGTCCTGATCATGGCAGCTGTGGAATCTGCCAGAGGTGTGATGAAGGCTCTTGATATCTGCGAGTCCAGTGAGAGACTTTTCGGCATTGCCCTTTCCGGCGGTGATTACACAAAAGATCTTCAGACACATATTACAGGAACAGGAATCGAGCTGATGGGTGCGAGACAGAATCTTGTGATCGCGGCAAGAGCAGCAGGAGTACAGTGTTTTGATACGGTTTATACAGACCTTGACAACATGGAAGGATTCCGTCAGGATGTGGAAACCATCCATCTTATGGGATTTGACGGAAAATCCATTATCAATCATCTCGTCATAATACATCCCGCAGGTATAATCCAGGTTTGCATCTCTTCGGATCCCCTCAGCAGCAAGCAGCTCATCGACCAGATGATTTCCGTATTTATCTGCCTGACGGATCTGGGTGATAATATAATCAGACATGGCAATCTCCTTAGAATTCAAAGATGTTTATATAGCAATCTTATAACAACCGGAAAAAGATGTAAAGAAAAAGTCGGATTCACAAATGGAATAAAGTGATAGAGAAAATGAGGAATCCCCGTAAGTGTTATAGTTTTACATGGACAGAAAATGTCAAAATGATTATAATAAAAGAATTAACATTATTATCGTGTGAAGAGGGTTTTTATGGAAAAATATTTTACTATTGTAAGTGACGGTTCCTGCGATCTGCCGGAAGAGATCGTGAAAGAAAAAGAAATCGGCGAGGTGCATTTCCTGGTTTCTTTTGACGGAAAAGAATATAAAAAAGAAGGTGTAGAAATCCGTCTGGAGGATTTTTACGGGAAAATGGTGGCGGAGTCCAATGTTTTTCCGCTGACAGCGGCACCGTCTCCAAATGATTATTATGAAGTTTTTAAAGAAAAGGCAAAAGAGGGAAAAGATATCCTTTGTATCTGTATTTCCACCAAGCTTAGTTCCTCCATGCAGTCCGCAGAGATCGCAGCAAAGATGCTTGCAGAGAAGTATCCGGACATTCAGGTGAAGATCATTGACTCTCTGGCCTGTACGTTGATGCAGGGGCTTTATGTGCTGGAAGCCTGCAGACTTCGTGACCTGGGTTATACTCTGAAAGACAGCATTGAAAGAATGAACCAGCTGACAGATACCCAGAGGATCTTTTTTACGGTAGGAAATCTGGAATATCTGGAGCACGGCGGACGCATTGGAAAGGTTGCCAGCATTGCAGGTAAGCTTCTCAATGTGAAACCGCTGATTACCTTAAAGGACGGTGAGATTTATTCACCGGGGCTGAAAAGGGGCAGAAAAAAATCTATGGCAGGAACCATTGACCTGCTTCTTGATTACATGGAAGAGAACGGGTATACTCCAGAGAACTGTTCCCTGGTCATTGGTTACTGCTATGGATATGAAGAAGCGGAGAGCTTCCAGAAAATGCTGATGCAGAGCCTGGAAGAAAAATTCGGAACAACAGAGACAGTTCCCATTCACCGGATCGGAGCTACCATCGGTGTGCATACAGGCCCGTATGCCATTGGGATTGGAATCATCCGGCGGAGTGATATGGTATAAGTTTAAGAAAGAACAGGGCCGGCAGACGATTAATGTCTGTCGGTCCTGTTTTGGTATCTGCGGGCCGGATGATAAACAAGCACTGCGATGAGAATAAGCAACGCTGTTGTGGACAGGCTGACAGGATAAACCATCATCAGGCTGGAAAAACTGCGGTGGTTCGGGAATACGGCATATACCCATGCAATCCTGGTTCCGCAGACACCGATGGTTGTAAGCAGTGCCGGGACAAAAGAAATCCCGAAACCCCGGAGATAGCCGGACATGATCTCATAGAGCAGACTGAAAATGTATGCGGAAAAGATAATGACCAGACGGGTATAACCGATGTCAATAACCTGGGGATCACTGTTAAACAGGGAGAGCAGGAATTTTCCGCTGGAGAGGATCAGGATGGCAGCTGCAGCAGTTGTTACCAGACCTTCGGCTACACATAACAGCAGAACTTTTTTGCATCGCCGGATCTGCTTTGCGCCATAATTCTGTCCCACGAATGTTGTGCAGGCCTGGCTGAATGAATTAAATACATAATATACCAGGATCTCAATATTGAAGGCTGCACTGGATGCTGCGATCACAAGAGTTCCAAGACTGTTGATAGCAGACTGGATCACCAGATTGGCGATATTAAATACGGCACTCTGGATTCCGGCAGGAAGTCCGATCCGCAGGATCTTCAGGAGACAGGCTCTGTCAATGGATAGTTTATGTAAGTCAAGATGTACCCATTTCTCTGTTTTTGTCAGTTTGATAAAAAGAATGGAGGAGCTGACAATATTGGCGATCACAGTGGCTGTGGCAACTCCGTTCACATTCATTCCAAGGACGATTACAAAAAAGAGATTCAAAAGCACATTCAATACACCGCCGCAGAACAGGGCCAGAAGAGGTGTCCTGGTATCGCCGGTACTACGGAAAATAGCAGCCTCAAAATTAAAGAGAAAGATCACAGGCAATCCCAGAAGATAAATACGGATATACAAAAGTGCATATGGAAAAACATCTGCCGGAACATTAAGCAGATTTAAGAAATTTCCGATCAGCCATTCTCCAAGCAAAGTAGTCAGGATACCTGCCAGAAAAGCGGCCAGAACGGAAGTGTGCACAGCTTTCTGGACTTCATGCTCATCTTTTCTCCCGATAGCATTGGCAATGACAACATTGGTTCCCAGGGAGAGACCGATGAAAAGATTCAGGATCACGCCGATCACAGGGCTGTTGGCACCTACCGCAGCAATGGCAACAGTACGGTCTGTGCTGGCAAAATTTCCTACGATCGCAATATCCGATGCGTTAAACAGCTGTTCCAGAATTCCGGTTGCTGCTACAGGGAGAGCGTACAGAGGAATCTTATTCCAGATAGAACCGTTCAGGATATCCAGCTTTGCGGTCTGTTTTTTTGATTTCATAAAGAACACCTCATTGATTTTAGTAAAATGATAATGCAAACAGAAGCTTTTTTGCCTCATACCATATACAGTATATATCCTTGGAAAAATAATAGCAAATACCTATTAACTATGATATTATATAGCTAATAAGAATGATAGGAAGATGCTTATGGAAGTTCGTGAATTACGTTATTTTCTGGCAGTGGCAAGGGAAGAGAATATCACAAGGGCAGCAGAGAGCCTGCATATTGCACAGCCTTCTCTGTCAAAGCAACTGATGGAACTGGAGAAGAAACTGGGGAAAAAACTTCTGATCCGTGGAAAACGGAAGATCACTCTGACAGAGGAGGGGGTTCTTTTGCGCAAGCGGGCAGAAGAAATCCTGGAACTGGTGGAGAAGACCCAGCAGGAAATCAGCTCAGATACGGAAGATGTCATCGGAGATATTTATATGGGTGGAGGTACGCCGCCATCGGTTCTTGGGGCAGCTGCGAAGCTTCGGGAACGATATCCGGATGTGAAGTTTCATTTTTACAGTGGAGATGCCACAGACGTGTCGGAGCGATTGAACCATGGAACACTGGATTTTGCAGTTATGCTGCAGCCCATTGACAATGTGAAATACGATTTTTTTTCCCTGAAAGAGATTTCACAATGGGGAATCCTTGCAAAGAAAGACGATCCATTTTCCAGCGGAAAAGTGATAACAAAAGAAGATATCAGGACAATGCCTCTCATCATGCATCAGAGAATTGGTCTTCAGAATGAGATTGCGCACTGGGCAGAAATGGATGTGGAGGACTTAAATATTGCGGCAACCTATAATGTGGTTCATGGAAGCCCCATTTCTTTTGTACAGCAGGGGTTAGGGTATTTTCTGACAACCAGAGAGATGCTGGCACCGGAACTGGATCCGGAAGTATGTTTTCTTCCGCTGGAACCCCAGCTTCCTACCAGACAGGCTCTGGTATGGAAAAAGCATGCGGTATTCAGTAAGGCAGCAGAGATATTTAAGAGTATAATTATAGAATAGATCAGGAGGAAAAAGTAATGAAAACAAGAAGATTAGGAAAAACAGAGCTTCAGGTCAGCGAGATCGGTTTTGGAGGAGAGTGGCTGGAACGCCATCCGGAGGAAGAAAGTATTGAGTTGATCCATTATGCATCTGCACAGGGGATCAATATCCTGGACTGCTGGATGCCGGACCCGAAATCCAGAAATATCATTGGGGAGGGAATCAGGGAGAACCGTGACAAATGGTTTATTCAGGGACATATCGGATCAACATGGAAGGACGAGCAGTATTACCGTACCAGAGAGATGGAATATGTGCGTCCTGCATTTGAGGATCTTTTAAAAAGGCTCCAGACGGATTATATTGATCTTGGCATGATCCATTATGTGGACTCTGAGGAGGAATGGGAAAATCTCCAGCATTCGGAATATATGGATTACGTGATGGAACTGAAGAGAACCGGCGTGATCCGTCACATCGGCATGAGTTCCCACAACCCGAAAGTAGCGAAAAAAGCAGCGGAATCCGGATATGTGGAAATGATCCTTTTCAGTATCAATCCGGCTTTTGATATGCTTCCTGCAAGTGAAAATATTGATACCATGTTTGCGGAAGAATTTGACAGCAGCTTAAAAGGAATCGATGCAGACCGTGCTCGCCTGTACAAAGCATGCGAAGAAAATGATGTGGGTATCACAGTTATGAAAGGTTTTGCAGGGGGAAGACTTTTTGATGAAAAACGTTCTCCTTTCGGTGTAAGCCTGACACCGGTACAGTGCATCCATTACGCACTTACAAGACCTGCAGTCTGTTCCATCATGTGCGGCTATGACACAAAAGAGCAGGTCAATGATGCCGTAGCATATGAAACAGCAACGGAGGAAGAAAAAGATTACGCATCTGTGATCGCTAATGCACCGTTCCATTCCTATAAAGGAGAGTGCACTTACTGCGGACACTGCAAGCCATGTGCGGCAGAACTGGACATTGCCATGATCAATAAATTCTACGATCTTGCCACCATGCAGCCGGAAGTCCCCGCAACCATAAGATCCCACTATGAACTTCTGGAGCACAAAGCTTCCGAATGCATCGGCTGCCAGGAATGCGAAACCCGCTGCCCGTTTGGAGTGCCGATCGCAGAAAGGATGGAGAAAACTGCGAAGTTGTTTGGGTGTTGATATCTGATACAGGAGGCCTTGGAAATGATGAAACAAAACATAGAAAAGTCAAGAGAACTGGAGTTTGCGATATTTTGTATTGAAAATATAGCAGCAAAACTGGGTGTAAGTGCAGAAAAGGTATATGATGCGCTGACAGAAAAAAGTGATATTTTGAATGATTACATCATTCCGGAATATGAGATACTTCATACCCAGGGGAAAGAATATATTGTGGATGATATTATTGAGGTTATGAAAGAGAGAGGTGTTTTGTAATGATAGTATATCATGGCTCATGGCTTGAAGTGAAAAATCCAGATTTAAAACATTCCCGGTCAGATGTTGATTTTGGTAAAGGATTTTATGTGACACCTCTCAGAGACCAGGCTGTGAAATGGTGTGGAAAATTCAAACGGCGCGGTAAACAAGGGATTGTTACAACCTTTGAGTTTGAAGAAAACGCACAGGAAAATCTGAAAATTTTGAAATTTGATTCTTATTCTGAAGAATGGCTGGATTTTATTATGAATTGCAGAAGAGAAAAGGATGATTCAGATTATGATATTGTTATGGGCGGAGTGGCCAATGATAAAGTGTTCAATACGGTTGAACTGTATTTTGATCAGTTGATTGACAAAAATGAGGCAATTAGCAGACTGAAGTATGAAAAGCCGAATATGCAAATCTGTTTTCGCACAGAGGAGTCTTTGGAGCATCTTCATTATGAGAGGAGTTTTGAAGTATGAATGCTAATCCGATTTTGTTACAAAAGAAATATGTACGGATAGTAGAATTATTTGCAGAAAAAATGGGGATTTCTGTTGAAACAGCATTGGGTATTTTTTATCATTCACAGCTGTATCAGTTGATAAGTGAGGGAATTTCAGATATGCATTGTATGAGTGATGGATATCTGGCGGAAGAGCTGGAAATAGAATATAATAAAAAACAGCCATGGAACATGGAATAAGTAACAAGGGGAAAAATTCATGCAGGTAGAACAATACGTAATGGCCTATGGCATTGAGCAGGACAGGATCAGGGCGATCATTCCGGAGGGATTTGTTTCTCTGCGTCCGGTTCTCAGAATCAATGCAGAGATCCAGGACAACAGTAATGGTTATCTGGAATTTAACACACCGGTAGAAAAAGACGGAAACAGAGGTTGGCTGAATATCGGTTACTGGAATGAAGTACAATTTCAGAAAGAAGGACAACTACTTTTCAAACAGATTTCATTGAAATTTCATTTACAGGGGTAGGAATCGAAGGCTCCTGCCCGGCAGAAAAAGACAATGCGGGATGTTATTTCCTGAAAGAAACACCGGAATTAAAAAAGCCGGAGACGATCACCGAGAATAAAGAATTCTGTGACTGCACATTTCAGTGGAAGTTTACTGAAAAGGATGCCCATGGTGTCAGCATCGGAAAAACCCTTCCAGCCTATCCACAAGAGCCGGAAACGACCTATCCCAGAGATACATTTACAGCAGAAAATGCAGCAAAAATTCCATGCAGACAGGTGCTGGGAACATATAAAGTTATTTTTGAAAGATAGTAAAGTAAAGATAACGAAAAAACAGTCATAGCAGACAGAAAATAGACTAATACAGGGCAAGAGGAGGACTAGCTTATGTTTCGAAAAATGAGAAGATCCAAACAGGAATTAACCAAAGAAGAATGTATCGAAATCCTGAAAAAAGAACCAAGAGGCGTGCTTTCCGTGCAGGGAGAGGATGGATATCCCTATGGAATGCCTATGACCCACTGGTATAACGAGAAAGATGGAAAAATCTATTTCCACGGAGCAAAATCTGGTCATAAGATTGATGCCATCAAAAATTGTGACAAAGTTTCATTCTGTGTTATGGACGAGGGATATCGAAAGGAAGGAGAATGGGCACTAAACATTCGAAGTGTGATTGTGTTTGGACGCCTCCGTATAGTGGAAGAACCGGAAAAGGTCGTGGAAATCTGCACAAATTTATGCAAAAAATTCACGGATGATAAAGCATACGTGGAACATGAACTGAAACATTCCGGTCCTGCAGTTCTCTGCCTGGAGCTGGAACCGGAGCATATGACCGGAAAACTGGTAAATGAGTCCTGAAAATCGCCTGCGGAGAAGAACATCATGGAAAATACAGAGAAGAAAATAAAAGTCCTGATAAAGCCACAGTGTGACGCGGAAATCCGAAACAGGTTTATAACAAAATTTGGAGAGAAATGTGAGTTTGTTTTTGAAGAAAATGAAATCAGGGACTCCATTACAACAGCAGAGGTTGTGATCGGAGAACCGGAAGAATCGGAACTTCGGAAAGCCGAAAATCTCCATTGGATCCAGCTGACCTGGGCTGGCGCAGACAAATATACAAAAATGAAAATATTCCCGGAAACTATTACATTGACCAATGCTTCCGGAGCTTTCGGAAAAATTATATCGGAATATGTGATCGGGAACATCATTGCCCTGTATCGAGGACTTCCTGTTTACTGGAAAAACAAGCAGGAACGTCTCTGGGTACAGAATAGATCATCAGACACCATATATGGAAAAAATGTTCTTATCCTGGGAACCGGTGACATCGGAAAAAACATCGCTCACAGAATGCAAGCATTTGAAACCCATGTGACTGGAATAAAAAGAACAGCGGTCTCAGAACATTCGCAGCAGCTGAAAGACTTTGATGAGGTATACGATCTGACAGCACTGGATGATAAACTGCCACAGGCGGACATTGTGATCGGCTGCCTTCCGGGAACTTTGGAAACAAAAGGACTTCTGAATTACGACCGTCTGCATTCCATGAAAAAAGATGCAGTTCTAATCAATGTAGGAAGAGGAAGCCTTATTCCAACAGAAGACCTGATCCGGGCATTACAGGAGTGCCACTTAAAAGGCGCAGTCCTGGATGTATTTGAGACAGAACCACTTCCGTTCGATTCTCCGCTGTGGGAAATGGACCAGGTTATTCTCACCCCACACATCGCAGGCCCAAGTTTCGGAGGAAACGCAGAAGTTCAGGACATGATCTGGAACATTTGCATGGAAAATATGGAACGATATCTGAACGGAAAAGAATTAAAGAATATTGTCCGGTTAAATGAGGGATATTAACAAAGGCGATGAATATCGGTGCAAGGCTCGTACCCGGAAGTATCTCAGGAAAATTTGCCGGGAAAATTAACGGATGATTTCGCTTCAGTTCGATATTGAGAGGGAGATTTTCCTACAAGTTTTTTAAAGATCCTGCAAAAATAACTGACATTGTCATATCCGACTCTGACAGAAACGCTGGCTATTTTGTCAGAGCTTTCCCTTAATATTTTGCAGGCGATGCTGATACGATATTGAATAAGATACTCGACCGGGGATATTCCGATATTTTCCCGGAAATAGCGCAAAGTGGTGTTGGGACTGATATTCGCGGCAGCTGCAATATCTGTCAGTGATATTGGGGCGGCGTAGTGTGTCTGGATATACTCGAGCATTATTGGAATCATGCGTTCAGAGTGTGAAGGCAGAACACTTGATCTGGGAGTAAGCTGTTCCGGGGAAAGATGCTCTGTCATAATAAGCCAGATTTCACTTAAAAGGTTATGAATGAGAAGCTCCTGTCTTTCCGGTGAGGCCAGATTAAGAAACAATTGACCGCAGAGATCCAGAATATGTTTTTGCCATGTTTGCTGCTTGAAAATAACGCAGGGAAGCATGGCATTTTCTAATGGCAGAATATATTTTTTGTAAATAAGACTTTCATTTGGAGCAAGAAAAGTGGGGGAAAATACAATATTAGGCATGACGCCATAGTTTTCGGCTGTGAAATGATGCAGCATACCACTGTTGATAAAAATTCCTTCGCCGGAATGTAAGGTATAGGTTTTCTGCTCAACCTGGCAAGTAACAGTACCCTCTGAAACGCAGATGATCTCAAATTCCTTATGCCAGTGCCAATTGATATCGTTATTATAAAATTTTCGAGTATCATCTATATAAAATTCCAAAGGAAAATCAGGTCCGCCGTGTTTTGTGGTTTCCTGCAGATTGCTGTTTGTATGAATGTTCTGCATGAGATTACAAAATTCCTTTCTGTTATATATAGTGATATTGTACTATAAAATGAAAGAAAAGTGCAATTACAATTTTAAAATGTGGTGATATAATACAAAAGATTGAAAAGGAATTACAATAATATGGAGGAGGATTTCTGATGAAAGACAAATATCAGAAAACGGTATATGCCTGTTTTGTGGGTTACATCGTGCAGGCAATCGTAAATAACTTTGTGCCGCTGCTTTTTCTGACATTTGAAAAAAGCTACCATATTCCACTGAGCCAGATCACAATGCTGATCACATTCAATTTCGGGATCCAGCTGCTCATTGATCTTCTGTCTGCAAAATTTGTAGACCGGATCGGCTACCGGATTTCCATTGTTCTGGCTCATGTATTTTCAGCGGCAGGACTGATCTGCCTGGTGATCCTGCCGGATCTTTTGCCTAATGCATTTGCGGGATTATTTATTTCCGTAGTGATCTATGCAGTAGGCGGCGGATTGATCGAAGTGCTGATCAGCCCTATTGTGGAGAGCTGCCCAAGTGATAATAAAGAAAAGGCAATGAGCCTTCTGCATTCCTTTTACTGCTGGGGTCATGTGGCAGTGGTCCTGCTTTCCACGATCTTTTTCCGTATATTTGGAATTGAAAACTGGAAGATCATGGCACTGATCTGGGCGATTGTTCCTATTGTAAATGGTATTACATTTACAAAAGTTCCTATCGCAACTCTGATCGAAGAGGGCGAGACAGGAATGACAATAAGAGAATTATGCAGGAATAAGACATTCTGGATCCTGATGTTAATGATGCTGTGTGCCGGTGCAAGTGAACAGGGTGTCAGCCAGTGGGCTTCAACATTTGCGGAGCAGGGACTGGGAGTAACCAAGACCATCGGAGACCTTGCAGGTCCTATGGCATTTGCGATCCTGATGGGAAGTTCCAGAGCCTTTTATGGAAAATTCGGAGACAGGATGGATCTGGACAAATTTATGATCGGCAGCAGCATTCTCTGCATTATTTCCTATCTCTGCATTTCCCTTGCACCATCTGCATTTGTGTCACTGATCGGCTGTTCCATCTGCGGATTTTCCGTGGGAATCATGTGGCCGGGAAGCTTCAGCAAGGCATCCATGGCACTGCGAAGAGGAGGTACATCCCTGTTTGCGCTTCTTGCACTGGCCGGAGATGTAGGATGCTCCGGAGGTCCGACTTTAGTTGGATTTGTGTCCGGGATATTATCAGACAACCTGAAAAAAGGAATCCTGGCAGGGGTTATTTTCCCTGTATTTTTGCTGGTGGGAATTCTGCTTTTGGGAAAGAGCCGGAGTGCAGAGTGAAATAATTCTTAAATTTTATAAATTGCTATTGACAATAGTACGATTTCGAACTAATATCTAACGGTACGAAATCGTACTATTTTTTATGGAGGTAAATATCATTGACGAACCGGGAAAAAATTGACCGGATCTATGAATCAGCACAGAAAATAGATCAGGTATATGATGTATGGGCTACGAAACATAAATTAACTTTATATGAAATGATGATGTTTTATGAAATTTTTCAGAAGGAAAACAGGGAGATCACACAGAAAGAGTTAAGTATGAAACTGGGAGCACCTAAGACTTCTGTTAACAGCCTTATTAAGAAACAGTTAAATGCAGGATATATCTGGATGCAGGTTAATCCACAGAACAAAAGAGAAAAGATCATATCACTGACAGAAAGTGGAGAACGTTTTGCCAGAAATCTGGTTCAGCCGCTGTTTCAGTATGAGGAAGAAGTCATAGGAATGCTGGATGACAGAGATGTGGAAACTGTTATTACAGTACAGAATAAATTTGCGGATATCTTACTGAGTAAGATGGAAGATATATAAGAGAGGAGATATTTTTTGGATACACAAGTTAAATTAGAACATGAAGTCAGTTTCCGCTGGCTGATCGTATTTGCATTGCCAACGATTTTATCCAGTATTTTTTCCAGCCTGTATTCTACGGTGGATGGGATTTTTATTGCAAGACTGGTGGATACAGATGCGTTATCTGCGATCAATATCACAATGCCAATGATCTTTCTTGCGTCGGCAATCGGAATGATGTTTGGCAGTGGTGGAAATGCACTGGTAGCAAAAAAATTAGGAGAAGGTAAGCAGAGAGAAGCACAGGAAGATTTTTCACTGGGAACTGGCAGGCGCAGCTATTGCAACAGGAATCGGATATGCATTTCCGTCCATTGCAGGAATTTTATGGTTCAGCTTCAATCGAAAACAGATTTTGCACATTGTAAGACCAAAGTGGAGAATGCAGACTATTGTGAACAGCTGTATTAATGGCGCTTCAGAGATGGTCAATGTGCTTGCATTTTCTGTAATCGCGATTCTGTTTAACCGTATTCTGATGAAGATTGGCGGATCAGATGGAGTGGCTTCTCTGACGATTATCCTGTATGAACAGGAACTGTTCGGCGGATTGTTCCGTGGTTATATAAATGGAATTTCTTCTGTTGTCAGTTATAATCTGGGACGTGGAGATAAAGAACGGCTTTCCAAGCTGTTCTGCATCAGTATATGGACTTTGGGAATTGCAGGAATTGTGGTCACTGTGCTAAGTTATCTGGCAGGCGGTGCTGTAGTAGATTTTTTTGCAAAAAACAACGCCCAGGTGGAGACGATCGCACTGTATGGATTCCGGATCGTGGCAACCAGCTTCCTGATGATGGCCTACAACGTATTTGCATCCGGCTGGTTCACTGCATTAAACGATGGAAAAACATCTGCGATCTTATCTTTCTGCCGAACTGTCATTTTCATGATCGCGCCGGTACTGATACTGCCAGGGATCTTTGGCATGGATGGAGTATGGATGTCCATTACAGCTGGTGAGGTTTTGAGTATTCTTATGAGTATTTTTTATTTCAGAAAATACAGAAATATGTGGAGCGTAAAAGTATAAAATGGGACAGGGCAGCTTCCGAAATTGAGGAGGCTGCTCTGGCTTTTTGTGTGACAGTAAAAATAAACCCCCTGCTATGCAGGGGGAGGGAAGATCTTTAGATATAAGTAATCTCCTGTGTTA
>NZ_WQQE01000121.1:0-354 GCF_018785655.1 Blautia sp. MCC269 | reverse complement strand
AGTCAGGGAATGATACCTCACGCTTATTTGTCGCTTCCCGGTACGGTTTCGGAGCCTTTTGCCATCCATTCAAAGAAAGCAATTTTGCTGACCTTGATAAGCCTGCCCCTGCGGAACGCCGGAAAGCCGGGTGTGTGTACCAGCTCATAGGCGCTCGCTCTTGAAATTCCCATAATCCGCTGAATGTCCGCCACATCCAGAACCAGCGGTAAATCCTCGTAGCTGTTCAATCTCTTTTTATCGTTCATTCTGTTCCTCCCATAAATCAAATAGGTTAAAATGCTTCCTGCTGCCGTTCTCCCCAAAAGCCGTTTTCCTGCCCCATTCCTGCGGTGTTTCCCTGCATTGGTGCGC
>NZ_WQQE01000120.1:0-372 GCF_018785655.1 Blautia sp. MCC269 | reverse complement strand
GAAAGATAACTGGGATGCGATCTCTCCAATTTTCAAATTTTCAGCAACGGTCAGAAAAGTGATTTATACTACAAATGCCATCGAATCCCTGAATTCCACCTATCGGAAACTGAACCGTCAGAGGAGCGTATTTCCAAGTGATACGGCCCTTTTAAAGGCATTATATCTTGCTACATTTGAAGCCACCAAAAAATGGACCAGTACAATCCGGAATTGGGCGCAGGTATATGGTGAACTGAGTATTATGTATGAAGGCCGGCTGCCAGAATAATAAAAAACAGGTCAGAGAAACAGGCGGGGAACCGCCTGCTCTTGACATGCCATTCAACAACTGTTATATATAAAGCAAGGGTGAAAAGCCTAGTTTTTAAG
>NZ_WQQE01000017.1:0-259 GCF_018785655.1 Blautia sp. MCC269 | reverse complement strand
AGACCTCTTTTGGATTTTTGATTACTTAGGATTACTGGAACTTGAACTCTATCATTTATAATTAATGTAGTAGAAAAAGTAAAACTGCACTATACGAGGAAAAATGAAATCAGCAATTACAATTATAGAAAAAATCGCATCAAATATATTAATAGCTTTATACCAACCGTTCTGGTTTGCAGTTATATCATCTGTTCTGATCTTATTCTTTTACATGTTTTGTTATGATCCCCAAGGAGTGGGAAAAGGATGGAAGATA
>NZ_WQQE01000119.1:0-1206 GCF_018785655.1 Blautia sp. MCC269 | reverse complement strand
CCAAATATCAGGCTTTTCCCCGTCAACCGGCTGTCAACCAAAGCGTCAACCAAACTGTCAACCGGTGGCTTTTCAGAATGGAAGTTCCATTTGCCGGGCTTCTTCTTCCGTGATTTCCTGAAAACCGTCCCCCTCCGGCGGAGCTTGGTTGACACGCTCCCAGCCTTTTTGAGAACCGTATTTCTTATACCGCTTCGGGCTTTTGTAGGCTACCCAGCCCTGTATGATGCCGCCCGCAATGCCGGTATTCATAATCTCGCAGATTGCCCGTGTCTCCCAGTCTGCCGGGGAATTTAAGTTCCCCAGCGCTTCCTCATAAAGCTGCTTGGAACATACCCTGTCGCCGGTGTAGTCCTCCAAATAGGCGTAGATCATGCCGGCCTGTGTGTCTTCCTGCATAAAGTCCTGCTGGTGGGCGTTCAGGTATCGGTTCATTTCCATGCTGAATGACAGCTTATACTTCCCACTGCGATAAACCGTCATGGCTTCCGCCCACATCTGTTCGATATACGCCCTCGCCGCCGCTTCATCGTCCAGTATGTGAACCTCCGCCCGTTCCGGGTACACCGTCACGGGGAGAAAGCGCCGGTTGCCGGTGCGGTCACGGGGCAAAAAGTCCTGCCGGTTGGTCGTCCCTCCAAATACACATTGCCGCAGCCGGTCTGCCGGATGTGTCTCATACGGCACTTTGTAGGTTTCTTTCTGGCGGCTTAAGAATGACTTGATTTCCTCAATACTCTTGGCGTTGGCTGTGGCAATCATCTCCGACATCTCGATAATCCAATGCCCTTGCAGCTTGCGGTACACATTTTCATCGTCCAGCTTTTTCAAATCGTCTGAAAACCATTCGTCCCTGCCTGCCAGCAGCCGGAAAAAGGTAGATTTCCCGGCTCCCTGACCACCAACCAGACAGAGCATGACCTCAAACTTGCTCCCCGGTCTGAATACCCGCCGGATGGCTCCCATCAGGAACAGTTTCAAGGCTTCATAGGTGTATTCGTCCGTATCGGCTCCCAGAAAGTGATGCAGGGCGTAACGGATGCGCTCTGTGCCGTCCCATTGCAGGCTGTTCAGGTAATCCCTGACTGGATGGTAGCGGTTTTCATTGGCAACAATCTTGATGGCGCTCTGCACCTTTTTCTCGCTGGTAAGCCCGTAATTTTCTTCCAGATACAAAAGCAGGTAGTTCATGTCCATGTCGGTCAG
>NZ_WQQE01000118.1:0-262 GCF_018785655.1 Blautia sp. MCC269 | reverse complement strand
TATGAAGCAATGACCGTAAGGAAAATCCAGAGAAACGGAGGGATGCTTGTATGAGAAAAGAACGGAAAATCATCAATACAAATATCCGTTTGAATCTTTGTGATGAACAGGACAGGCAGGCATGGGAATATTTGCAGACGATGGACAGGGAAAAATATAAATCGTACACCAGAGCAGTTGTAGTTGCTTTAAACGATTATTTTTCCAGAGAGTACAGGAATGAAGCAGATCCGTATCTGGAAACCAGAGAAAAGGAAGATGC
>NZ_WQQE01000117.1:0-235 GCF_018785655.1 Blautia sp. MCC269 | reverse complement strand
ATGCACTATATCCGCTATGATGTACTGTATGCCTATGTGCTTGCAAGACTGCAATACTGGTCTATGCTGGCACAGAAAGATGAGGACAAGCTGCTGAAACGGCTGCTCAATGTCAGCGACAGGGAAAGGAACTCTGCGAAGAAAAAGCAGGCTGTGGAGCTGAAAAAGGCAGAGAAGCGTAAAGCCGAGGTTGACGGGCTGTTTGCTAAAATGTATGAGGACTGGTCTGCCGGAC
>NZ_WQQE01000116.1:0-204 GCF_018785655.1 Blautia sp. MCC269 | reverse complement strand
GACTGGGGTGAAGTCGTAACAAGGTAGCCGTATCGGAAGGTGCGGCTGGATCACCTCCTTTCTAAGGAAAAAGTAGAGAAGCAAGATGTGTTTTACTGTTGAGTTATCAAGGAAACTGAATAACGATATTTCTGGTGCCGATGCGGTTGGGGGACACACCCGTTCCCATCCCGAACACGACGGTTAAGACCCAATCGGCCGATG
>NZ_WQQE01000115.1:0-241 GCF_018785655.1 Blautia sp. MCC269 | reverse complement strand
CATTTATGTGGGAGTACATGAAAGTACCGGAGGATTCAAGAGAAAAAGTTAAGAATCTGCTTAAAGATGCAAATGAAAATAGCGTAAAATTAAGTCATCAGGCATCAACACTGTATGATGTTGTCCCAAAAGAAGAAATTACTGAATTTGAAGAGCTTATGCGCAAAACCATAGCTGACATTGTATCAGAAGCCAGTAGCATTGCCTGTTGGGTGTATGTGCAGAAATATGTGAAACAGAA
>NZ_WQQE01000016.1:0-77691 GCF_018785655.1 Blautia sp. MCC269 | reverse complement strand
GCGTTATTGCGGCAGGGTCAGCTGTTTGAGCCAACGGCGAGTTCTGGCCCTGCCGCAATGCTTTTAGCCATCTCACGGAATCTTAGTTGTATCCCCCGACGGAGTCCTTGCCCGGACCGATATCCTCTCCCTCTGGCGTACCTCTTTCTCTCCACCCTCACGGAACCCTAGTTGTATCCCCCGACGGAGTCCTTGCCCGGGCCGATATCCTCTCCCTCTGGCGTCCGCTTTTCTGTCCCTCCCACACACAAAAAGAACGCCACCCACCAGGCAGCGTCCTCCCAAATATCCAAATATTACCTCCAGATCCCCCGACGTTTCCGAATCGTATAAAACAACTCATTCTCCATCGCCATAACCTTCTGAATCGGCACACTCCTAAACACCGGCATCTTCATCCTAGTCCTAATCCACCAAAACGAATAAACCGCCAAAACCAGAAAAGTGATCAAAACCACCAACCAGATCAAATTCCTCTCCACAGGATCCGAAGAAATATTCAAAATCATATAACAAGTCCCCACAATACCAATAACCGGAAACACCGGCCCAAAAGGAACCTTGAAACTCCTCGGCACCTTCGGCATCCTCTTCCGGAGAATCAACACATCCACATGCGCCAAAACATAAGAAATCATCCAGAACACCGACCCCACCAGAATCAAAAACGAAATAATAGAAGAAGAATTATTACTGATCAATGCAAAAATAAAAATCGTCACACTGACAAACACAACCCCAAACCACGGAACCCCATGCTTATTCGTCTTCGCAAAAATCCTCGGCATCATATTCATCTTCGCCATACCCTGACAGATACTCGCCAGCCCATTCACCGTAGAATTCTGCGTACTCACAACCGCAAGCGCAGCCACCAGAGTCATCCAGATTTTCCCCACACTGCCAAGAAGATTTTCCCCGTAAAGCAAATGCGGCGCTGGAGAATCCATCAACTCCTGCCAGGGAGTATAATTATGAAAACCAAACACCATGATCGACTGCACACCACAGATCAGAGCAAGACCAATAATCATACCAAGAGGCACATTCCTCTTCGCATTCTTAACACTCTTGGAAACCGGGATCACATACTCCGCCCCGATAAACAGCCAGAACGCCGTAGCCGTAGCAGAAAACAGCTCTGAAGGCTTCGTAGCCATAGTATACGGCTGAGAAACTACCTGACCCGTGCCCAGCTTAAACATACCAATCAGCCCCATGATAATCATAGAACCAACCAAAAGAAACGCAACCAGATCCTGGATCTTTGCAAACATATCCACGCCATGAAGATTCGCAATCATGATCACAATCGTCATCACCAGCGTATACCCGATACTTGGAATCGGCAGCCGGATCGTCTGGGCCATCGCATAGGAAAAAATCGAAGCCTCCACACCAGATGACAGAATATTACAGAGCAGATACCCACCAACCATGGAGATCAATGTAGGAAAAGGCCCAAGGCACGCCAGAGTATACTGTGCCAGACCACCCGTCGTATTCGGCATAATCGCATTCAGCTCCGAAAGCGAAGCCACCGTAGTCATATTTAAAAGGCAGGCAATGATCATAGAAAAAACAAACACAACGCCAACAGTACCTGCACCCTGTCCAAGGGAAACCAGACAGCTTGTGGCAATGACCAAACCTACTGATATAGATACAACACTTCCCAATCCTAATTTCTTATCTTCACTCATAATCCCAAGCACCTCCCCTATAATGAAATGGACATTCGCATTATATAAACATAAGTCATAAAAAATATCCAGCATAAAAACAGGCGAGGATCCGCTTCATCCGCGGACACCCTCGCCTGCTCTATAATACAGACCATCCTTCCATGATCCGCAATCCATCATCTATAAAGCATCTGCCCCTTCATCACCAGTACGCACGCGGATCACATTGTCAATATCATAGATAAAAATCTTACCATCACCGATATGACCGGTATAAAGCTCGTGCTTGATCACATCCACGATCTTATCCACCTGCTCCTTTTTTACCACAACACTGATCTGCTGCTTCGGAAGAAGCTCCATCTCATAATTTTCATCCACTTCATACTCACGGGTACCTTTTTCCACACCACAACCAAGCACCTGCATAACCGTCATACCTCTGACACCGGCTTTGCTGAGCGCAGACTTCAGGCTGGAAAATTTCGCAAGGCTTGTGATGACTTCAATTCTGCATAAACTCATCTTATAATATCATCCCTTTCGGAAAAATCCCGTTATATTTTATACATTAAGTGCTTTCTTTGTATCAGCAAGAGCCTCATCCATTCTGGAAATAACGTCCTTGATATCCTGCTCGGAAATAACAGCTGTAGGCTCAAAACGAATTGTTTTTGCATTAACAAGAGTACCGGCTGTCATGACACGTCTTGCAAACAGACCCTTTGCAGTCTCATAACCAAGCTCACAGGTATGGAACTCAACAGCAAGCATAAGACCTGTACCACGAACCTCCTGGATGATCTCCGGATATTTTTCTGCAAGGCTCAAAAGTCCGGCTTTCAGGATCTCACCTTTACGCTTGCAGACACCCGGGATATCATTTTCAAGCATATATTTGATGGTTGCGATAGCAGCTGCACAGCAAACCGGGTTTCCACCAAATGTCGGGGAACCAAGAAGCCATGGGTTGTCAATCAGATCCTGAACCCACATCTTCGGTTTGCAGATGATACCAGTAATCGGCATGATACCACCACCGAAAGCTTTACCATAAGTCATGATATCCGGTGTAACGCCCTCTGCCTCACATCTCCACATGGTACCAGTACGTCCCATACCAGTCTGGATCTCATCAAAGATCAGCGCTACGCCAGTCTCATCACAGATCTCACGAACCTCCTGAAGATATCCAGCCGGAGGAACGATAACACCAGCCTCGCCCTGAATCGGCTCAAGAATCACACCGGCAACTTTTTCACCAACTGCCTGAAGGTTTACGATTGCTTTTCTAACATCATCAGCAACACCGTACTGTACATGCTGTACCTGCTGTACCATTGGAGTATATGGTGTACGGTATGTACTCTTACCACCCATGGAGATGGCACCCATGCTCTTTCCGTGGAAAGCGCCCACTGTGGAAATGAACCATCTTCCGCCAGTTGCGATACGTGCAAGTTTCAGAGCCATCTCAACAGCCTCTGCACCGCCGTTTGTGAAGAAGCAGTACTGCAGGTCACCAGGAGTGATATCTGCAAGAGCTTTTGCCAGATATCCACGAAGGGGATCAAGAAGCTCCTGAGAATGGAGCGCCTGATGATCCAGCTGTGCTTTAACCGTTTTCAGGATCTCCGGATTTCTGTGACCACAGGTATAAATACCAAATCCACCAAGACAGTCGATGAATTTTTCTCCGTTCAGTCCATAGCAGTAAGCTCCTTCATCCTGCCACTCAAGAACTGCGCCCTGCTCAGAGTCAGAAGAAACAGATTTACGGTATTTCAGCCAGCCCGGGCTTACATAGTTGTCAAAATGATCGATGGTATCTGCCACCATCTGTTTTTTCTCCTCTGCTGGAATATCTTTCATATCTGTGTTGATCAGTCCGATCACTCTGTCAAGATCTTTGATTACCTGTTCGCTCTTTGCCATAATACATTCCCTCTCTTTCTGAAAATCATCCCGCGATCTGCATCTGCATCCTGCGTTCATTCAGGTAAAAAAACAGGCGCATTCGCTGTATTTCTACAACAAATGCGCCTTTGCATTTCGTTTAATTGTTTTTTGAATTGCTTATATTGTACCCCGGTCAGCCAATGTGTACAATTCTTAATTTCTGGCTGTTTATGATTAGTTTCTGGTAGATATACTTATTTTTAAGTATGTCTCTTCTCAGTTTTTCTCGAAATTATCTGCAATATACTCTACGAAAAAATTGGACAGGGCATGATGCAGTAATTTCCGGAAGTGCTGTAATCTGATCAATGTAACTATTGAATAAAAACAGGAATGTATTATACTGGAATCATACTCAGACAATAGGAAAATCAAAAAATTTACAGGGAGGTTTTTTATCATGGAATACAAACGTTTTGGAAACACGATCTATCTTCGACTTGATCCGAAGGAAGAGATCCTGGAGGAGATCGGCAAGGTTGCAGAGAAAGAGAACATCCGCCTTGCACAGGTCACAGGCCTTGGCGCCATCAATGATTTCACTGCTGGCGTATACAACACCGTAACAAAGGAATATCACTCTATTCAGTTTCAGGGAGCTTATGAGATTGTTTCTCTTACCGGTACCGTTACCCGTAAAGACGGCGAAGTTTATCTTCATCTCCACATCGCAGCCGGTGACGAAGAAGGCCTTGTACACGGCGGTCATCTGAACCGTGCCATCATCAGTGCTACCGCCGAGATCCAGATCCAGGTGATCGACGGAGAGATCGGTCGTGAGTTCAGCGAGGATATCGGACTGAATCTGTTTAAGTTCTGATTTTGTCAGAGGGATTTCGACCACTGTCTACTGCTTTACAGTTTAAAATTTCATCACACATAAAAAGGGTGAAACTACTCAGCATAATGCTGTCAGCTCACCCTTTTCTTATTCCGAAAAGCTATACCGACAAATCATCACATCTCCCTGATTCAACCTTCCTACATATACATTGACAAATTTCCCTGTTATGATATACTTTGATGATAAAACTATTTTATATTAAAATCATTTAAAGAACGCAAATGAATGTGAGGATCTGATCATTATGAAGAATTTTAAAATCGGTGATAAACTTACAAGATTTCCCCTGATCCAGGGTGGAATGGGTGTCGGCATCAGCCTTGGCCGTCTGGCAGGCACCGTTGCAAAGGAAGGCGGGATCGGAATCATTTCCACCGCTCAGATCGGCTACCGGGAAAAGGATTTCGACCGGAATACCGAAGAAGCCAACCAGCGGGCTATCCTGTCCGAGATGAAAAAAGCACGCAGGATTTCTCCTGACGGTATCATCGGCTACAACATCATGGTTGCACTGAAGGAGTACGCATCTCATGTAAAAGCCGCTGTCCATGCCGGCGCTGACCTGATCATCTCCGGTGCAGGACTTCCTACAGAGCTCCCTGCTCTTGTCAGCGGAAGCAAAACAAAGATTGCCCCCATCGTCTCAACGGACAAATCTGCAAAGGTTATCCTGAAATACTGGGAAAGAAAGTACAAGCGCACTGCAGACCTTGTGGTGATCGAAGGTCCCCAGGCAGGCGGTCATCTGGGCTTCCACAAGGAAGAGCTGGATTCCTATACACCGGAAGCCTACGACAATGAGATCCGAAAGATCGTCCAGACTGTAAAAAGCTATGCCGCAAAATTCGGCACGGAAATCCCTGTAGTAGCTGCCGGCGGCATCGCCACGCACGAGGATGTAAAGCATGTCCTTGATCTTGGTGTGGACGGCGTTCAGGTCGCCACCCGTTTTATCCCAACGGAAGAATGTGACGCAGACATCCGGCTGAAAGAATCCCTGATCCACG
Organism: Blautia sp. MCC269; assembly: GCF_018785655.1. NCBI lineage: Bacteria > Bacillati > Bacillota > Clostridia > Lachnospirales > Lachnospiraceae > Blautia > Blautia sp. MCC269. The sequence continues at coordinate 72,196 of NZ_WQQE01000016.1, read as the reverse complement.
CCGCAAAGGACGACATTGCCATTGTAAAAAGTCCGGTAGGTATGCCGGGACGTGCCATTATGAATCCCTTCATGCAGCACGTCATGGCCGGAGAAAAGATCCCGCACAGTCCCTGCCACCGCTGCCTTGCCAAATGTTCCCCCGGCGAGATCCCTTACTGCATTACAGACAAGCTGATCGCCGCCGTAAAGGGCGACGTGGAAAACGGCCTGCTGTTCTGCGGAGCAAAGGCCTATATGGCAGATAAGATCGAAACCGTGCACGATGTGATCGCTGATCTGTTTGACACAGAATCGGAGTGCATCCGGCTGTCATAAAGATAAACCTGCGCCGCTAGGCGCACCTAAACAAAAAGCCCCTGCTTTCATTGCTTTTCGCAGTGAAAACAGGGACTTTTAGTTTTTCTACCGGTTATCGATCTTTTCCGGGTACATGTCATGCTCTGTCAGACGTTTCCAGGCAATCTCCTCCCATCTGGTTCCGGCTTTTCCGTAATTGCAGTATGGATCAATGGAAATGCCGCCTCTCGGCGTAAATTTTCCCCAGACCTCAATGTATTTCGGATCCATGAGACGGATCAGATCCTTCATAATGATGTTCACGCAATCCTCATGAAAATCTCCGTGATTGCGGAAGCTGAAAAGATACAGCTTCAGAGATTTGCTCTCCACCATTTTTTCACCGGGTACGTAGGATATCGTGATCGTCGCGAAATCCGGCTGTCCGGTAATGGGACAAAGGCTTGTAAATTCCGGGCAGTTAAATTTTACAAAGTAATCGTTGTCCGGGTGCTTGTTCAAAAATGTTTCCAGTACCTCCGGAGCATAATTGTCCGGATATTTTACTTTCTGATTTCCGAGAAGGGTGATCCCTTCTTTTTCCAGGTTTTCTCTGCTCATATTTTTTTCCTTTCTATGGTCAAACGGATATTTATGATCCGATCTATCTGTCAAGTGCCGGATCCTTCACTCCATTGAGCCGGAATGCCTCTGCTCTGTCAATACAGGTTCCACACACACCGCAGGGCTTTTCGCCGCCTTCGTAACAGCTCCAGGTCAGTTCATAAGGAACATTCAGCTCCAGACCGGTTTTTACGACCTCTGCCTTTGTGCAGCTGACAAAAGGCGCCTCAACCTTCAGCTGGCCGCCGCTTCCCTGATAGATCGCCTCGTTGATCGCATTGTGAAACGCACTGCTGCAGTCCGGATATGCATTTCCGGCTGCATCATCCGCATGTGCTCCGTAATAGATCACACTGCAGTTTTTTGACAGCGCAATACTTGCTGCCGAGGAAAGAAATAATCCGTTCCGGAACGGCACATAGGTTGAAACCGGTGAGCCATCGGTTTCCTTCAGCTGCTCTGCATAGCTTTCGTGCGGGATCTCTCTGTTTGAATGCTTCAGCAGCGAGCAGTCACTGTACCGGAAGATCGGCTCCAGATCCAGATAAAGATGCTCCACTCCGTAATATTCTGCTGTTTTTCTGGCAGCCTCGATTTCTTTTGTGTGCTTCTGTCCGTAAGCTACTGTTAATGCAATTACATTCTCTTTTCCATATTTGTTTACGGCAAGCCCCAGGCAGGTGGTGGAATCCACACCGCCGCTTGCAAGTACAAGTGCTTTCATAGCGTTCTCCTTTTCTGCGGTATTTCTTGTTATATTGTGATATGTTTTCCTGTCATACTCCCCGTTTCTGCGGGTCCCAGATCACCTTATGAAGCTGGATCTGAAGCTTTACATCGTTGAGCTTTTTTTCCATAAGGAAATCCACGATCTCCACCGGCTGGATCCTGCCGAAAACAGGGCTGAAATAAACTGCCGTTTTTCCGACCAGCCTGTACTTTTCCAGGATTTCCAGAGCTTTTTCCATATCTCTGCGGCTGCTGACCACGAATTTCAGCGTATCCTCACTGCCCAGAAGCTCCAGATTGGAAAGGAGCATCTCTTTTTCCATGCCGCTGTCCGGTGCTTTATAATCCATGGTAAAGGACGGACGTTTTTTTAATATATGATAAGGCTTCAGATCTACGCTTCCATTGGTCTCAATCTCCACCCGCCGGAATGGATCCTCCAGGATTGCCTCGATCAGCTCCTCCATGCCTTTCCGTAAAAGTGGTTCCCCGCCTGTAAGTGTCACATTTTTTACGCCTGTTTCACGGATCCAGGAAAGGATCTCTTCTTCTGTCAGCCTTTCACTCTCACATCCCGGCTCATTTGCCCAGCTGGTATCACAATAGCTGCACTGAAGATTGCAGCCCTTAAACCGGATAAAAGCGGCAAGCTCTCCTGCCCGTCTGCCCTCTCCGTTGATGCTGACAAATTTCTCTACAACCTGATAGGTACTCATAGCCATACCGCCTCCGTTTCTTCTTCCGTTTCCCGGTAAGCTGCACAGTTATTTGGTGTTTCGTAAACAACAGCTCTTTTTACAGGATAGCCCTTTTCTTCCATTTTCCTGAAAAAATATTCTGAAAAATTCTCTGCTGTAGGGCGAAAGGGAACCTTCACCAGATGAAAGCCTTCCTCATCCAGTGCTTCCAGCGTTTTCGGACGTAATGTATTTTCTTCATAGATCAGCGTGTGATCCATGGAATCTGCCAGCTCCCGAAGATCCTTTTTCAGATCTCCGAAGTCTACCAGCATCCCTCGCCCCTGACCGTTTTTCTCCAGCTTCCGGCTTTCGATCTCAATCTCCACATGCCAGCGATGACCATGGATGTTGGAACATTTGCCGGTGTAACCGGACAGAAAGTGTGCCGAATCGAAATCTGCTTCTGTTTTTAACTGATACATAAATTTTTCCTCCTTCTGGATCTGTCACACCACCCGAATATTTCCATAAATAAAAAAAACCGGGATTCCCGGCCTTGATCCAGTTAAAGTAAAAAAAGGGCAGACCCGCCACGAGTCTGCCCTGATTCTCACATCTTCTTCAGCCCTGGTTTTATTTATAGACAGGATGGTACAAACGAACTGTCTTATATTTAATTTGTATGATATCCCGGCGATACTATCTCAAAAACTCAACTGTATCAGCTCCGGAACCACTGTAAATTTCCTGCGGAACTATCTTCTTCCGCAGCACTTCTTATATTTCTTACCGCTTCCGCACGGACACGGATCGTTGGGATAGATTTTTCTTGCAGATGCCGGCTGCATCGGCATTGCTGTCGGCACAAAGCTGTTCGGCATTGCAGTGTGCGGCTTGCCTGTGGCAAACGGCCATACTGCTCCTGAGATCTCATTCGGTGTGTAACCGCGGAATTCCAGCATTCTTGTGTTATTGTTTGCCTCCATGATCAGCTTTGTAAATTTCTCAAGCTGCTCATCGTTAAACTGGATCCCCTTCTGGTTCAGGTTTTCCATGATCGCTGACATTCTGCCATCCATGGAGCATTCTTTGTAAATAAAGAACAGTACCTGATCCTTCACTGCATCGGAAACCTTCATCTCATCCAGCAGGAATCTGCCCAGTCTCTGGTAAGAAGCAGATTTTGTCGGATAACCGTTTTCGGAATAATCCAGGATCTCATCTACTGACGGAATATAGAATTTCCGTCCGCCCTGACGTCTCTCGATATCCTTGTAGATGTTATTGACCAGTGCGGATTTCAGGATCAGCTGATCCTCCGCAAGCTCACAGATGCAGGCCTTCTCCGGAATGGTATGATACAGCTCGATGAAGCTGTCATATCCGATGTCAAAGCCTTTTCTCTGCTTAAACATCTCATATACGGTCTTTGCCGGTGCAGATACATACAGATAGCTTACCATAATAAGACAATCCTTCAGCCAGTTTACCTGGCTGCGAAGTGTCCGGAATTCCGGTGTATTGATCTGGTCGTAAACAGCTGCAACCTCTGCCGGAACTTCTGCGTAATCATCACTGTAGGAAACAAGGTAGCCCATATCGTTCAGCCACTCTAATGTATTCCACTCATCCTCTGCAACATGGAAGCATTTTCTCTGAATAGCCGCCTCAAAAGCCAGTACTTCCTGATCGTCTGCTACGAGGAAGCTTGCTTTCATAACCTCCGGTTTAAGAACCTCTGCGGCAACCTTTGCGGCGATCTCTTCCTGCTCCATTCCCCTGCAGTGAAGTCCAAGCTCACCTGCAATGCTGAGAAGGTCTTCTTTACGATAGGACATGAGGAAATCTTTTACTGTAGGATTTCTTCTGCTGCCTGTGGCTGCCTCATCTGCTTTTGCAGCTCTGGCTGCTGCCTCTACTGCTGCTACTGTTGCAGCAATGTCTTCCGATGCTTTGGCTGTTTCCGCCTCTGTCTCAACTGCTGCAGTGCATCCCAGCTCCGGTGCCTCTGTCCAGTACGGATCATCCTCACCCTTTACTTCTTTTATAATAGAAGGAGCTTCTGCTGTTCCCTCGTCTTTCTTCTCAATATCAACTCTGTATTCCGGAGCTTCCTTATCCGCGCCATACTGACGGAAGGTAAACCATTTCTCGGAATCCATAAGCTCTGCAGTCTCTGTCTCGCCTGCATTTAATAATGTGAAATTATTCTTTGCTTCTCCGTCACCATTCTCACGGATCTGTACTTTTTTCTGAAAAAATTCAATCTCATATAGGCTGCCTGCCGGATACTGAACCAGTTTTTCAAGCATGGCTGCCATCTTTGCAAATGTAACGTCAGCCGCAACAGTACAGCGTCTCCATACCGGCGGTTTCGTTCCTTTTCTTGTGATTTTTAACTGATAAAACATTCCTGTGTTCCTCTCCTGTAAATATATGCCGGATCAGAAGATACGAATAACTCCTGATCCGGCGTAAGCAACTTCCCCTATGTTATACAAAAACGGAGAAATTGTCAATATTTGAGAGGCTTCTACAACACAATATCATATTTCTCAACCTGGATCACCGCATTTCCGTCACTGTGAAACAGGATCTCATCTGCTTCTACCGGTGTTGGGATCACGGTAGTCGCAGTTTTGCTTCCATCATTGATAAAAAGCTCTATGGAGCTTCGATCCAGGATAAAACGCAGCTTCAGATTTTGTCTGTCATCTGTGATCTGGAGCTTTCTTGTACATACAACATCACGCTGCACCCCGCTCCAGGTTCTGTCGATCTCCAGTATCTGTCTTTTTCGATCATAGGTAAAGACCGTTGTATATTCTTCATTGCGTGCAAGCTCGATCCGGAACTCATTGTACACATCCAATGCTTCCTGATTTGGATTTCCGGAGTTCCTGCTTCCATCCATGATGCCATCTGCGTTCTGCAGTTCCACAGTCAGATCGATCATTCGGCCACGGACGCCTTCAAGGCTTAAGCTCTCACCCACTTTTACATTCTCATAACAGCAACGGTTTTTCCGATAATTCTCAATTTCCCGGACCGGCTTCTGCCAGATCTTTCCGTCACGATATTCCAGCTCTCTCGGAAGAGTCATCATTCCCTGCCATCTCTGCTTTTCCTTGATCACACAGCTATCCCAGGATTTCATCCAGGCGATCATCACTCTTCTTCCATCTGGAAGAAGGGTTGTCTGCGGCGCATAAAAATCAAGTCCGTAGTCCAGACTTACCGGTGCGTCTTTTTCAAATGTATGTTTTTCGCTGTCATAATCTCCCGTAAAATACAGGGAATTATGTCCATTATGAAACTCATACCCTTTTGCCCGCATATGCTGCGGAGAACAGATCAGCACATGTTTATCCCCGAGCGGAAAGAAATCGGGGCATTCCCACATAACGCCGATTTCTCCTGTGGAGTTCTCAGCAAGAATTGTTTCAAATTTCCATTCTTTCAGATCTTTACTGGAAAACAGAACTACCTGTCCCGGAATTTCTTCGCTGCGGCATCCTACGAGCATATGGTATGTTCCGTTATCTTCCCATACCTTCGGATCACGGAAATCAACTCTGCTGCATTTCTCCGGAAGCATATCCCCGGTGACTATCGGATTTTTCTCTACCTTTACATAATCTTTTCCGTCACCCCAGGCAAGGCACTGATTCTGCCGGACTTCTTCTTTTCCATCCGGCAGCTTTTCTGTTGTAACTCCTGTGTAGATCAAAGCCTGTTTTCCATCCGCTTCAATAGCACTTCCGGAAAAGCATCCCTCTCGATCATATTCCTGATCCGGTGCAAGCGCTGCAGGAAGCTGCTCCCATCTGATCATATCCTCCGTCACACTATGGCCCCAGTGCATAGGGCCCCAGTCACGGCTGTAAGGATGATACTGGTAAAAAAGATGTACCTTTCCTTTAAAAACAGAAAATCCATTGGGATCATTGATCCAGCCAACCGGTGCAGATACATGAAAGGCCGGTTTCTCTTCCTGCGGGATATTTTTTGCTTCCTCTATTTCATAAAGACGTGCTTTTTCAAGTTTTTCACTCATACTCTGCTCTCTCTTTCTTTTTTATGTTTCTGACCGGTATCTTTTTCTGTTTTTATTTCTCTGTCTCACTAAGAGACTTCTGATACTGGTCAAAATATTTCTGTTTGATTGCCAGATAATCAGACAGTCCATACTGCTCCATCTTTTTCAGATAGGAATCCCATTCTTTATCGATGCCGCCATTCAGGATCCAGTCTGCTTTTTTCTGTTCCGCATACTTCTTGATATCCGTGTCGTACTGAGATACCTTATTGGTATCATCAATACTCATAAATACATTCGGATACACATATTTACTGTTCATATCCTTAAGATATGTTTCATGCATATTGTCGAGACGCCATTTTGCATCTGCAGGCTCTGTTACATATACATCATAATAATCATTAAGAACTGCCAGCGGTCCGTTAACAGACTGTGCTTCACGAACCTCTACCGGAGATGCGTCTCCAAGATCCATATGCTTCAGCATCTGTCCACCTTCTGCATTTTCAGACATTTCAAAGATATTGAAGGAGTCTTTCTCACCATAAGTACCCCAGTTATTCTGTGGAGACTGGATCGGTGCATACATCTGATCGATCCATGCAGCTGCCAGTGCCGTGTCTCTGCAGCTTGTAGTCAGAACACATCTTCCTCTGTCAAATCCACTGGTCTCACTGTTATTCTGTCTTGTGATATTTACAAGTCCGTCCGGTCCTGCAAGTGCCGGGAGCATCACATAATCTTCATTGTTGTCGATGTTTGCAATATCCCAGGTAAAGCACAGGCCATATCTGTGGTTCTTGCCTTTTGCAACATAGGTAGACCATTCCTGGGTAAATGCCTCCGGATCTACAAGGTTCTCTTCCACCAGCTGGTGCAGCCACTGAATTCCTTCTTTATAGCCTTCCTGCACGGTTGTATAAATAACCGTTCCATCATCCTTTACAGCAAAATGATCACCGGTATCTCCATATCCTTCGCCGAATCCATTAATGAGAATTGCAGGATCCTGGTCTCCATTGTTGATAATGAATGACATTGGAATCACATCGCCTTCAATATCAAACTCTTTTTCCAGTTTATCTGCATTATCACGGAAAGCAATCAGAACCTGCTCCAGTTCATCTGTTGTAGTCGGAACATCCAGTTTCAGATAATCCAGCCATTTTTTATTAATGTAAGGAATATCTCCGATGGCCTGAATGGCTTCTTTTCCTTCACCCAGCTGCTCGATCCACGGGAAAGAATAAATATGTCCGTCCGGTGCAGTACACATGGTGCGGTATTCCGGATATTTTTCAAATGCAGCCTGAAGATTCGGCATATATTTATCGATCAGATTTTCTACCGGAATGATGATTCCCTGCTTTGCATAACGAAGAAGATCATAATCACTCATTCCTGCGTTAAAAAGACCATCCGGAAGATTTCCGAACTGTGCCAGTGCCAGATTCTTTTTGTCATCAAACTGATCCGATACGAAGCAGGTCCAGTCAATATGAACATTGGTCTGCTTTTCCATTCTTTTGAAGATCGTTCTTTCATTGGGGTCCTGAGTAGATGTTGCCGGAGCACTTGTGATAAAGGACAATTCTGCTTTTTCTTTCAGCGGAAACGCAACGTCCTCTACCGGAGTATCCGGATCTGTTTCTGCCTTCATGTGCTCTTTTCCACTTCCACATCCTGCACTGCAGACCATTATAATCGCCGAAAGCCCGATTGCCAATAATGCTTTCATTCTTTTTTTCATCATCTTCAACCTCCAGTCATCAACCTTTTACAGAACCAACCATGATACCCTGATCAAAGTATTTCTGGAAAAACGGATACATGATCAGAAGTGGTAAACTTGACACAATGATGGTTGCATATTTCAGAAGCTCTGCCACCTTTGCCATCTGTGCTGTGCTCTGGATATCTGCGATCATTCCAGGCTGCGGTGTATTCTGTACCAGGATAGAACGAAGTACCAGCTGTAACGGCTGCAGCTTCGCATCATTCAGGTAGATCATGGCATCAAAGTAGCTGTTCCACATTCCGACAAAGGACCACAATGCAAGTACCGCGATGATCGGTTTGCACACAGGCATCATGATTTTGAAAAAGTGCTCGATCTCTGTAGCGCCATCAATAGCAGATGCCTCTCTCAGCTCCTTCGGGATAGACTGATAATAGGTTCTTGCCAGGATCATGTTCCAGACATTAAATGCACCCGGAAGCAAAATAGCCCAGATGGTATTTACCAGATGCAGCTGATTGATCAGGATAAATGTCGGGATCATTCCGCCGCCGAAAAACATTGTGATAAGAAAGATAACATTGAAGAAGTTTCTTCCTACAAATTCTTTCTTTGACATCGGATATGCTGCCAGCAGAGTTACCAGAACTGAAATAATGGTAAACACCAGGGAATAAAAAAATGAGTTTGCAAAGCCTCTTCAGATCATATTATTTTCAAGAACTCTGCGGTACGCATCGATCGTCCACTTCCGCACATCAAAGCTGATCCCCTGGCTGTTCAGCACATTCGGATCCATAAAGGATGCGATCACAACATATAAAAGCGGAACCAGAATGGAAAGTACAAATGCACCCAGAAGTACGTATCCGATTCCTAAAATGGCTTTGTCAGATGCCGAATATTTCTTTTTCTTTGCTTTTGCCATAACAGCACCTCCTATAATCCCTCTCCGTCATTCAGTTTCTTGACTACCCAGTTTACAAAGATCAAAAGAATTACATTGATCACTGAATTAAACAGCCCCACTGCTGTAGAATATCCATAGTCGCCATTCAGAAGACCGATTCTGTATACATAAGTAGAAAGAATCTCAGATGCAGGGAGGTTCATATCTGTCTGCAGTGCATATGCTTTTTCAAAACCAATACTCATAATATTTCCGGCCTGAAGGATAAACTGGATCACAATGATGTTTTTAATAGCCGGAAGCTGTACATACCAGATCTGCTGCAGGATATTTGCTCCATCCACCACTGCTGCCTCTTCCAGATCCTTACTTGCATTGGCAAGTGCTGCAGTATACATAATGGATGCCCATCCGGCTGTCTGCCAGATTCCGCTGGCTATGTAAATGGTACGAAATGCTGCCGGCATAGTCATCCAGTTGGCATCGGAACCGATCAGTTTATTCAGCGGACCTACCGGTGAAAGAAACATACGAACCATACCGCAGAGTACGATAACGGAAATAAAATTCGGCGCATAGATCAGAAGCTGGATCTTTTTCTTGATTCCGGCTCTCCGGATCTGATTCAGAAGCAGTGCCAGAATGATCGGGATCGGAAATCCCCATAATAAGCCGTAAATACTAAGTTTCAGAGTATTTACAAGATAATTCATAAAATCCGGTGACGACAGGAATCTCCGGAAATATTCAAGGCCCACCCACTTACTTCCGAATATACCATCAATAACATTGTAATCCTCAAATGCGATCAGCACACCGCCCATCGGTACATATTTGAAGATGATGGTCAGAAGCAACGCCGGCATCAGAAAGAATACATATAGCTGCCAGTTCTTCTTTACATACTGCAGTTTCTGTGCACAGGTCCGTTTCCCTGTAGAAACTGCTTTCGCAGAACCCTTTTTCATTTTTTTTCCTCCCTTTTTTATGTTTTCGCTCTTTTTGAAACCGGTTAAGTAACCGATTACTTTATAAGCTGATACTACTATATCCGGCCTCGTATGTCAACCATTTTCAGATGATTTCCCCAAAAAAGTAACCGGTTACTTAACTGGTTATTTTTTTATTGCTATTTCAGGCTGATATTGCTATACTGAAATGGAATAAACATATATTTACGCTTTGTTTTCACTATACGAAGCTTACGTAATTCAACTGTAAAAGGAGACTATTTTATACATGGCTAAAAAACAGGTGACATTCGCTGACATCGCAGAATACACTGGTTTTTCCAAGACTACAATTTCCAGATATTTTAATCATCCGGATTCTCTCACCCTGGAAAACCAGGAAAAAATCGCCAGAGCTCTGGATGAGCTTGGTTATAAGAAAAATAAGCTTGCCAAAGTCCTTGCCAATGGAAAAAGTGAATTTGTAGGGATCATTGTACCAAATCTCTATCTTCATTATTATTCCGAAATGCTGACTCAGATTCTCAGGAGCTATTCTGATTATCACTATAAGTTTCTGGTTTTTGTAAGCGACGGTGGCCCTGAAAAAGAAATGCAGTATCTGGACGAGCTGATGGCATATAAGATCGAAGGGCTGATCGTTATGAGCCACACCCTTCCTTCTGAAAAACTGGCATCCTACAAAATCCCGGTTATTGCCATTGAGCGTGAAGCGGAGCATGTCTGCAGTGTCACCACGGACAACTATATGGGATCCACGCAGGCTACTTCTCTTCTGATCCGTAACAAATGTGATGTGCTGATCCATATCAATGTGCATGTACCGCAAAACATTCCCGCCTATGACCGTATCCGTGCATTTGAAGACACATGCAAAGAGCATAATATTCCTTACGAGCTGAATCTTAACGTTCAGGGTGATTCCTATCAGGAAATCTTCGAGAAAATGCGTATGATCTTTCAGGATATTGACAACAAATATCCCCACCAGAAAAAAGGCATATTTTTATCCAATGATACTTACGCAAACATGTTTCTCAATCTGATCTTCCAGAAATATAACTGTTTACCGGAAGAATATCAGATTATTGGTTTCGATAATTCACCGATTGCTGCAGAATCTATCATTCCCATCACCACCGTTGGACAGCAGATTGACGTTATTGCACAAACTACCATGGAGCTTCTTGTCGAGCAAATGAATGAAATGAAAAAAAGAAAACCTTCACCCCTTCAGAAGCCAGTCCATAAAAAAATTACGCCTGTACTGATACGGCGTGAAACCACAGATTGATGAAATAATTTTTTCATTATAGATAAATATAACATTTTTCCATATTCCATAATAATGCAAACATTCATACAACCATAGCTTCGTGCTATAATCCTTTGGAAAAATGTTATACAGAAACCAAAAGATTCTTCAGGCTGCCACGCCCGGAGGCTTATAAATACAACTCAGGGAGGAAATCATGAAAAAAGATCAGGAAATTTTTCAAGAACGTTTAAATCATCATCACGACGAGCTTCGCTGGCTGTACACAGAGCTTTATCACAATGACGATATGTTTGCAGAGCTCTGCGATCAGATGTATCAGTATTTTACAGCACGCCGCCGTGCTCTCAAAAACCGCGACCTTGAAAGAGAAAAAAATCCGGACTGGTTCCGCCAGAAGGATATGCTGGGCATGATGCTCTACATTGACAATTTTGCCGGCAACATCAAGGGAGTTTCTGCCAAGCTTCCATATCTTAAGGAATGCAACATAAACTGTCTGCATCTGATGCCGTTCCTGGATACCCCGAAGGGCCGTTCCGACGGTGGTTACGCAGTAGCCGACTTCCGCAAAGTCCGCCCGGACCTTGGTACCATGGAGGATCTTGCTGCCCTTGCTGACAAATGCCACAAAAACGGAATGAACCTGTGTATGGATTTTGTTATGAACCACACTTCCGAGGATCATGAGTGGGCCAAAAAGGCACGCCAGGGTGACGGAGAATATATGAGCCGTTACTTCTTCTACAACAACCGTGAGATCCCGGACGAGTACGAAAAGACCGTACCTCAGGTGTTCCCTACCACTGCTCCGGGAAACTTTACCTGGCTTCCGGATATCGGTCATTATGTCATGACTACTTTTTACCCGTATCAGTGGGATCTGAACTATGGCAATCCCCGTGTTTTCAATGAGATGATGTATAACTTCCTCTTCCTTGCAAACCAGGGAATGGATGTGATCCGTATTGATGCGGTTCCGTATATCTGGAAAGAGCTGGGAACTCCTTGCCGTAACCTGAAACAGGTTCACACCATCGTCCGTATGATGCGTATGATCGCTGAGATCGTCTGCCCGAGTGTTGTTCTTCTGGGCGAGGTTGTTATGGAACCGGAAAAAGTTGTTCCGTACTTTGGAACCGTGGAGAAACCGGAATGCCATATGCTTTACAATGTAACAACAATGGCTACAACCTGGAACAGCATTGCCACCCGTGATATCCGCCTTCTGAAAAAACAGATGGATATTGTGAACAGCCTTCCGAAGCAGTATACTTTCCTGAATTATCTCCGCTGCCATGATGACATTGGCTGGGGACTGGATTTCGCCACTCTGAAAGACTGGGGCATGGACGAGCCGGCCCACAAGCGTTACCTCAACGATTTCTTCACAGGAAAACATCCGGGAAGCGACAGCCGCGGAGAGCTTTATAACGATGACCCGGTAACTCAGGATGCCCGTTTCTGCGGAACCACTGCTTCCATGTGTGGAATCGAGGCTGCACTTTTTGAAAAAAATGATGAGAAGCCGGAAAGAGGTATCCGTGAAGATCTGATGCTTCACGCATATATGCTTACTCAGTCCGGAATCCCAATGCTTTACAGTTCCGATGAAGTTGGCCGTCTCAATGATTATTCCTATAAAGATGATCCGGATAAAGCAGCGGATTCCCGCTATATCCACCGCGGTGCTTTCCAGTGGGATCTCGCGAAAAAACGGAAATCAAAAACTTCTGTTGAGGGCCAGATCTTCCAGACACTGAGTCGCATGGAGCAGATCCGCCGCCAGGAATCTGTTTTTGACAAAGACTGCGATGTATATACTTACGATGTTCATGATGACAGCATTCTCTGCATCCTCCGCCAGAAGGGAAATGAACGTTTTATCGGAATTTTCAACTTCAGTGACAGTGAAAAAACTGCATGGATGCAGGAAGAAGGAACCTTCCGTGATCTTATTACAGGACAGACTCTGGAGCTTAAGGATGTGGTGCTTCCGGCTTATGGATTTATGTGGTGTAAAAGGGTGTAATGATCCCGGGGCAGTTTCCAGGATCATGAGATCATGAAATCACAGACTTACCTTTAATTTGTTATTTATGTAAATAAAAAAGACGTGACCTTACGGATTGATGGAAAAACATATCCGTTCCGGGTTCACGTCTTTTTATTATGTTATATCTTCAGTTTCTTCTGCATATGCCTGGCATTCAGAAATTACTTGCAGAGTTCCTCTGCCATCGCATCGATCTCTGCTACATTCTCATCACTAAGAGAAGACATAATCTTCACATTATTCTCAAGCCATGTAATGTTTTTGCTCTTCTCGAACATTCCTTTCATGACTTTAGCTGCGGTAGGTGCCCAGCTTCCGTTCTCGATGAGGCCGATGGTACGGTTCTGGTAATTACGCTCTGTCAGGTTCTCGATGAATGTTCTCATGAACGGGAAAGCCTCTCCGTTGTATGTAATGCTGGCCAGTACCAGTTTACCGTAGCGGAAAGCGTCCTCCACTGCCTCTGCCATATCTTCTCTTGCAAGATCGCATACAACAACCTTCGGGCAGCCTTTTTCTTCCAGTTTCTGTGCGAGAAGTTCTGCTGCTTTCTTTGTATTTCCGTATACAGAGGTGTAGGCGATCATGACGCCTTCACTCTCTACTTTATAAGAAGACCAGATATCATATTTCTCCAGGTAATGTCCAAGATTCTCGGTGAGGATCGGTCCGTGGAGCGGGCAGATAGTCTGAATATCCAGAGTTGCTGCTACTTTAAGAAGTTTCTGTACCTGCGGGCCGTATTTTCCAACGATTCCGATATAGTAGCGACGTGCTTCGCAGTCCCAGTCCTCTTCCACATCAAGGGCTCCGAACTTACCGAATCCGTCTGCGGAAAACAGAACTTTATCTGTGCTGTCATATGTGACCATAACCTCCGGCCAGTGTACCATCGGTACAAATACAAAAGTAAGAATATGTTTTCCAAGTGTCAGGCTGTCACCGTTGGCTACGATATGTTTCTTTCCTTCCAGGTCCATTCCACGGAAGAAGTTCTCCATCATGGTGAAAGTTTTAGTATTGGCAACAACGGTTGTATCCGGATATGCTTTCATAAAGTTCTCAATATTTGCGGCGTGGTCCGGCTCCATATGCTGAACTACCAAATAATCCGGTTTCGCGCCATCCAGAACTTCTGCTACTTTTCCCAGCCATTCTTCTGTGAAGTTGGCGTCTACTGTGTCCATAACTGCGATCTTCTCATCTTTGATCACGTAGGAGTTATAGGACATTCCGTTTGGTACTACGTACTGTCCCTCAAACAGGTCTACCTGATGGTCATTTACACCTACATAATAAATATCATTTCCGATTTTCATTGTTACAGGATCCTCCTTGGTCTGCTGTATTTTATATTTTCATTATTTCTGAAAATACTGTCTCATTGCTATCATTTATTATACCATTGTTCATACTGAAAGCAACGTTCAATCCATAATTATCCAGTTCATTATTCCGTTTTATTTCTCGCCTGCAAAGCCCGAAGCCATAGGTCTTCATATTTACAAGCGATGCACAAAAATTCTCATACTTTTTCATACAGTATGATCCCCTCCCAATATCAATATCGCTGGTTCGCTTAAAATCTCCTTTGGCACGGGAGCCAAAAATCTTCCTCCCCCCTGCCTTTTTTCTATCCCGATTTTACCATTTTTATACCTGTTATGTAAATAAAAACAGCCTTCCACAAGCAAGCTTGCTCTAGGCTGTTTTTACTTACGTCTTATACTCTAAACTGTTACAGAATATATTTCCGTAACGCACTTCGAAACTCTCCGATCCTCTGCTCGGCAAGTTCTTTCAGTGTGATGTTCTTCATGCTCTCGATATACCCCTGCTCCTGGCGGTAGAGCCATTTGGTGTCGGCTGGGCGGATTTCCTGGTAGTGGTTGTGAGCCAGCCAGTCTTCGTAGCTGATCGGTGTCGGATAGCCAAGTTTCTCGTCCAGAAGCTCCTTGAAATCGATCTTGTCCGCACGCTCCAGGATTCCCTCCCAGAATTTCAGTACTTCCTCTACATGCTCATGGATCTCATAACGTCTTGCGCCGCCATCGTAGATAATACATTTCTCAAAAAGAGGGCTGCACATGGAAAGTGTCTCTCTTCGAAATTCCGGTGCAACGATTCCGCCCTTCCAGTAGAAGTCAACATCCGGAAGATTGATCCCGGAAACACCTTTATCCTGATAGGTGGCAAAAATCCCCTCATAAAATACCGTGATAAATCCTTCAAACTCCGGCCAGAACTCACGGATCTCTTTTGTCAGGTTCTCAAGAATATCGATTCCCTTGGTTCCACCAATGGTAAAGATGATAATATTACGAAGTTTTGTTCCGTGCTCTCTGTAAAAATCAGTCACATAACGGAGACAATGGATCAGAGTTTCACCACTTGCGATGATATCACCGATCATCAGCGTACTGTCCGGAACCATAGTCAGTTTGCTGTACTTGATCTCAAGTCCGGTCATTTCATCTTCCGCAAAAACACGCTCGCTGGAAAGGAAGCTAATATCATGGACACGGATATGCTCTTTATAACAAGCCTCCTCAAGAGGATAATTCAGTGCACCTCTTAAAATAGAAAGAATATTTGCAGTGGTAACCTTCTTCTGCTCCTTCAGATAATAAAGCATCTGGCAGGTAGACGGGATCAGACAGTTATAAACCTCATATCCAACCACTTCCGGTGTGTTCAGAAGCTTTCTTGTCTCTGCCTCTGAAGTGATATAATACTCGTTTACATAATCTCCGCCATCAAGACGATAGCAGGCAACACCCTGCTCATTAAACTCCGGTACCAGACGTACATTGTCCCAGTTGTTCATGTGTATTTTTCCCCTTTTTTCAAAGACTTTTCGATTTTTCCATATCTCTCAACAGCTTATGATGAACCATCGGATATGTCAAGTATATTCTGCCTGAAAATTATTTATTTTACGGGGTTTTCCCCTCTTTACAAACCTTTTTCAACAGAGTATTGTATAACCTGGATGAAGGAATTTTATATACTTTTTATGAGGTAATTTTATGTGTGAAAATAAAAAAAAGAAATCTCATTCCATAGAGATGACTTCCGGTTCTCTCTGGAAAAATATCCTTCTCTTCAGCCTTCCCCTGATGGGGTCCCAGGTGTTGGAGGTTCTTTTTAACTTAAGTGATGTTGCGGTTGTGGGACGGTTTGCGGACTACCTGGCACTTGGAGCTGTGGGTTCCACAACGCTTCTGGTCACTTTGTTTACCGGAATCCTGATCGGCATGGGAGCAGGTGTCAACGTCCGCGTAGCCCACGAACTTGGCGCCGAAAATAAAAAAGGTACGGAAGAAACCGTCCATACCTCGCTTCTTCTCTGCGCCATCGCAGGCCTTCTGGTCTGTATCATCTGTCTTCTGTTTTCCGGGCAGATGCTGGCCATGATGAACACGAAACCGGAACTGATCGACCAGGCTATTTTATATATGAAGATTTACGCTCTGGGTATGCCTGCCATGGCTGTATACAATTTCGGTAACGGCGTTTTAAGCGCCCGCGGCGATACGAAACGACCACTGATCTATCTTTCCATTGCCGGAGTGATCAACGTTCTTCTGAACCTGTTTTTTGTTATCGTCTGCCATATGGCTGCTGCAGGTGTTGCAACTGCCAGCGCGCTCTCCCTGTATGTGTCCGCGTCTCTGGTAATGATCCACCTCCTCCGGCGAAAAGATGAATGTCAGGTATCCCTGCGTAAGCTCCGTCTTCACCCGAAGGCCTGTAAATCTGTACTGCTCCTTGGTATTCCTACAGGTCTGCAGAACGGAATCTTTGCCATTGCAAACCTGTTCGTACAGACCGGTGTCAATTCCTTTGATGCGGTAATGGTTTCCGGAAACGCAGCTGCCGCAAATGCCGATGCCCTGATCTACAATGTCATGTTTTCTTTTTACACGGCATGTGCAAGCTTCATCGGCCAGAACTGGGGCGCCGGAAACAAAAAGCGTATGCTGAAATCCTATGGCGTCAGCCTTACCTATGCCTTCATCGCAGGCGCGATCCTTGGTGGACTGCTTCTTGTTTTCGGGCCGCAGTTTCTGTCACTGTTTGCCACAGAACCGGCTGTTATTGATGCCGGTATGCAGAGAATCCGGATCATGGGCTTCTGTTATGCTTTCAGCTGTTTTATGGATAGCAGTATCGCAGCTTCCCGTGGCATTGGAAAAAGCATTCCGCCTACCATCATTGTTATCCTGGGTTCCTGCGTATTCCGTATTATCTGGATTTATACGGTATTCGCACACTTCCAGACCATTTCCGCTCTGTATCTTCTGTATATTTTCTCATGGGGAATTACAGGCTTTGCGGAAGTTCTGTTCTTTGCTTTCAGTTTCAGAAAAATCCGGACATGAACACTGCCTTACTTTTACTGATTTCAAAACTATCTGAAGGAGAAAACGTATGAAACACAAACATCATATAAAGAGACTGCTGCACCCTGCTGCAGCAGTACTTTTTACTGCCTTTATTATTACAGTCGCACTGATTCGAAGCCACATTTATCCCTTTGGGGAAAATCTCCTCGTATACAACGACATGCAATATCAGTATACGGATTTCTTTTTATGGTTTTCTAATGTCCTTCACGGAAAAGATTCCCTGATTTATTCTTTTCATTCCGGTCTCGGCGGAAGTACTCTAGCCCTTTTTGCCTATTATCTCGCTTCCCCGTTGAACCTGCTGGTATATTTTGTTGACTCCGCACACATCGGAGAGTTTCTTACTCTCCTGATCTGCCTGAAACTGCTCCTGTGCAGCGTTACTTCATATATTTATATCAGCCGCCGTTTTCAGCCTGCGCCTTTATTTCGGATTCTTATTTCCGTATCCTACGCACTGATGGGTTACAACATTCTTCAGTGCAGCAATATCATGTGGCTGGACGGAGTAATTGCCGCACCTGTCATTGCACTTGGAATTTACCGGCTGATTTCCGGGAACAGACGAAGCCTTTATTTTTTCTCCCTTTTTTATGGAATTCTTACCTGCTGGTACACCGGATATATGCTCTGTCTTTTTGCGGTTCTGTATTTTTTATTTGAAATGTTTTTTCATTATGAAAAAAAATCTCCGGTATTCCGGCAGCTCCTTAAGACAACCGGTGTTTTTATCTCCACCTCCATTCTCAGCCTCATGGCTTCCGGAATTCTGTTTATTCCCCAGGCCATTCATATGCTGGAAGACGGAGAAGGATTTGATCTTTCCATATTTAAGCCGGCATTTGGTTTTTCCTATCTGGAAGGATTCCGGGATTTCTTTCTGGAACCGGATGTTCTCACATGGAATGAGTATATCCCACCTGTATACATCGGATCATTTGTCCTTTTTCTGACAGTCCTTTTTCTTGTTGCAAAAGGCCCCAGCGCATTTCGCAAAAAACTGGCTGCTGCTTATTTTTTCGGATTTATCCTGATTTTTGCATTTCGCCCGCTGAATTATATTTTTACGGCATTTCGTATTCCTACTTCGCACACCTATCGTTATGCATTTATATACGGTCTCTTTATGATTGCCATTGCAGGAATGTGTGCCAGTGAAATCCGTTATATCCGTCAGAAATATCTGATTTTTGCCGCACTGATCATTGCAGGCAC
The DNA here is from genome assembly GCF_018785655.1 of Blautia sp. MCC269. NCBI lineage: Bacteria > Bacillati > Bacillota > Clostridia > Lachnospirales > Lachnospiraceae > Blautia > Blautia sp. MCC269. The sequence goes on along the minus strand of NZ_WQQE01000016.1, from coordinate 53,265 downwards.
CGGAATGATCTTTGACATGATACGGCCTTATGGAAACCAGAACCGTCTGTATTTCAGCTGCTTTGCCGCACTGATAACCGGAATCGGTCTTATTATTATAAAGAAAAAGCCCCGCAGAATCGCTGCACTGCTTTCTGTCTGCCTGCTTCTTCTCTGTACCACTTATGAGTTTTCCTCAAAAATGCAGATGATTTTTTCAGATCATACAGAAAATGTACAATGGTACCGCTCCTATACTGCCACAATGAAAGAGGAGCTTGCGGATCTGATGGACAGTGACCAGTCTCTGTACCGTGTTGACAAAAACTTTTCCAGAACTCCCATGCGTGGAGCCAATGAATCTCTGGCACTGGGATACAGTTCCGTTTCCAACTATACTTCTACCAACAATGTAAAAGAAGCCGTTTTTCTCAGAAAAATGGGATACACCAACGATACCACCCTGGTTCCCTACACTGCCAATCTGGTTATAGATTCTCTCCTTGGTGTAAAATACATTTATTCCAGAGAACCCATTACCGGCTGTGAACAAATCCGTCAGGACATTCTGGACGGCATCCGTCTTTACCGCAACCCTTACGCACTTCCTCTTGGTTATGCCGTAAACAATCTGGAAACAGCTGAGGATTATGGTACAAATGTATTTGAAAATCAGACCCTCCTGTGCAAACACCTGTCCGGACAGGGAGACGGTCTCTACACCAGTGCCGAAATCCAGTCTCAGGATACCGATGGAAATTCATGGACCTCCTGGGAACTTAAAGTTCCTGCTGATGGCGCCTTTTACTGTTATTTTTCCAATGAAGCCAATAATACAAATATTGAGGTCAACGGCCAGTATTTCAAAACCAATCCCTGGTATGAAAATCCCATTCTCTATCTGGGAGAATACAAATCCGGCGATACGGTAACCATCCGTCTTCTCAATGATGAAGGCAATTACAAAGACGACTACGGATTATGTGCGGCAACTCTGAATACTCAGGTTCTGAAAAATGTAACCGATCTTTTACGCAGCCGTTCCTGTACCATACAGAAAATGGAAAAGGGAGAAGTGCTGGCAGAATATGATGCCGCTGATGAGGAAACACTCCTGCTTACTGTTCCTGACGAAAACGGATGGGATCTTTATATCAACGGAAAAAAATCCACAAAATATCAGGCAGAAAATACCTTTATCGCTGTTCCGGTTTCCAAAGGCCATAATACCATCCAGCTGCGTTACCATGCACCTGGATTACGTGCAGGTATTTTTTCCAGTGTTCTGGCTCTTGGACTTTTTTCCTTCCTGTCACTGTCACGAAACAAAAAAAACATTGATATATAATTACTTTTTTCGTGATTGTTGTACATTTGTCTTTACAAGACGGACAAAATTGTATATAATCATTACATTGTGCTTTTACGTGATGCAGTATTAGTATTACATCTCGAAACAGCAAAAAAGCATTCTCACACAATAGGAAAGAGGAAAAGTAGTTATGAAAAACCTGATTCAAAAATGGAACAGCATCAATCTGATCAAACGTATCATCTGCGGTCTGATCGTTGGTATCATCCTCGGCCTTGCCATCCCGCAGGCGTCTGTGATCTCCATTCTCGGTGACCTGTTCGTCGGTGCTCTCCGTGGAATTGCTCCACTTCTGGTGTTCTTCCTGGTAATGAGCTCTCTGTGCCACATGGGAAAAGGCCAGAAAACAAACATGAAATTCGTCGTTGTACTTTACCTTCTTGGAAATATACTTTCAGCACTGGCAGCTGTTATCTCCAGCCGTCTGTTCCCGATCATGCTGACTTTTTCCGAGAATACAAATACTTCCGATGTCACTCCACCAAGCGGTGTTGCAGAAGTCCTCAAAAATCTTCTGATGAACATTGTTTCCAACCCGGTTGACGCACTTGTGAACGCAAACTATATCGGTATCCTTGCATGGGCTATCATTTTCGGTATCGCACTGAAGGCCGCAAGTGAAACCACCAAGACTGTCATCGAAAACATTTCCGATGCAACTTCCACAGCAGTCAGATGGATCATCAGTCTTGCTCCATTCGGTATCATGGGCCTGATCTTCACAACCATCTCCGAGCAGGGACTTGGCGTACTTTTAAGCTATGGCCGTCTGATCTGTGTACTGGTTGGAACCATGCTCTTTGTTGCACTGGTGATCAATCCGGTCGTTACTTTCATCTGCACACGTCAGAATCCATATCCGCTGGTTCTTCGCTGTCTGAAAGACAGTGGACTCACAGCATTTTTCACAAGAAGCTCTGCTGCCAACATTCCGGTAAACATGGAGCTCTGCAAAGACCTTGGACTTGATGAGGATACCTATTCCATCTCCATCCCTCTTGGTGCAACCATCAACATGGGGGGTGCTGCGATTACCATTTCCATCATGGCTCTGGCAGCTGCACATACACTTGGTATCAGCGTAGACTTCCCCACCGCTCTGATCCTCTGCATCTTGGCTGCTGCAAGTGCGGCAGGTGCTTCCGGAGTTGCCGGTGGTTCTCTGCTTCTGATCCCCATGGCCTGCAGCCTTTTTGGAATCCCCAATGATGTTGCCATGCAGGTAGTTGGTGTTGGTTTCATCGTAGGTGTTATCCAGGATTCCTGCGAGACAGCACTGAACTCTTCCACAGACGTACTTTATACAGCATGCGCCTGCAAGATCAGAAAGAAAAAATAATCACACTTACATATGTTAATTTGTAAAAAAAGAGCAGATCTTCCACAATTGGAAAATCTGCTCCTTTTTTGTCTCAACCTTCAATTCCTGCAATATCTGCACTCGGTAAATAAGATATCCTCTACATCTGAAAAAACTTCCAGCTCTCACCCATCCGCACAGCCAGATACACGATCTCAAAGATCACCGCCACAGATCCCAGTTTGAAAAGCAGTGAGTCAACAAAGCCCCCTGCCTTGCAGAAATCCAGCGCAATTCCTCCTGGCAGCGGATACAGAATCCGGACCCGTTTCCGGTTAAAACAGTCCAGTATCAGATGGGACGCAAAGCCTGTCACAAAGTAGGGTACCAGCTGTACAGATACCATGGAAAGCGCTCCGCTTAAAATGGCCATGGCCATAATGGAATGCATAAACGACCGGTGCGGTTGATTTTTTCCAAAGGCACAGACTGCAATAAAAATAATAACCCCCATAGCTACCGGTGCCATGGACTGGTCATTTCGGATCTTTTCCCAGATGGAAAAATCATAAAAATAATTCAGTGCGATCTCTGCTGCCACAAGCAGTACCGCGATCAGCGTAATCCGGTCCGCATCTTTATGGGACTTGGAAGTTCCCACGTCAATGTCACTGATCAGCGCTCCAAGCATTCCTGTTCCTGCGGCAAGTACCAGACCGGAAACTGTGGAGGGCTGTGTAACTGCCAGTACCGTTCCAAGTCCGACTGCCGCGTGTGTTTTTCCTGTCATAATTCTCCCCTTGCTGTAAGCGGATAAAATCATCCGCATTCGGTTAAAATAAGACAGCTGTCAGCCTCCCCTTTACTGACAGCTGCCTCCACGAAACAGCATTATATCACACAAAAAACTACGATTCTATCTAAAATCTTTCCACTCTCTTCCACGTCCCGTTTAAACGGAATATACTTCATGAACGTTCCTTTTAATCGGACCAGTTCATCCGTCCATAACGAAGTGTCATTCCATGTATCTCCTTCTGAAGTTTGATCGTCAGCTCTCTCTTACGTATTCTCCACTTCCAGTTCTTTCCTACTGTGGACGGCTGGTTCATTCTGCAGCTGTTATCCAGCCCCATGTAATCCTGCATGGGGATCACACAGAGTTTTGCACTACTTCGCATAACCATACTGATAAAACATTTGTACAGATCTTTATCCGGTGTCCAGTTATCACAGAGATAATCTCTGGCAAGCTTGCGCTCTTTTACCGTAATACTCTTCCACCATCCGGCAATGGTCTCATTATCGTGGGTTCCTGTGTATGCCACGCTGTTCTCCGGATAGTTATGCGGAAGGTAATCGTTGGCACATCCGGAATCTCTGGAGTCAAAAGCAAACTCCAGGACTTTCATTCCCGGGAAACCGCTGTCATGGACAAGCTGGCGAACGGAATCTGTTACATAGCCAAGATCCTCCGCAATGACCTGCTTCCAGCCAAGGACCTGCTCCACTTTGCGGAACAGATCGATCCCAGGACCTTTTTCCCAGTGGCCGCCAATGGCATTTTCCGCACCGTACGGAATAGAAAAATACTCATCAAAACCACGGAAATGGTCAATTCTTACCACATCATAAAGACGGAATACATAGCTCAGTCTGGAAAGCCACCACTGATATCCGGTATTTCTGTGATAATCCCAGCGGTACAGAGGATTTCCCCAGAGCTGTCCGGTTGCGGAAAATCCATCTGGCGGGCATCCGGCTACCGCTGTCGGTACATTCTCCTCATCCAGCTGGAAAAGCTCCGGATGAGCCCAGGTATCCGCACTGTCCATAGCTACATAGATCGGAATATCACCAATGATCTGGATGCCTTTTTCGTTGGCATATTTTTTCAGTTTCATCCACTGTTCATAGAATTTAAACTGCATATACTGCTGGAATTCAATATCAAAATACAGTTCTCTGCGATAGTAATCCATGGCATTTCCCCAGCGGAGACGGATATCCTCCGCCCATTTGGTCCACTCCACACCGCCGAACTGATCTTTCACAGCCATAAAAAGTGCATAGTCGGAAAGCCACCATTTATTCTCTGCCACGAATCTCTGATAATCCTGATTTTCGCTGATGTTGCTGTTCTCGTAAGCTTTGCGGAGAAGTTTGTAACGTCCTTTATAAATCTTCTCGTAGTCTACGCTGTCCGCTCTTTTTCCCCAGTTAACTTTCTCGCAGTCCTCTTTTGTAAGAACGCCTTCCTCCACCAGTGCCTTCAGACTGATAAAATACGGATTTCCCGCAAAGGTAGAGAAGGACTGATACGGAGAATCTCCGTAGCTTGTAGGGCCCAGCGGAAGGATCTGCCAGTAGCTCTGTCCTGCTTCCTTCAGCCAATCCACAAAATCATAGGCACTTTTTGAAAAACATCCAATACCGTACTCTGACGGCAGGCTTGTGATCGGCATCAGAATGCCGGCTGCTCTTTTATCCATATCTTTTCTCTCCTTATGTTGAGCCCTGCATCTCAGAGCATCTTATCTATTATCCTCTCACGGATGCATATTCATATAATTTACGCAACCGTTTGCGTAAATTATACGTCCATTTTGCATGAAGTGCAATGCATTTTTTTCTTTTCTACCTTTCTTACAATTTTTACATCCTGATTTTGTGCAGTTTTTCATCATGCCAAGCAGAAATCTGTCTGCATCTCACTACCTGATTCTCTGTGCATCTGTTTTTACGCAATTTCATGCAATTTTACGTGCAATATGTTTGACAGTATCCTTGTTATGAACTACAATATCTCTATCAGACTGAGATAAAAAAGCCGGATCAGAGGCATACTTCCGCTTTGATCCGGCATATCCATAAGGAGGCAAATTTTATGGCAGTAACCATCAAAGATGTGGCAGCTCTGGCCGGGGTGTCCCCTTCCACTGTTTCCAGAACCTGCAAGAATAATCCATCCATCAGTGAGGAAACCAAGGAACGTGTACGAAAAGCCATGGCAGAGCTTGGCTATGAGCCGAATTTCCAGGCCAGCAATCTGGCCGCTCAGATTTCCCGTTCCATCGGTATTATCCTGCCTCCGTCACCGAAAGAAACTTATGAGAACTCTTTTTATCTGGAGGCGATCCGTGGAATCAGCCACTACTGCAACGCCCATCAGTATATCAGCACTATCGTCACCGGTCAGAATGAAGAGGAAATCCTGACTGCGGTCCGTTCCATGTCCAGAAGCGGTAAGGTGGATGGATTTATTGTTCTTTATTCCCGTGTGAACGACCCTGTCATTGATTTTCTTTTCAGTGAGGGACTTCTCTATATCCTCATCGGAAAACCGGCACAGTACACGAACCACACCATCTATATTGATAACGACAACCTTCTGGCTGGTCAGGAAGCCACCGAATATCTCTATGCACTGGGCCACCGGAAGATCGCATATCTGGGTGTCGATAATTCCCTGGTCTTTTCCGCAGACCGAAAAACAGGCTATATGGCGGCTCTTCTGAACCACGGACTGACGGTACAGCCGGAATACTGTATTGAAGTTCCGGGGGCATCCCAGAATGAATTTCAGGAGCTTCGGAAGCTGCTTACCAGCGAGGATCGTCCTACCGCCATGCTGGTCAGTGATGACATCCTGGCACTTTCTCTGGAGCGGATCTGTATGGAGGCGGGGATTTCCATACCGGAAGATCTGTCCATCCTTTCCTTTAATAACTCTCTGTTTGCCAGACTGACTTCCCCTCAGCTGACTTCCATTGATATCAATTCCGGGCAACTTGGAATGGAAGCAGCTACGCAGATGATCAGCCATATCGAAAATCCGAACCTTCCGGCTACGAAGATTATTGTGCCCCATCATCTAATTGAGAGGGACAGCTGCCGGAGGATTTAAATGCCTCTGTCGGCGGATACATTATCTTAAACATGATCGAAGCACTTGCGATTTATACAAAAATATGCACCTCCCTTACTGGTTGTTCATCAATACCCAGTCTGAAAAGTGCATATTTTTTTCAATTCTTTCTATAATTCTTTCTCATAACACCAGTACATATGTCCCCAGAGTTCGCACTCTCCCACGCTCTCAAAATTCAGCTTATCGTAAGAACGGAGCGCTTTTACATTATCTTTTGCAACAAGGAGATGCACGGCCTGATATCCCCGGTTCTTCAGTTCTTCCATCACGCCCGCCAGAAGTTCCCGAGCAATTCCCTGGTTCTGAAATTCCTGGTATACTCCCACCCGAGAGACTTCCGCCGACGGCACCATGGTTTTCGACCAGCATGTGAGACATTCCACGTTTGGATCATCATCAATGGAAATCACACCTATGATATTCCCGTCATCGTCACGCATACAGAACAGGGCATCTCTGGAAAAATCAAATTCCACCTCTTTTTCTGTCGGGTAGTCTTCTGTCCACACACAGTAGGGCGTTCCCAGCAACGAACGATATAATTTTAAAACGGTATCTGCCTCTTCTTTTCTTACACGATCAAATTTCATTTTTTAATCCTCTTTTCTCCCCTGCCTTCGCCAGCACAAGAAGTACGACAAAGGTAATGATCTCCGAGCTCAAAAATGAACTCCACACTCCGTTGATCCCAAACAGTCTGGAAAGGATCACCGCACTGATGGCAATGGCGATCACTCCTCGCATAAGAGATCCGGTGATCGCAGGAACAGCACGGTCCACTGCCGAAAAATACGCTACCAGCATAATGTTGATCCCTGCAAACAGGAAGCCCAGGAAATAAATCCGCAGTCCCACATGAGCATAATCCAGAAGCTGCTGATTATTTTCACTGTTAAAAACAGCGATCAGGTTGTCTGTAAATCCCCACACCACCAGAATCGTCACCGCTTCCAGCACTGCACTGGCGATCAGGCTCCAGCGAAGCAGGCTTTTTACATGGTCACGCTGTCCTTCTCCGTAGCTTTTGCTGATAAGAGGCTGTGCTCCCTGTGCCAGTCCGTTAAAGATGGACATTGCAACAAGAGAAAGATTGGCCACCACTCCATAAGCTGCCACGCTTACATTTCCCGCAATTCCAAGAAGCAGCATGTTAAAAATGATCGTAATAATCGCTGAGGAAAGCTCTCCCACAAAAGCCGAAATTCCAAGCTGACAGCAGGAAACCAGATGACGGATGGAAGGCCGTACCCACCGGAATCCCACGTGATTCTTTTTCCCCAGGTAATGGGTGGTACAGATGGCCATGGTGATCGCAGGGCTAATGGCTGTCGCCAGTGCCGCTCCCGCAAGTCCCAGCTTCATAGGGAACATAAAAATGTAATCAAACACAATATTAAACAAACTGGCAGAAATTGCGCCGGTCATGGCTGTGGACGTTCCCTGATCGTTTCGGGCAAACGCGGTAAACGTATAATTTGTCATAAACAATGGTGTAGTGATCAGCATGATCCGGAGATAGCTTTTTCCAAGGGCAGTCAGACCCGCATCTGCGCCAAGAAGATGCAGAAATTTCTCTGGTGCAAAAATACCTGTGATAATAAAAGGCACGCTGCACAGAACGCTCCAGAAAACGGACTGGAGAAAATAATGATCCGTGTCCTCACCCTTGGCTCTGTTGATCCCGAATCTGGTAGCTGAGCCGATACCGATCATCGCTCCAATGGCATAGACTACGCCATACACCGGAAGGATCAGATTCAGAACTGCCAGCCCGTCCGCTCCCGAATGAACCGATATAAAAAAAGTATCCGCCAGAATATAAACCGATATCCCGATCATACCTGCAATACTCTGAAAAATATATTTAAAAAACTGTTTCAGCATAAATTCGTAATGTCCTTTCCCTGATCCTGTACTAGTATTTAATATTATAATACCCCGCCCAAAACTGCAACTTCAACCGAAAACTATCACACTCTGTTATCGATAATAACACCTTCCGCTGCACCCATTGGGAAATACTGTACATTTTATCGTACACTGAAATTCTTCCTCATTTTCTGCTGTTTCCAGAATGTTCAGCGCCTTTCGCAAATTCCGGATATCTTTTTCCATGTGATCCACATAATTTCCACGGCCGACCAGCTTGAGATGGGTAATCCCCGCCTGCTTCATCCTGTACAGAGCACATAAACCACAGCCTGTTTCTCCGCAAAGATAGCCTATGTCATCATAAGCAGATGGATCTGGTTCCCGCTCCCAGACCTGCGCCTGAAGATCCCGCATCTTTTCGGGAATAACATCGTCATCCCGCACAGTACCCAGCCAGTAAGGCACCCTGCAAAGATATCCCATCTCATCACAATGCAGAGAATTGCAGAATGCTCCCGTAAACTGGCACATTTCATTGAGCACGAAAGCTTCGAATTCCATCCCTTTTTCCGGCCGGATGCCTGACTGTTTTTCCGCCTCTCTCTCTGCTGCGATCACGGACTGCATATCCTGGAATGTATTTTTCCGGTGAAAAATTATCCGCTTCAGTGGAAAACGCCGGAACATTTTTACCATCTCACTGTTCACTTCCCCTGTCTCTCCGCTGAGATGGATCTCGCAGGAAATCCCCCTTTTTTTCAGATAAGCAAAAAGCGCCGGATCTGCAATGATATAACTTCGAAATCCCAGTTTCATGCACTGCTCTATGATATCCCCGATCTCCGGATACTGCTTCGGAAGATAATACAGGGAATTGAAAGTAAGATGTACCGGTTTTTTATATTTTTTCACCATATGGGAAAGAATCTCCAGCTCACTGTATGCGCCAAGCTGCACATTGTAACAGAGAACTTCCCTGCGGTTTAACGGCATTACCGTGCCATATTTTTCCGCCCAGGAAAACGGAACATAGCCACAGAAAAATTCATCTGCTCCTGCCTGCACGAAACGTTCATATTCATCTATGGAGCCTAATCCAGCTGTGATTTTCATAGTTCTTTCCTCCCCGTCACAGATTCACAACAATGCGGTCCGGTTTTATGCCCTTTATTTTTTTCCACATTTCCGGTGACTCCAGAAATGTTTTATCCACACCGAACAGAGAGTTATACCGTCCCATCATGTGTAAATGTTCCGGGTAAAGCAGTGCGTATTTTTCGCAGAATTTCGGACAGTGTTCTGCAAGCTGCTGCGTGCCACGGTCCCCTGTAGTGCACAGGGCATACAGCGGACAATACTGGGAAGTATTTGTCTGATAAAAAGGCAGATGAAGGCTGTTTTTCCCAGGAGGAAACTCCTGTGGATAACCGCAGGATTCCCATTCATATCTGTGGATATGAAACTCTTCCGCCAGAAAATCCCGGTAAAACTCCGCATTCAGACTGTTCTGCTGAAACAATGAGATATCACCGGATTTATATTTCATCCGCGGATCTTTTTTCCGTTTATTGAGCAGTGTCCCAAAAACAGGACACAAATGAGATGTTTTTCCATGAAGCATTTCCGCCACGGCCCAGTCATTAACTACGATTTCCACATTCATCCCATGAATACAGCACCAGTTATCCACTTTTTCCAGAAGTTTTCCCACAGAAGGAAGCATAAATTCCCGGATATAAGAAAATGCCAGCGTGATCTCCAGTCCTTCCGATCGCATTTTATCCATAATAGAAAAAAGCTGTTCTTCTGTGGGAAACAGGTTATGGCAAAACTGATTTCCAATATAAAATCTCTCCGGTGTCCGGCCTGCAAGCCAGCTGTGAGTGAGATAATTCTTTTGCCAGTAAGACGCCAGAAAATCCTTTAACAGCTGACGCAGATATTCTTCATACAGAGAAGTATTGTTCAGTTCCAGGGCAAACTCTGTTTCTTTGTCCAAAAATGATTCTTCTACACTCTGATCTGCATCCGGATTTTGTCTTATAGAACTGGAATTCTCTCCAAACCACAGCTTCCTCTGCTCTTCCAGGCTCTCACAATGCACCTCATCCAGTTCCGCAGGATAACCGGTCAGTGCCTTCGCCAGCTCTCCATCATCGCCCTCCAGTTTCAGGCGAATATATCTATTGTACTCTCCGGCCAGACGCTGAACTTCTTCCATATAGTCTTTCTGTTCTACTCTCACAGAATATTCCCTGAAAAAAGAGCCATCATTTTCCTGTACGCACCACTCTTCCGCTGCCGAAGTCCCCGCCACTGCGTTCATTTCAAACTTCCGGATCTCCACCTTCCGATACCCGGCTTTTTTCATATCATAAAAACAGATCAGAAACCGCTCCGGCTCCGGACATTCCTCTGCAAGCCGAAACCGAAATCCATTTTCTCCCAGCTCTGTGATCCGTATTTCTTTACTGTCCATAAAACCGGACAGCAGTCCAAATGGTATCATAGAAATCCTCACCGGAAAACCCACCTTCCTTCAGACAAAAAGAGAGATGCCATATGCTCCCATACAGCACCTCCCACTGTTTCTGATTATTTTACTTCTACTAATTCAATTCTGAAATTCAGCTCTTTACCTGCCATCTCATGGTTGGCATCGAAAGTAATGGTCTTTTCATCTTTTGCGTTTACTTTAACCGGGAACGGCTGTCCGTACTGGTTGGAGAGATATACCTGCTGTCCTACAGTAAGATCCTCAGAACCTGGAAGCTGTGCGATCTCAAGAGTAAAGATGGCATCCGGATTCGGCATTCCGTAAGCTTCTTCTGGCATCAGGTGAACATCTACCACCTGTCCTACTTCCATGTTTGCAACTGCTGCGTCAAAGCCTTTGATCATCTGACCGGCTCCGCAGATGAATTCCAGCGGCTCGCCACGGTCATAAGAAGAATCGAACTGTGTTCCATCGTTAAAGGTTCCTCTGTAATGGGTACGGCAGGTTTTTCCAACGTTAGGACCTGTGATCGCCGGCTGGGAACCACATCCGCCGCCACAGTTTCCACAGGAATGTCCTTCCTCATGACCGCCGCAGGAGTGTCCATCTTCATGGCTTCCGCAGGAATGTCCCTCCTCATGATGATGATCACAGTTCACACCGGTAGATACCAGCTCACCTTTCAGATAAGCCTCTACAGCCGCATCTGCATCACCCTGTGCTCCGGAACATAACTCAATACCAGCCTCAGCAAGTGCACTCTGTGCTCCACCGCCGATTCCTCCACAGATCAGAACGCTGATTCCCTGCTCTGCAAGAAGTCCTGCAAGTGCACCATGTCCGGTACCATTGGAACCGATCACTTCACTGGAAACAACCTTGTTATCCTCTACCTCGTACACCTTGAAAAACTCCGTTTTTCCAAAATGCTGGAAAATATTTCCGTTGTCGTATGTTGCTGCAATTTTCATTTGTAAAACCCTCCATTAATCAGATATATGTCTCATTAGTATAGCCCGATACCAGTATAAAAGCAAGGATAATCACCAGATCTTTTTTCCCGTTTCCATATCTACAAGATCCAGATAGATCACCCGGAACTTTTCGCCAAATTCCTGATCTCTGTGCCAGTGCCCAAAGTACCACCGGGTCAGTGAATCATATACCGTCTCATTTACATACTGCAGATAATTCTGCAATTGCCGTTCTTCCATCGCCGAGTGATATCCCCCAAGTGAAGGTATAAGATTTAATGGACAGGTATGTGTGATCACATAATCTACCTTATAGTCACAGGCCTTAAGATTTTTGTTTCCGTTCTCATAATCTTCCTCAGAGGGAACTTCTTCCTTCCAGTAACTTTTGTTCAGAGTACGATATGCCCTGTCTATGGAAAAAGCTCCTCCAAAACAGAATATCCGTTTCTTTTTCAGACAGAGGACTTCTCCTCGAAGCACATGAATGATCCTGCTTCGGATCATATGAACTCTGGCGTTATTCCATTGTTCAACGGGAAATTTATTCAGCGCACGGTGATTCTCATGATTTCCATCCGCAAAAATAACATATCCGTTTATTTTCTGAAGAAACCGGTCTACATCATCCAAAAATACATGCTCATCCTTATTATCCCAAAATACAAATCCAAAATCTCCGGCAACAAATAATGCATCTCCCTCTCGAAGCTGTCTGGCAAGCATCGTTAATGCCGCAGTGTCACCATGTAGATCTCCGGTAATAAGCAATCTTCCTGATATTTCTGTTTCCATACCGTTTCAACTCCTCCCTAATGCCTCTTACATCATTCTCTCACAGGTAAGGTAATCTGCACCCCAGTTTTTATAACAGTCTGCAATACTGGAATCTGTAAACAGCCACAATGCGACTTTAATATTTTTCGAATGTGCTTTGGCTATTATATTTCTGTAGGTACATCCATACTGGGCACTTATGTCAAATTTATATCTGACACATTCATTCAGCGCTGCACTGGTAATCTGATCCCGGAGTATCCACTGTATGCTTACAGTTCTGTTTATCTGCCTGAGCATGATCAGTGGTTCTTCCTTAAACGAGATCACAACTGGACTTTTTCTGGATTTTTTTATGATCTGATTGAACTTTGCAACACCGTTCTGATTCAGATTTGATTTGATTTCGATCACGGGCGTCATGGAATATTTATTACAGCACTGCAGATACTGTTCCAGTGTAGGAATCGTATTATTTTTATATGCAGAAGCATTTGTTCCCGCAATAACCGGATACTTCTTTACTTCCTGATATGTGAGATTTTCAATTTTCTTATCAACGCCACACATACGAAGCAGATTAGAATCATGGAAAATCACAAATGTCCCGTCTTTCAGCTGTCGTACATCCGTTTCTACATACTCCGCGCCTCTCTGCCCTGCAAGGCTGAACGCAGGAAGTGTATTTTCCGGTGCTTCCAGACTTAATCCTCTGTGCAGAATCATACCGGTATTTCCATTCAGAGGTGTATTGGATGTGCCTGTCTTTTTGTCCTGGACGTATACCTGTATGGTATTCTTTATCTTTTTTCCACCATCTGCCGTCACTGTAATCTTCACAAGGCCGGGAGCTTTTGCTGTGATTTTTCCTGTCTTGGATACTGTAACAGCGCTGTTGGATGTGGCATAAGTTATTGTTCTTACATATGCATTTGCTGGATGAACAGTCACTTTCAGCGTTTTCTGTTCCCCCTTATTCATTACAATTTCTGAAGAAGTCGAAATGGATTTCAGTTCTGCTCCAACCACAACTTTTGCAGATGCGATATATCTGTTTTTTCCAAAAGATATACAGGTTATCTTTACAGTTCCTGTTGTTTTTGGTGTTACAACACCACTGGATGAAACGGTTGCGATTTTCGTGTTCGAAGATTTATAAAACACTGTGCTTCCATGTTTTTCCGGCTTCAGCTGTACTGTTCTTCCCTTTTTTGTTTTTATCGGGGTTGTTTTATATCCGGTAAAATCTGTGTATATAATCTGATTATATGTATACACTTTACAGGAAATTTTTTTCCCACCATAAACAGCAGAAATCTGAACATTTCCCCAGCTTTTTGCGGTAACTTTTCCATTGGATATGGCTGCCAGCTTTGGATTACTGCTTTTCCACTGAACCTTCTTTGGATCTACTTTTTTTCCATGATTGTAAACTGTCAGCTCTTTGGTTTTTCCTACCTGCACAGAATCCGTTTTCTGCTCAAAATGAAAACTTTCTGTTGCCGCTGCTGCCGGAACTGAAAAGCAGATTAACAGAACTGCCATCATGATCAGACCTTTGATCTTTTTCCTCATACTCATTCCTCCTCAAAACATTCCATAGAATTATTATGCCGTAAAGATCGGGTATTTACAAGTTTCATATCTCTGTTTTATATGCAAAAAAACACCTTCCGGGTCTAAGCCGGAAAGTGTTTCTGCCTTGTTATTTTTCTGTTTATAATTCTACGTTACTGCTGTTTGTAAAAACCGGATAAACTGCCGGTATGTGTCTCATTCCAACTCTTACGCACAATTCCGCATACGCAACAGCCAGAAATGCCGGATCGATGATCTTCACCGGAAGTTCTTTTTCCAGTTTTTCTCCGTATCCTGCCATTCCAAGACAGCCAAGTATAATCCCGTCGGAATGATCTTCTTCCACCGCTTTTTTGCAGACCGCTTTCAGATATTTTTCCGTTACTTCCGGATTGGAGCGCAGCTCCCCGATTGGAATATCTAGCGCCCGGACCGCTGCCATCTTTTCCCTGGCAATGCCGTTTCGCATCAGACGACGGTAGGTTCTCGGAATATTGATACTCTCCGAAGTCAGCACCGTAAAACGGTTACAGATCATACTTGCCGCAGCCAGGCTGGTTTCTCCGGGACCAATCACCGGAATTCTTACATTTTCACGGATGGCATCAATCCCCACATCGCTGAAACAGTAGATCACAATGGCATCGTATCCTTCTTTTTCCGCACGGATACTCTCCTTCACCATTTCCGCTGCCGCAAAAGCTTCGTCTGTATTACAGTCCAGTTCATCCGGGCCTTTTTTGATACAGTCCACAGAAACTTCCGCATCGGAAGAAAGTGCCGCTTTCAACATACGCTCCCTTGCATCCATGGTTTCCCGGCTCATGGCCTTATCCGACATGATCACTTTTATTTTCATTTTTTACCTGCTTTCTTTTGCTGCTTCAACAGTCCATACATCCGATTCTACACCAATCTCAGACGCAATAAAACGCTTGCCTGGATTTTTCTTGTAATTTTCGTATGCTTTGGTAACCAGTTTTCTTCCAACCAGAAGTGTAGGGATGTTCACAAAGATCAAAATTACATTAATCAGGTCAGATACATACCACAGGTTATCCAGCTGAAGTCCGGACAGTACAGTCAGAGTTCCAAGAGGAACAAAGATCAGCGCGCCAAGGCATCTTGTAAAGTAGATGAATTTCTTATTCTTGGAAATCTTGTTTGCCGCAATCTCTGTGTAAGTCAGGTCACAGAGAAGTGTTGTAAACGCAAACAATCCAAATGCAACAACCACGATGATAAATACGATCACATCCAGGATTCCGTCACCTGGTACCAGTTCCTTGACTGAAGTCAGGAAAGTTCCGATCTTGTTGGCTTTCATCACATCCCAGTCAATAGACGGATTATTCCAGATGGCACCTGCAGTTACCACAAAACCAGCCAGGGAACAGATCACGATCGTATCTACAAATACACCGATGGACTGAATGAATCCCTGCTCGCATGGATGATTGGCATCTGCAATAGAGGAAGCCTGTGTCGCAGTACCCATACCAGCCTCATTGGATAAAAGTCCTCGTTTCAGTCCCTGCGCCATAGCCACACCAAATGCTCCGCCGAAAATAGCACTTGGTTTAAATGCTCCCACAAATACAGCTGCAAAAAATCCCGGCACTTTTCCGATATTCAGAACGATCAGTACCAGCACGATCAGAACATATAAACCTGCCATCACCGGTACAACCGCATCGGAAAATTTTGTTACGCTTTTGATTCCACCAAAGGTGATCACAGCGATAATCACGATGATCGCGATAGCAATGACATAATACAGCGGATCTGTTACCTGCGTTGTTTTTCCCGTTACTTCATCTGCAATGGAGCTTACTGCTGTAAATACATGGAACGTATGTACCGGAATACTCAGCATGTTGTAGATCAGATACATGATACACATTGCAGCACCGATCCATGCTTTGTTTTTCCAGATCTTCTGGATATAGAAGGTAAAACCTCCTACGTATTCGTTGT
This sequence comes from Blautia sp. MCC269, assembly GCF_018785655.1. Taxonomy (NCBI): domain Bacteria; kingdom Bacillati; phylum Bacillota; class Clostridia; order Lachnospirales; family Lachnospiraceae; genus Blautia; species Blautia sp. MCC269. The sequence continues at coordinate 37,008 of NZ_WQQE01000016.1, read as the reverse complement.
CTTTTCTCTCTTTGAAGATCTGTGCCAGTGTTGCCTCACAGAAAGAGGTTGCCATCCCCAGGAATGCGGAAACCCACATCCAGAAGATCGCTCCCGGTCCTCCAATAGTTACCGCTCCGGTTACGCCGACAATATTTCCGGCTCCCACACGGCCGCCCATACTGACCAGAAATGCCGCAAGCTGGGAAGTTCCAACCTTTGCCTGCTGTTTGGAAGTCAGAAGACGGATTCCTGTCTTAAATTCTTTTACCTGCACAAAACCAAACCGTAAAGTAAAATACAAACTTCCGCCAAGAAGAAGCAGAAATGCAATGGACAGCTGCCCCAGGATCGGAATGTTTGCGTATGCATCAATGTTTGTCGGAAAGTCCCAGAGAAAATCCGCCACCGGAACTACCTGTGCAAAAAGCTGATTTACCAGTTCAAATATATGAGCCATGAATGCTCTCCCTTCTTTTCCCGTTATATGTATGCCCTCTTACCGATCCTGACTGCTTTTCAGACAGTATTCATACATTTTCTCACCGGTTGTCCACCATACACCATCAAAAGTTTCAATATAATCCAGAAGTTCTTCCAGAAGTCCGATCCTGCCCGGTGCACCGATGGCTGCCGGATCCAGCTGCAGAACATAGCAGAGGCCATATTCATGACATCCGAAAAATTCATCTTTCCAGTTATTCAGAACTCCTGTATAATTCGCGATCCTGCCCTGTCCTGCCGGAAATGCCGGATGATAGTTGAATGCAAAATACGGAAGATCATAATTAACCCAGTGAATAGGAATCTCCAGGATCTTATCCTCTCCCAGGTCTTTCCAGTATGGTCTGTCATCATCGCAGAGATTGCTGGAATACACCAGCCCGTTTTTCTTTGCGATCCGTAAAGTATCCAGTGTCAGCTCGCCTTCCGGGGAACGGAATCCCTTCGGTGTAACGCCACATACTTTTTCGATGGCCTGGATTCCTTTTTTGATGGCGCTTTCCTGCTCTTCTTCGGATAACAGTGCCATATGTTCATGGTGATATCCCAGCGCCGCAATTTCGTGGCCTTTTTCAACAATGGCTTTCAGTTTATCCGGATACTGCTCTGCCACCCATCCAGGAGTAAAAAATGTTGCGCGGATGCCCCGTTCTTCCAGTATTTTTAAGATACGGTCCACGCCTCTTGTCATTCCGTACTGTCCAAGAGACAGTGTTTTCGGCATATCCTTGCAGGTGGGATCTAACTGCAGCCAGAACAGTTCCGCATTCAGGTTGATGGTGATCATGGCGCTGCATTTTTTGTTTTCCGGCCACTTTGGTCTTTCCAGTTTCATCCTTATTTCTCCTCCTGTTCTTGTGAATGGCTTCGATACCAGTCTGATACTTCCGTTCCTGTTGCCACCCAGACATCCTCTTTGGATGTGATCTGCTCCAGCATATGTTTCAGGATCTGGATCCTTCCAGGGGAACCAATTACCTGGGGATGACTCATATAAGAAATGCAAAGCCCCTCTCTGTAATGTCCGCGGAACTCTCTCATAAAATTGTCTTCTACCAGACGATAGCTGGAAATCCTGTCCTGTCCTGCCGGTTCTGCCGGATACATGTTATATGCCATAGCTACGTAATCATCTACTTCCCATTTCGTAGGGATCTCGATAAAATCTGTTTTCTCACCGTTTATGATCGTACGATATGGTCTGTCGTCACCACGCATGGAGCTTGAATAACGGAAGCCTCTCTCATACAGAAGCTGCGGTGTGATCTTTGCCCAGTCACCGGATGGAGTACGGAAGCCTGTTACTTCATGACCGATAAGCTTTTTAAAGATTGCCTGAGTCTTCTCAATGATCTCGATCTGCTCCTCTGTTGTTTTTCCCGCAAATCTCTCATGTGCATATCCATGATGTCCGATCTCATGTCCTGCCTCTGCGATCCTCATGATCACTTCCGGATAACGCTCTGCTGTTAATCCCGGTACAAAAAATGTAGCTTTTACACCGTAACTCTCCAGCATATCCAGGATACGGTCCACGCAGCGCTTCGGTCCGTACTGGCCTACGGATAAGGATTTGATGTATTTCTCACCATTTGGAAGTCCACGGTTTCCGTTTTCCCAGGTGGTATCTCCGTCTACGTCGAAGGTAAACATTACCGCACATTTTTTACCTTCCGGCCATTTCAAATTTCCCATTGTGTATTCCTTTCTGTTCTTTCTGGATTGTGAATTATCGTCTGAATACATATTCATTCTTTTTGAATTAATATTTGTTCACTTGGTCACCCACTTGTTTATAAAGAATAGCACCCGAAGGTGCTTTTCGTCAACGGTTTTTTAATTTTTAATTATTTTTCAGCTTTGCCTGAATGCATATTTAATCAATTTTCTTTCAGCATATCCATCGTAACCTGAAGATGCTCATGCATCAGTCTCTGTGCTGCCTCGGTATCCCGCCTGCGGATCGCGTCGATGATCTGTCGGTGGGATTCCAGCTCCTGCTTCTCCGATGTAGCTTCCAGCACGTCATAAAACTGCCCGTACATCATATCCAGAATGGCATTCAGCACCAGCTCCAGGGTCTGGGTCATAAACATGCTGCCTGTTTTTTCTGCATAGAGTTTGTGCAATTCAAATTCTCCGGTTGTAGTTCCGGTTGTTTCGTAGGTGTGTTCCACTTTTTTGTAGGCTTTTTCCAGATCATCAATATCCTCTTCTGAAGCGTTGCGGATGATCAGCTCTACACCTTTTACTTCCAGAACCTGACGTACTTCATACGCTTCCAGCATGGAATAACGTTCCAGATTTTTGCTGAGACTTTCTGTACGTTTCTCTGAGCCATGGCCTGGCTGTTCTCTTAAGAATCTTCCTTTTCCCTGGTGGGAAACGATCACGCCTCTGGTTTCCAGAACGTGAAAAGCTTCTCGCAGAACATTCCGGCTGACTTTCAACTGTTCGATCAGCTCTCTTTCCGGCGGAAGCTTCCCGCCTGGCTGGATATGCTTCTCGTCGATCAGCCTGTAAAGTTCTTCTACTACTTCTTCGTATAATAAAGTCCGTGCGGATTGACTTCTTAATCTCATATATTTCTCCAATCTGTTGATCTTTATGGTTTGGGAAACCTGCGGTATATTTTGCTGCCCTATAAGATTTTATTATAATTGTATTTCTTATGGTTGTGCAACAGGATTTTTGTCCCAAAAGCATCCATTTTTTCATAAAAAAACAGCTAACCCGTTTTTACAGGTTAACTGCTTTTTCTCTGCTTATGCTTTCGATGCGATCAGTCCGACAACTCCAATAACAAGAAGTACCGGCAATGCTATGGAGATCAGTCCTCCTGCCACCATTACAAGCAGGATCAACGGCAGGAACACAATTGTCAGTACGAATTTTGAGATTCCCCAGGCTGCTTTTACGCCGAAGCAAAATAATTTTCCAAAAACTCCAAACATACATATCATAAATATCAACGTCAACATAATTTCTCCTTTTCTCCAGTTCTGTTCACTGGTGTGAAACCCTTGTTGTCTTGCAATAAATCCATTATAATAGGACCATCTGTAAAAATAAACGATTTATATGTTGAAAAACTTCATATAAGGAGAAAAAGAAAATGAAATCATACGAAGAATTACTTTCCGATATTGAAGAAGATATGGAACTCATGGGTTCCTCACATATGGTTTATGCCATGGAAGAAGACAGTATTATCACCGATTACGATTACCTTCCATCTGACTCCTGCACAATCTCTATTACTTTAAGAGAACTTCAGGAAAAAATCCATCTGCAGATGCTCTATGCAAAAACCTCCGCACATATACCTGAAGCAGATAAAAATGCCCCGAAACTGGCGGTTATTTTTCCAGGCATCGGATACACCGCCGACAAGCCCCTTCTGTACTATACCAGCCGTCTTGCCAGGAAACACGGTTATCAGATCCAGACCGTATCTTACGGTTCCCTCCCGGAAAATGTAAAAGGTGATCCGGAGAAAATGAAACAGGCTTTTGACCTTGCCCTGGAACAAGCAGAACAGGCTTTAAGTCAGATCGACTGGAATTCCTATGGAAGCATTCTGTTCATTTCCAAAAGCATTGGTACGGCTATCTCTTCCGCCTATGCTTCCAGACATGACCTGGCTGTAAAAAACATCCTGTTCACACCTCTGGCAGAGACCTTTTCCTTCCCACTGGCCGGAAGCATCGCCTTCCACGGCACCGCAGATCCCTGGGCCGAAACTGATTCCATCCGGAAACTGGCAGCGCAGAAAGATGTACCTCTCTTTCTCACCCAAAATGCCAACCATTCTCTGGAAACCGGTGATGTACTGACGGATATCTTTATTCTAAAAACCACAATGGAGCGGGTCCAGCGTTTTATTTAACGCCGGTCCGCTTATTTTTCTCCACCCACTAAAAACTGAGGTGTCAGCTTATTCAGCTCACGTTCCATGGAAGTTCTGGAAATATCACTGATGTCCTTCAGGGCAAACACTTTGGAAAAGCCGATCTCCATCATGTAATCCAGATCCCATGCCGGACGCTTTTTATCACTCATAAACAGCTTACTGCTGAGCTCTTTCCCTGTTTCCGCATCTTCATGAGCATGGATACCTCTTCCATATTTTTCCCACATAGCAGCATCATGTGCCTCGTAAATCTTTTTCTTTTCTTCATCATAAAGATGCAGATACCAGCAGGCGTCCGATACCAAAAGACGTCCGCCTTTTTTCAGTACACGCAGCCACTCCTTGTAAGCCTTCTGTGGATCGTCCAGCGTCCATGTGATATTTCTGCAGATAACCATATCAAATGTCTCATCCGAGAAATTCAGATTGTGGCAGTCCATAGTCATCAGATCTGCGGATAAACCTGCTGCCTTTACATTTTCCTTTGCTTCATGGATCATATTTTCAGTAATATCGATCCCGGTCACATGATGTCCTTCTTTTCCCAGCATAATTTCAAAAAATCCCGGCCCGCAGCCTACGTCCAGTACTTCCAGATGTTCTTTTTCCGGCGCATACTCCAGAATCAGATTCTTCCAGTTTTCTGCTGTTTCACTTTTCAGTTCTGCCTTGATCCCTTCGCTGTAAATGCCGGCTTCTCCTTCCCAGTACTCTTTGATCTTATCGTTTGGCATGTCACTTCTCCTTCTTTGTGGCTACTACAATAAATTTTTTTCCCTGATATCCGTATTTCCAGAAATCCATCGTCCATGGTCTGTTTAGCCAGCGGTTCTCTCTGATCTGGATCCTGGCAAAGCGTACCTTTTTTAATATCCGAAAGTCCGCTTCCGGACGCTTCTGTGATGTAAATGGCAGCTTTTCATAAATTCCGCTGTTTTCCTTCACGTCAGATCCATATATTTTTCTTTCTGTAACATAAATAAGAAAATCAGCAATTTTCATATGGATCTTATTTTTTAATGTGGGTTCGACGGTACGATAATCCCCATCAAAATAAATGATCCTTCCGCCTGGTTTTAATACAGCCTTCCAGCGTCTGAAAGCTTTTTCCGGATCATATAATGTCCACACCGCATCTCTGGAAAGTATCACATCATAGCTTTGTTCCTGTTCCAATGGCAAAGTTACACCATCTTCCTCACAGATTTCCACCTGTTGATGATACTGTTGCATATTCCTTCTGGCTTTTTCTACCATTCCTGATGAACCATCGATCGCTTTTACATCATGTCCCAGACGCGCTGCTATGATGCTCATAAAACCCGGGCCGCAGCCCACTTCTAAAATACGAAGGGGCTCAGGTCCAAGCAATCTTTTCAATTCTTTTGTCCAGTGAGATACCGTTCTTTTGTTACTCAATTGTTTTTGGATCATATCATCATAATCACCGGAATCTTCTGTCCATTTATTCTCGATTTTTTCAAACATTTTTTTACTCCACTACATCCAGTGTTGCCCAGTTAATGCCTTCATAGGCAGTCGGTGCAAGCTCTACATTGGTCAGTCTTGTATTGTTATAGATATAATCACGGTTCGGATAATACAGCGGCACTGTTACTGCCTGATCATTGATACGTGTAAGGATCTTATCGTATAATTCCGTACGTTTTTCTTCATCCTGTGTTTTTAATACTTCTCCGAGATCTTTGTTCAGCTCCTCATCGTACCAGTTTACTGCCTTTGCTCCATCTTCCGCATAGAACATTGATTTCAGGAAACCATGAGGCATCCAGGAGTCTTCATAGCTGCGGTAAATACACAGATCGTAGTCTCTGGTGTTCCAGATTTCATCATAGTAAGCTGCAGATTCTTTTTCTACCAGTTCAATACCCACACCAACCTTCTCATATTCAGATTTCAGGTATTCACACAGTGACTTCCAGGAAGCATATTCTTCAGTCTGGAATACCAGTCTGAGGCTCAGTGGTTCTCCGTCTTTTTCTACAATACCATCTCCGTCTGTATCCTCATATCCTGCTTCCTTTAACAGTTCCTTTGCTTTATCCGGATCATATGGATAGCCCTTGCTGTTTTCTTCTGTTACATAAGGAACTGTCGGAGACATAAGTCCGGTTGCCGGATTGCCGTAACCATCCAGCAGATCATTTACAATGCTTTCTTTATTTGTTGCATAATTCAGTGCCTGACGTACGTTTATATCCTGAAGCGCCGGTGTATCATAATTTTCGATCAGATAGTAAGAAAGTGTGGAAACCTGCTGTTCTGTCGATAAATTTTTATCTGCCTGGATAATACTGAAGCTTTCGGATGGAATATCCTGAAGATTCAGATCTGCCTCTCCACTCTGAAGCGCCATCACTCTGGCATCACCGTCTACCACCTGTTTCAGAACTACTTTATCAATATTTGGTTTCTCACCGTAATAATTAGGATTTGGTACCAGGACAACCTCCTGACCGCTTTCATAACTGTCGATCATCCACATTCCGGTACCCACTTCCTGACAAAATTCTCCATCTTCATCCAATGCACTCTCACAGGTGAAACGGAATGGTCTTGGATAGCTGAATTCGATCAGCAGCGTATAGCATGGTTCTGCGAACTTAAATTCTACAGTATAATCATCTACCTTTGTAACATTTTCCAGTTTGGCTGAAAAGTTACCGGTCACATCCTGTTCTACCCATCTGTTATAATTCCACATCACATTATCTGCATTAAACGCTGTACCGTCTGAGAATTTCACATCTTTTCTTAAATGAAACGTATAGGTTGTGCCATCTTCGCTGATATCCCAGGATTCTGCCAATGCAGGTTCGATTTCTCCATTTTCTCCATAACGTACCAGCGGATCATAGATCATTTCATAAAGACGAAAGTCCGGACCACTTTTTATTGGGTCACAAAGTTCAGGAGTCAGATCAATGGATGTCATTGCCGTAACTACTTTTTCCTCTTTTGCCTGTACATTGACACCTGTCAGCAAGGTTGCCGCCACCATACTCAATGCTAACAGTTTTGCTACACGTTTTTTCTTCATTTCTTCCTCTCCTTTGTGTTTGTTTTATATTTTACAGCATATGACATGCCGCAAAATGTCCTGTCGCAATTTCTGTCAATTCCGGTATATGCTCCTTGCATATATTTGTACATCTTCTGCACCGGTTCTGATATGGACAGCCCTGTTCCGGAATTGTATCTGAAAATATTTTCTTTTCCTGTGATCCGATTCTTCGCATTTTCGGTTCTTTTACCGGAATGGAATCAAACAGATCTTTTGTATAAGGATGTACTGCAGTCTCTTTTAAGCTGTCCGTATGATCGATAAACTCAACCACGCGTCCCTGATACATAATAGCCACCTCTTTGCAGAGATATGGAACGTTGGACAGATCGTGAGTGATCAGTAAATATGTCATCTCATATTTTTCCTGCAGTTCATTTAACAGATGCAGGATCTGCTTTCGTATGGAATAATCCAGACTGGATACCGGTTCATCACAGATCACAAGCTCCGGTCTTAATACCAACGCCCTCGCAATATTAGCTCTCTGACACTGGCCTCCTGAAATCTGTCCAACATAACGGTTTCGAATATCCGGATCCAGGCCCGTCTGGATCAAAGCTTCCTTTACCCGTTCTTCATACTCTCCCTCTTGCAGTTTTTCATGTAATTTCAGAATTTCCAGGATATTTTCTCCAATGGTATACCCGGGATCAAATACTCCGCTGCTGCTTTGAAAGACCATCTGAAGGTTCTTGCGATATGGACGGAACTGCTTTTCAGACAAACCCTGCATTTCCTGCCCCTGAAACCAGAATTTTCCATCTGTAGGTTTCTCCAGACCGGCGATCAGCTTTCCGAATGTAGTTTTGCCACTTCCACTTTCACCGATCAGAGCCATGGATGACCCTGCATGGATTTCCAGACTTACATCATCCACTGCCTTCACAATTTTTTTCTTGCCATAATATTTTTTTAAATGTTCTGTCTTTAGTAACGTACTCATACTTTTCCCCTATAAAACTGCATCCAACAGTTTTTTTGTATATGAATGCTGCGGATGGTAAAAGATATCTTCAACTGTTCCGTTTTCTACTATTTCGCCGTCTTTCATGATCGAAACATCATCTGCGATCTCTGCCACCACACCCAGGTCATGCGTGATAAATAACACGCCCAGATTTTCTTTCCTGGATAGCTGATAGATTTCTTCCAGGATCTGCTTCTGTACTGTTACATCCAACGCCGTCGTCGGCTCATCTGCGATCAGATAATCCGGTTTCATAGACATGGCAATGGCGATCATAACACGCTGACACATACCACCTGACAATTCGTAAGGTTTTTTCTTCATCAGTTCTTCCGGATCACGCAGATTCATCATCCGCAGACTTTCCAGTGCTACTTCCCTTGCCTGTTTTTTGCTCATTCTGCGATGTTTTCTCAATCCTTCCAGAAGCAGTTGTTCAACTGTAAAAAGCGGATCGAGAGCAGCTGTCGGATCCTGAAAGATCATTCCGATCCTGTCTCCGTATAGCTGTCGCTTTTCTTTTCCTGATAACTTCAGAAGACTCTTTTCGTTCAGTGTCACATCTCCGGATATCACCTTTCCGTTTCCTGCAAGCAGATTCATGATCGTCAGAGAGGTAACTGACTTGCCGCTTCCGCTTTCTCCCACCAGTGCATGGATCCTTCCTCTCCTTACTTCCAGACTGACATCTTTTACTGCATGTACCATTCCGTGAGAGGTCTGAAACTCCACATGTAATCTTTTTACCTTTAGAACATCATTTTTTGGCTGTTCCATTCTGTATTCCCTCCCCCAGATAATTAAATGCCAGGACAATGATCATGATCAGTATGCCCGGATAAAACATCAGCCTTGGATAAGTCTGGATATAGCTTTTGCTGTCGCTGAGCATGATCCCCCATTCCGGTGTCGGCGCCTGCACACCAAGTCCGATAAAGGAAAACCCGGCGATTGACAGAATGATCGAACCGATTTCCATTGTTGCCAGTGCGATCACAGATGGCAGGATATTTCTCAATACATGCCTGAATATGATCCTTGCGTGGCCGCAGCCACCGGCCTTCAGTGCGGTCATATAATTTTTATTTTTTTCTTGAAGTGTCAATGCACGGGCAAGCCTTGCATATTCTGCCCAGGATACGACCGACAGGGACAGGATCAGATGAGCGCCGCTGGCTCCCACGGTTCCTGCAATGGCAAGTGCCACGATAAAGACCGGCATAGCCATAAATACATCAATGATCCTCATAATCATGGAATCGATTTTTCCACCTACATATCCGGCAAACAGTCCGATCGGCACCCCGACACATACAGTGATCAGAAGCACCGTAAAGCTGTAGCTCAGTGAATACCGGCTGCCCCAGAGAAGTCTTGATAAAATACATCGTCCCAGCTGATCAGTACCTAAAGGATATGCCGCCGACGGATTCTTTAATTTTATCGAAACATCCACAAGCAGTGGATCATGCGGCGCCAGTACAGGTGCAAAAATAGCTGCCAATGCAAAAATTATGACCACCATCAATCCTATTTTTGTTTTCGGTGACCGGAATACCTGTTTCCAGTACAGATTCTGGATCATGCTTTTTTCTGTTTTCTGCTTTCTTCTGCTTCCCATTCTATGATCTCTCCTTTACTTTAACTGGATTCGCCGGTCAATCGCAGAATAGGCGATATCCACAAGAAAATTTAATACTACAATGCCAACAGCCAGAATAAAGATAAAACATTGCAGCACCGGAGTGTCTTTTGAGATCACGGATTTCAATGCCAGATTTCCGATTCCCTGAATTGAAAAAATACTTTCTATCACAGCTGAGCCACAGAAAAAACCGATCACAATTGATACCAGACGTGTAAGCACAGGAATCAGGATATTTTTCAGACCATGACGCAAAATTACATTTACAGATGACAATCCCTTAGCTCTGCTGGCACGTATGTAATCCTGCTTCAGCACCTGTATCATATTGGTACGGATCAATCTCGTCATAATTCCAAAGAAACTGATATCCATGGCAAATGCCGCAAGGATCGGAATGCCTCCGGCATCTCCTCCGATCACGGAGATCACTTTTAGCTTTACTCCAAATATATAGAGCAGCATCAGACCGATCCAGAAAGACGGCATAGATACACTGAGGGACGACAAAATACGAATGACTTTATCCAGAACTCTGTTTTCATAAATTGCTGACAAAATCCCAAGAGGGACTGATACGATCATCAACAATAAAAACGAAGTAACTGCCAGTTTAAATGTCTGTGGAAAATATTTTTTTAATTCATCAAAAGCCGGTTTTCTGGTAGAATATGATTTTCCAAAATCGCCATGAAGTGCCTGATCCAGCCATTTCCCGTATTGTACCAGCACCGGCTGATCCAGTCCTTCCTCATGCCGTACTTCTTCTACCTGTTCCGGTGACGGATGCTCGTATTTTTTCTCCGCCAGAACTCTGGCAGCATCACCTGCCGATATAAAACTCAGCATAAAAATAATAAATGTAACCGCCAGAACTACCGGAATCATAAATATAAAACGCTTTGCAATTACTTTTCCCATTTTCATTTCTCCTCATTTTTCATCTGTTTATTCGGTTAAAATAAAAAAAGCTGATATGATCCAGCATCATATCAGCACAAAAAACAAACCTCTACCTCAGGCAGAGCTTATTCCTTCTGTATCCCATCCGAATCAGAATTCTTCTGTCAAAAAGGCAAGTCTCCTGACTCCAGTTCTTCCTACTTACCATCTTCCCGGATCTCTCCAGTGATATTTTGGTTTTCGTCCCTGTCACAGTAGCGGTGGCTGTTCTGGCATTTCACCAGATTCCTTATTAAGTACTTTGTACACCCTTCTGACTATTCAATTTTCATAGTTGTAAGTATCATAATATCATACTTTTCTTTTTATATAAATAGTTTTTTGTCAAATATAACATTATGTATGAACGGTGACTTCTTTATATTTCCGTATAATGATCATATAACTTACGAATAATAAAACAGCTGCACTGCTCCATGCACAGATCTCTGCATAGTATATTCCATCTTCACCGATCAGTTTTGGCAGCAGCAGCGCAACACTGACACGCATTATAAATTCTGCAATGCCACTGGCAAGCGGAATCAAAGTATTACCCAGGCCCTGGATAGCGGAACGATATACATACAGCAGATACAGCACCCACAAAAAGACAGCCATAATAAACAAATACTTATATGCTATATCCAATACCTGTCGGGTCTGATCCGGTTCACCGGATACAAACAAGGACAGTACATTACGTCCAAACAGTACTATCATGCCGGAAATGAAAGCCGAAGTGAGCACTGCCATATAAGTGCCGCTGCGCACGCCTTTTCGAATCCTCTGGTATTTTTTTGCACCAAGATTCTGGCCCACATAGGTTGTAATAGCATATCCATATGAAACGGCAGCCATCTCCAAAACCCCATACAGCTTGTTCGATGCCGTAAATCCCGCCACAAACAGAAAACCAAATCCATTGATCACATACTGTACCACAAGTCCTCCCACGGAGATGATCACATTCTGTATTGCAAGAGGAACCGCCAGTTCCAAAAGCCGCAAACTCATAGAGGGCTGCCTGTAAAAGTCCTTCTTTTCCAGGCGGATATCCGGGATTTTACGTAATACGATCAAACAGTACAAGGCAGAAAATCCCTGCGCGATAACAGTCGCCACTGCTGCTCCGGCTATACCCCAGCCAAAAACCGCCACAAACAACAGATCCAGTCCCACATTGATCACTGCTGCCACTGTCATTGCGATCAACGGAGATCTGCTGTTTCCAAGTGCCCGAAGGATCGCTGCAAATATATTATAAGCAGCTATGATCGGGATTCCCGCAAAGATCAGCCGCAAATATAGCATTGTCAGATCAATGACATTATCCGGTGTCTGTAAAAATAAAAGAACATGATAAACTGTACCTTCACTTACTGCGAGTACGACCACAGACAGTAATGCTGTCATGATATAGCTTTTCGCTACTGCACATTTCAGATTTTCCTTTTCCCTTGCTCCATAATACTGAGATACAAGAATAGAAAAACCCTGTGTGATACCTGTCATGATCCCCAACACCAGCCATACCAGCCAATCTCCGGCACCTACTGCCGCCAGTGCTTCAACTCCTACCACTTGTCCGACAATCATGGTGTCTGCCATTGTATAAAACTGCTGAAAAATATTTCCAAGCATCATTGGTATGGCAAAAGTTATGATCAGTTTTCCGGGAGATCCGGCAGTCATATCTTTTTCATTGGTTCCCATAAGAATCTCCTTTTCTTTTCATCCTTGTCCGCTATTTTACAAGGGACTCTTACGAAACACAAGCCTATTTTTTCACAAAGTTTTTCTCATATTTTTGGTAGCTATTACATCTTTATAATCATTATTTTTAATGGATCATTTTTGCCACGCCTATCTTAAAACTCTTTCTTCTTCATGGTGCTCATACTATACTTATACGAAGCAAACCATATAAGCAGACTTAGCACAATGAGGGCAATCCCGATTTCAAAATCCCCTATTCCCCCTATCATATGCAGAATACTTTCTTTTAATCCCAAGTTAGTCTTCACAAAAGATCTAATTGTATAACAAATCGCAAAAATAATTAAAATTGCGATTGGCAGCACAATTCGCCCTTTCTCTCCTTCGAACCTTATCCTGATCGCGATCATAATTCCCGCAATTGCCTGAAACACAAAAAATGTGATCAACTCCATTGCCAGCATTTCCAGATCAAACACCTCTTCAGGATTTATGAGTACCATAATTCCTGCACAGATCATTCCAATGCACCATCCACATGCTGTCATGATAAAGGAAAAAATATATTTTTCTCTGACATATATTTTTTTATTTACGGGTAAAGAAAATAAATATGTGTAACCATGGCCATTTTCATCATAACTGATCGTATTACCTGAATATATCGCCAGAACAGATGGGATATACATTGCAATGAAAGCAGCTGCCGTTTTTCCTGTAAGTATAAAAAACAATGCTACAAACACTAACACCAAAAAAAGATTACCACCCTGTCGAAAAAACAATCGAAAATCCTTTTCCAAAAGCCCTCTGATTCCTTTCATCATCTTTCGCCCCCTGTCAACATCAGGATCACCTGATCGAGTGATCCGCTCTCTACTACGATTTCCGGATAATTTTCTATATAATACTGCTTCTCGTTCGTCAGACAGGCAACTCCAAAAAACTCTTTTTTCTCTTTCAAAAGATACCTTTTATCCACTGCCTGATATTGTTCCTCACTGACCTTCAACACTGCATATTTTTCAAGAATCGTATCCATCGCTTCATGAAGTATGATCTTTCCTTTATGTATCACATAAATGTCATCACACAGATGTTCTAAGTCCGAAGAAATATGTGAACTGATCAGGATACTTCTCTCCGGCTCTTCTTCCATATACTCTCTTAAAATATCCAGCATCCTTTCCCTCGCTCCGACATCAAGCCCTGCTGTCGGCTCATCCAGCATCAGGAATTCTGCCTGATGTGTCAATGCAATGATCAGATTCAGCTTTGCTTTCATTCCTGTTGAGTACTCTTTTATAAATTTATCCAACGGAATCTGATATTCTTCACACATCTGATGAAATTTTTCTGCTTCAAACTTTGGATACAATTTGGCAAGGACTGCCTCAACATCTTTCCCTTTCAAGTATCCACTGAATCCGGTTTCTGCCAGGACAACTCCCAGCTCTTCTTTCTCTTTTTCACTTAACTCTTCCGGTATTTTTCCCAGGATCTTTATCTCACCGGCATCATAAGAAATGAGTCCGAGCATTGCCTTGAACAAAGTACTCTTACCGGCTCCGTTCTCTCCAACCAGACCGGTGATTCTTCCTTTTTCTACATTTAACGAACAGTCTAACTGAAATTCACCGTAGCTTTTCTTTACTCCTTTGATCTCCAACATAATCATTCATCCTCCATGATGAGTTCAAACAACGAACGGATCTCTTCCTCCTTCATTCCGCAGCGCCTTCCCTTCTGAATTGCTGCTTCCAGATCCGCCTCAACCTCTTTCCTGCGCTCTTCTTCCATCAGCTGTGTATTCGAAGCCGCTACATACGTTCCTTTCCCATGAACTGTGACTGTCATGCCCTCTGCTTCCAGATTGTCATATGCTTTCTTCACAGTAAGTGCACTGATCTTCAGTTCCTTTGCCATTGTTCTCACGGACGGCAATATATCATTTTCTTTTAACTCTCCGGAGATGATCTGCGCCTTGATCTGCTCCATGATCTGCTCATAAATTGGTACCATCGATGTATTATTGATTATAATCTTCATATGTCCCTCCTGCTGCAAACAGTATATAACAGCGTAATACTGTTGTCAACTGTTATATACTGTTTTGCAGTAGTTGACTGCCGGGATTCTGTCATCTGCCATCAGAAGGTATGGGAAGTCTTAGTCATTTACTTTTCATGATCATTAATTTTTATTTGTTACGCAAAATGTATTGACTTTATAGACCGATTAGTCTATTTTGTAAATAACTACAACAAAAATATTCTTGGAGAAATATATGACGAAAGCTCTCAATAATTATGATAAAACAAAAATTTCAATGGCACATGTTTTCCTGCAATATGATCAGGCTACAATGATACATAAATATTCATTAGATTACAATTCTGACTGGTTATATATTACTTTTATTAACCGTACCTATCGTATTAACCGAAAAACGGGAAGTGTTCAGTGGTCAGATAATGATTTTGAAATAGTTCATGAAGCCAATCATAATGAAGCAATGACTATTTATGATGTTTTATGTTATTCAAAGGATAGATGTCATCTGTCACATGAATTTGTAAATATAAACAGCCTTTCCTCTGTCCGAACAGGAAATCTCTCACCGAACAGAGGATTTTTTCAGAATACCGCTGACTTTTTTAATGGAAAAACCGTTGAATTGCGTAATGCCTGTATATCACTTTCCGGAAAGGAACTGGAAAAAGGATCTGTTTTCCAGACTGAAGGAGGAAATGCGAATTGAAAAAGGGTGAAGAATCCAGACAACGCCTGATCGAGTGTGCTGCTGAATTATTTTGGAAAAATGGGTATTCTGCTACTGGAATCAGCGAAATTCTCAAACAAACAGACCTTCCAAAAGGATCTTTTTATTTTTATTTCAAAAGCAAGGATGACCTGGCAACAGCGGTAACGGAATACTATCAAAAAATCTTACTGGAACAATTTCAAAATAGTTCTCAGGGAAATGACTGGGAAAGTTTTATTGAAGAAATCTTTGATTTTTTATCTGAAAGGACAAATGGACAAACATTTGCAGGCTGCCCGTATGCGGTGATGGGCATGGAAACAGCACTTAGCAAGCCTGCAGTTGCATCTGTATTTATGGAAGGACTGAAAAAATTTGAGCAGATTTTTCAGGAAGTATTGTTATGCTCCGGATTGTCTCCAGATCATGCAAAAATTCTTTCTCAGCGCATGCTTTCTATCTATCAGGGATATTTTCTTCTTGGACGAATCAGCGATGATACTTCTTATTTGAAAAATGCAAAAAAAAATATGGTTGAAATGTACCGGGAATATCGGGCATTTCATGGAATCTGAGAGAGGAACTTCAGTCCAATGCTGTAAAGCTCTGCCCCTTCCTGATAGCATACAAATTTCTTTGCCATTTTCTTTGTTTTCTCTACATCTTTACGTGCATATCCCATACACCGCACCTCCCTTTTTGCATAAAAAAAGCAGCTAACCTATTTTTCATAGACTAACTGCTCGTGTTTTTGTTCCATATTCTGTTTTAATTTACTGAAACGTCTTCTGTTTGGCTTAACTGTTTATGAATATCACGTCCACCATACATAATTCGCACTACATATACTATTTCAGTTTCATCATCTGTTTTGTAAAATACCAGATAATTATCCACCGGAAAGAATCGAAGTCCTCTGCTGTGCCACTGTTCTTACTCATAGAGCCGATTTCTATTCGGCATAGTATCCAGCTTCCGAATTGCCGTCATAATCCGCTCTGCCTGTCCTGCAGCATTCTCCGGAGCTAACAGTTACTCTGAAATATATCTGAAAATATTTCGCAGATCTTTCTTTGCTCCTGCTGTATACATCACTTTATATTTCATATACCAAATTCCTGTTTCATTTCTGCTTCAACTTCATCTGCTGAATACACTCTGCCAGCCTTAATATCTTCCATGCCTTTTTCTATTTCTGCATTGAACTGTTTCTTTGTCAGAGAGCCATATGCCACAGGCTCCTCATAAGCTGGAAGTTTTATCTCAAAAGGAATTCCTCTCTGGAGTACAATCTGTCTCAGAAACATTCCTACTGCATTGGACATTGGAATTCCAAGTCGATCAAGCACCTGCTCTGCCTGTTCTTTCACTTCAGGCTCAACACGTGCAAATACATTTGCTGTTCTTGCCATAGATATCGCCTCCTTTTTTTGTTCATTATATTTCATTTGATTGCAAATTGCAAGCAGTTCGCAATCTTATTTATCATTCATACGCTGGCAGGTGGCAGACGGCAGAGAGGTTATCTATAAAACTCTGTATTTTTGTAAGCACTCTGCCACTATCAATCTTTTAGTCTGATACGCTTTTCTTGTTTTTAATTAATCCGATATTTCGGATACAAAAAGACCACTTCTGTATTTTTACAAAAATGGTCTCTCGTACCCTACTATTTAATTACTTTGCGCTAATCAATAATGGAAAATGACTCTGCCGTCATTAATTTTTTCCTTTTACCATTATCTTCAATTTCCCCAATCACTTCGACATGACTACCCGATTCATGCGCCTCTATTGCCTTATTATAATCATCTTTAGCCAATTGTACTCTGACTATGCCGATACCATCGATTTCCGGATATCGTTACACTGTCATGCTTTTTCCAACGGTATTCTCTGCCACTTTTCATCAACTGTTCCCCTTGTTCGTTCAGAAAAGACACAAGATCGGTCTGGTTTGCTCTTGCAACCTCCACATAAAATATACATCCATTAAAAAACATTTTTTCCCTATGCATAAATAGCAATTGGGATCACAATAGCAGCCGGTCCTTCTATTTTCGTCTTTAATTCCGGCAAATTAAATTGTTTCATATCCTCCGTTTTAAATTCTGCAAACATTTCATTTAATAAGTCTTCCTGCAAAATCGATAACGATGTTTTTCTGAGTAAATCAATGTTTTCTGTATCCTCTTTGCATATGAATATTACTTTTCCAAGAACTTTAAAATGCCCACCAATGATTTCTGATATATTATCATTCGCAAGATATTGTTCTTGGACTGACAAGACAGTCGTTCCTTTGTTATCTGATAATATAAAATCTATTGTTCCACTATGTTTTAATTCATCCGCAAATAATTTAATTTGCTTTACCATTTCATCATCTTTTTTCTTTTGATTTTTTGCCTGTGTTTTACCCCCTACTTGAGGTTGTTCTGCGAAAATATTTGCCATACGAAATAAATCAATGAAACTATCCATATAATTTATTATCGGATTCTTTTGTAATTCTCCTTCAACTTCGATAAAATCACCTACTTGCATTTTTAAAAAATCCAAATCAGATTTTAATATCTTTTGTTGTACTAAAAATCCTCGAAACTTTGATAAAAGAGAAACATTTGTATGTATCTTTTCTTTAACAATACTTTCATTTTCGCCTTTATTTCCTTCATGGCTTATTCCACCAGAAACATCAATTTTTAATAACTTACTTAAGATACTGGCAGATGTTGAAATTCCCGCATCAATTTTCTGTGAAGAACTATTTTCTTTATGCTCTGTATAATTAATTTGACTCACCATTGAAAATCCATCTTCCATAATAGCAAGCATATCCAAAACAATTTTTTCATTTATATATATCGGAATAATAAGTCTATCTGATTTTATATTATGTTCCACAATTTTACCCTTCCTTCATTTATCTATAGCATATTTTTTGAATAAAAATTCATGATGCACAGCTGAAGACGCACCATTATCCGAAATCTACGATTTTGCTGTATTTCTGAATTGAAATTTTTCAAATCCATAAACAGCACCGCTGGTCGCACGATACAGGCAGATCCCATCACCTGTATAGAAGTGCGCTCTTAGCTTTGCTAAGAGAATTATGCCGTATCCGGCGTGTTATCTTTTTTCAAGTTCTTCTACTTTCTTCTGATAAAGTTTCATCAATTCTGCAACACAGGCTGCTTCGCTTTTATAGGCTTCACTGCCTTTTGTAAATCCGTATGCTTGCATGACAGCTCGATCATTATCTTGATGTGCTTTGACTAATTCAGGAAATAAGTACATTTTTTCTCCATACATATCTGCCAAACTACAATCTGAATATTGTTCTCTTGCATTAAGAATCATTTGCGCTGTCTGTTCAATCTTAATTTTTTGTTCTTCTGTTGGTTTTGGCCATGGAAATGTATTATATACAATTTCTTTTGAATATCTATAATCACTTTTCAGTCTTCCGCAAACAGCACGCATCCAAGCCATGTGAACGTTAGATGTTAATACACCAAAATGATACAAAGTTGCATTAGGAACAATCTGCACTGCATTTGATGAAATAATATCCTGAGTTGCAAAACCAATCGGGACATATCTTCTACGTTCCGATGACACGCTTGGAATAATAAGAAAATCTACATCATCTGGCTGTGTTATCTGAGCAAACAATTGTGGAACTTTCGCATAACCATTTGTTGTTTTTGCTTTTGACGAAAGTCGAAATTGTCTTACTTTTTCTACTTTTTCAGAAAGAATTTTACTAGCCATGATTTCTTTCGGAGAAGCATGTTTCAGCCACAAGCACCATCGTTTTTTCCCCTTGATAAATTCATCAGCACCAATATATGGATGAATCCATTTTTTTAGTTCTGGTTCTTTTTCCATAATCTCTTGATACTCTTCTTCTTTTATCACAAAATATCCACCATCCCGTGGTTGATTCCCGAAATTCATTTTAGGCATTCCATCAAGAGACTCTTTCATTGCAATGACAAACGTATCACTTCCCTCAACCAAATAAGGACTTATATTTGATACAATCTTACTCGTCATTTCTGTTGAAAACAATCTTTTTTCTTCTCGATTAAATTGAGCGAAGCCAACAATAACACAATGGACTGCGGCTTGCGTTGATGATTCACTACTCCATTTAAATGTCTGATATGCAAAATTAATATGGATCCGATAATTTTTATATAAAACATTCCATAAAATTGGAACTTGTGATCCCTGACAAATAGAGTTCGTAGAAACAAAACATACTTGTATTTTTGTATTCTGGATATACTCTGCCGCTAATTTATACCAACATGTCACATAATCTAAATCTTGCACATCTTTAATTTTTCCGAAAATATTTTGGACTTCTCTCTTCTGTACACTCCCTTGCTCCATAAGACGAGCTCCGACAAATGGTGGATTCCCCATTATATAAGATACTTCATACTTTGATACAACACTTTCCCAATCTAATTCAAGTGCATTACCTTCCACGATAAACGCATTAGTTGTCAATGGCAAAAAATCCAGATTCATATGAACGATATCTTCTGTCTCTTTCATCATCTGGGATTCTGCAATCCACAATGCAGTCTTGGCAACTGTAACAGCAAAATCATTAATCTCAATTCCATAAAACTGATCAATAGAAACATGAATCGGGGAAGATTCATCAAAGCCAAAAGTAATCTGTCCTCTCTGCAATTCTTTTATGACTTCATTCTCCAATCGCCGGATACTGATATATGTCTCTGTAAGGAAATTTCCACTTCCAGATGCAGGATCAAGCCATCTAAGACTTGCCAGCTTCGTCTGGAAGTCTCTCAGCTTTTTATCTTTTGTTCTCTGCACGGTTATCTGCTGAATTTCTTTCAACTCATTTTTCAGATCGTCCAGAAACAGTGGATCAATAACCTTGTGAATATTCTCAATGCTGGTGTAATGCATACCGCCGGAGCGTCTTGTCTCTGGATTCAACGTACTCTCGAACACAGCACCAAATATGGTCGGACTGATTTCTGACCAGTCAAAATCTGCTGATGCTTTTTCTAATAAAAGATTTCTGATTTCATCCGTAAAAGGCGGAATCTCAATATCTTCATTTGCAAAAAGTCCACCATTTACATACGGAAAAGCTGCAAGCTGTGGGTTATCATCTTTCAAATAAGGATCTCTATCCTCCGGCTTTGTATCAAGGATCTGGAAAAGTTCAATCATTGCTTTTCTCATTTTTCTTGCATCAAATTCTTCCAGATAATCATGGAACATACCATGCTGTCCGAAAATGCCGGCATCCTCTGCATACAGGCAGAATACCATCCTAACACAAAGGATATTCAGACTTTTCATTGCACGCTCTGTTGTTGGATCGGCATATTGTTTTGCCAGTGCATCATACAGCAACCCTACAATTTCACCTGCGGCAATGGAAACTTCCATTTCTTTCTGAAGATTTGTGTTTCCCTCGTCCACAAGGAACTGTAACCGATAATATTCTTTTTCCAGATTCTCCAACTGGATAATCTCCGGATCACCGCCCGGCTTTTCCATGTCATAAATATAGAACGACTGGAAATTACTGGTAACAATCCATCTTGGTCTTTTTGAATACGGCAATTCAGAAGAATATCTTTTTGCCTGTTCAAATGGTGTCAGCATAGATCCATCGGACTGTCGGATAGCAGCTGTCAGGCTCTTGTTGATACTTTTCTGTTCAATCATGACATGGGTTTTCTCGATATACCCGTCAATAAAACTGGTATGGTCAAGGTGTACCTGATCTTCAAAAGAAATAAACTGTGATATTTCCGTCACACCAAATACCGTTGTGAGAAGCTCCACCCAGAAAATCTGGCTGTCGCCTTTTTCATATCCACGGTCTTTCCAGTTTTTCGCAAATGCTTTCGCAGCTACTCTTTGTTGTGTATCTGTCATTGCAGCAACCTCCTATTATTCATCATCTGTAAATTCCATCATCTCATCCACGGTGCAGTCCAGTTTCTTGCAAATTTTCTCAATCGTCTCCATTGATACATATTGGTTTTTCCCCATCCGTGCAAGAATGTTTCCGCTGATCCCAGTAAGGTACTGCATTTCTATCCGCTTCATATTTTTATCTATGAGCATTTTCCATAATCTGTTATAACTTACGCCCATAAGCTACCTCCGTATTTTTCGTTCAAACATATTTTGATTATATCACGATTTCGTTAGGTTGAATATCTGTGTTTTTGATATCTTCTGTAAAAATGGAAAAGAGGATGCATTTTGTCTAGGCATCCTCTCCAACCATTTATTCTAAATTAATTAAATGGAATTTCTCCTTCAGATGCTTCCATAAATCCGTCCTTATCTGTTTTCGATGTTTCTGATGAATCTACCCCAGCACCGCTGTCCTTGTTCTGGGCAAATTCATGTTCTTCCACAATCACATCTGTAGTATAAATTGTTTTCCCGTCCTTATCCTTATAACTATCGGTACTGATACGACCGCCAATCACAATCCTCATTCCTTTGTGAAGATATTTCTGTGCGAACTCTGCACTCTTACCAAACGTGATACACGAAATAAAATCTGCTTCCTGTTCTCCGTCACGTTTATATCTTCTGTTCACTGCCAGAGTATAATTCTTCAATCTCCTCTGTCAATTTCATAGATTTACACCTGCCCTTTCCATGTTATCTCACTGTTTCAGATAACTCCGGTAACTATCTAGAACTGAATCAGTAACACCACTTTTATATATTTTACGAATATCAACAATCTGTTCATCTTTCAGCAATTTCAACCAATCCAGTAAATCTTTTCTGCTGTTTGCAAAATTGCAGCATCTTCCATCTGCATATTCAATCCTGTATCTCATACGCTCCTCCTATACATATACCAATTCACTCAATACAATTTCCTACACACGATTCCTGATGTTGTTACACTGTCGCACCCATTCCATAGGATTCTGACTCTTCAGTTTCTCGGTAACTCCATCCGCAATTCTCATTTGTGCTTCAATCAGCTCATACCGTTCCTGTGCCTGTTCGTTAAGATCTGCCAGATAGCGATCCAGTTTTCCGGTCAACAAAAGATAAGAATACATCCCTGATTTATGTTTTTTCAGATATTGTTTCCGAAGTATTCCCCAGTAACCAATCGGTCGGTTTTCCTCCGGCAAGGCTAACATCGGTATGTAATAATCTCCTACCAGCACATAATCTAGTCCATTGTTATCATCGTGTATTATTTTTCTCTGTTCACTCATGTTCTTCTCCTCTATCAAATCTTCCTCTGCTCTCGCAGATACGCTTCAAATATACTTCTACGAATCAGTACTTTCTTCCCAATCTTATATACTGCCCCAGCTTCATGTGCCATACGGACTACTGGTTTGATTCCCAGCCTGTAATATTCACATGCCATATTGTAGGTCATATAGTCATGGCTCATAAATTCCAGATCTTCGTCGTCAATCTCATCTGAAAACATCCATACATTACCGCTCATCTGACATTTCCTCCTTACCTTTTCCTGTCGCCGGTTCATGGAATCGTTCCAGATAAGTATCAAAAATATCCTTGTTAATCAGTACCGTTCCATCTATTCTGTAAATCGCACCTGCATCACTTGCAAGTTCCAAAAGTTTCTTATGGGAGATACTGTAAATGATTTCTGCCTGTTGATAGCGCAGATACTGTCGGCGTAATTTTCTAAGCTGCTCTGGTACTTCTTTCATACTTGTAATTGGTTTATAACTTTTACCCATGATGTTTTCCTCCAAAATTAGATTTACTGTTTTACAGAAGCTGACCGCTGGGATGTGACTTTCCAAGGACGAAAAAAGCACCTCTTAGATTAACTCTAAGAAGTGCTCTTACTTCATTGCCCAAACCTGTGCCCTTTCACCTGAAATTCGTCATGCTTCATAACGATTCATCATTCTCCCAAATTTTGTTGTCAAATGCGGTCTGACATCATGGTTTTAGACATTTTATATTTAATTTTAGTACAGCTTTGCACCAGCCGGAATATGGTTATCAACCATCAGAAGATGAAGTTTTTCTTCGCCCTCTTCCTCATGGATTGCACTGAGAAGCATTCCACAGGATTCAATTCCCATCATGGCTCTCGGCGGCAGGTTAGTGATAGCGATAAGCGTCTTTCCAACCAGTTCTTCTGGTTCGTAATAAGCGTGAATACCGCTTAAAATCGTACGATCTGTGCCTGTTCCGTCATCCAGAGTAAACTGTAACAGCTTCTTGGATTTCTTAACTGCTTCACAAGCTTTTACCTTTACAGCTCTGAAATCTGACTTGCTGAAAGTATCGAAATCAACAAATTCCTCAAATAAAGGCTCTACCTTTACCTTGGAGAAGTCGATAACTTCTTCTTTCTCCGGTGCTGCTGTGGAAGTGCTGTTTTCTGACTTCGCAGATTTCTTATCAGCGTCCAGTGACTTCATTGTCGGGATTAATTGAACGATTCCTTCCACCCTTGTCCACCGAGCTCCGTCAGGCACCGTACACATCCAAAAACCGATTTTTTTGGTCTTCCACTGAGGTCCATAGAGCCACAAGTCGGCTGTGTCATTCGTGTTGTACAAATTGTTTTGATATATAGATTGTCTCTTCAAGTAACAAGACAATTCTCTACTTATATTATAATCTTTCCCTGGAGATTTGCAACAATTTCCTGCTTTTTCTCCTGTGTCGCTTCCGCATAAACATCCATGGTTGTTGTAATATCTGAGTGACCCATGATACTTTGGATCACCTTCAAATTCGATTCATTCTCACACAGTCTTGTGCAGAATGTGTGCCTCAAATGATGGGCTGAAAAATGAGGGATAATGAGTGGTTCTCTATCCTCTTTCTCTGCTTTTTCTATTTCTTCTTTGTTATATGCAACTCTTGCCCTTTCAATCGCTCGATTAACTGCATTTGGTAAATATACCGTTCCGGTTGCCGTTACAAAAACGAAATTTGAATATCCATCAATCTCTTCTGAGGAAAAGCCAATGCACTTTTGGATCTCATACTCATCCAAAAAAGCATTGAACACTTCATCGATCATCGGAATGGTTCTCCGTCCTGAAATCGTCTTTGGTGTAGAAATATGCTTGACCGATTTTCTGTTTTCATCAGGTCTGTAGATAAAAGTATGATTCACACTGATAATGCGCTTTTCAAAATCCAGGTCATCCCATCGAAGACCGATGCATTCACCAATTCGCATTCCTGTTCCAAGAAGGACCGTTATAATAGGTACCCATCCTTGATATTCCCGATGGGCTTTTAAGTAATCCATAAAAGCTTTCTGCTGTGGAATCGTAAGCGCATGTCTCGGATTATCTTCCCAGATATGGCTCTTTTTGATTTCTGCCATTAATCCGTCTGTCGGATTTTGTCTGAGCAGTCCATCCCTTACAGCCATCTGGAATGCCGGATGCAACTGTGTATGTATACTATCCAGCGTATTTGCTTTCATTTCTTCATCCAGGATAATACGATAATAGAATTTTTTCACATCAGAATATTTGATCTTACCAATCAGTCTTTTTCCAAATGTTGGTCTGACAAAGTGATTATACATATAGAGATAATTCACTTTTGTTGATGGTTTCAAATCATATTTCTGTTCGATAAACCGATCATACAGTTCATTCAGCGTCATCCTGTCAGCCAGCTGCGGATTCAGTCCATCTTCTTTGTCGCGGATGATTTTTCTTTCTTTTGCTCTGAGTTCAACCAATGTTTTTGCGTAAACAGTTCGTCTATTTTTATCTAAATCTGTATAAGAATAAGAATAGCGACCGTCTTTTCTCTGACTCTCACCGGTTCGCAACACATACCCCCGGCTGTCTTTTCTTGATTTTGCCATCCTCTCACCTCACTAATCGTGAGGAGCATCTTAGCTGTGCTTATCCTGTCGGTATAATAGTTCCAATCCTTTCTTAAGCACCTGCCCTTTTGTAAGATCGTACTTTTCAGCATAAGCTTCCAATTGCTTCTGCTCAGCATTGGAGAAACGGATGGTGAAACGATAATTCATGGGATCATCACTCTTTGGTCTTCCCATCTTTGCCATACTATTTCCTCCTTCCTTACAACACTATTATACTTTATGTCCGACAACAAGTCAAACGTATTTTGCTCCTCATGTATTACATTTTATTTTTTATAATTCATCTCTGAAATTTTCAAGATATTCATCCACAATCTCTGTATTGACCAGAACAACTCTCTTCACATGATAGACTGCTTTCGCATCTTTCGCTAATTCCTGAAATGTATGCAACCCCATAGAATATAATTGTGCCCCTTCCTCATAACGGACAAATTTCTTTCTTCCGACCTGCACCAGCTTTTCCAATTCTGGAATTTCTTTTCTGACTTTAGGCATGAAAAAACCTCCTTCCTTCGTACATAAAAAAAATATCTTTCATATATACAAAAGAAGGAGGGTGAAAATACAGCCTCTAATATGAAATTTTTTTGGCTTTAGAGAAAATTTATGTATTATCGTTCAAATTGTAGCACGAAACGGTAATTCTTCATTTCTCCCTGCAATATAAACAGGCAAAGAATCCTGATGATTCCATGCTTCATATTTTATAGAAATCCCGAATACGCTTGTAAACATATTTCTCGTTCTCCTTTTAACTCATTTACTTTCGTTTTAACTTTAGTGATGTTAAAAGTCAAGTTTTTGAGTTATTTTGATTTTTCTAAAATTCTTTTCTCTCACACCCTGTATTTTCCCCCTCCATCTTTTGTATATGTAAGAGGGTTCGTAGATTAGAGCAAGATCCACCCAGGTATTACCGTATCGCCATTTTATGGCTACGGCATACCTCCGGGTAAACCTCTTGATGGGGATTCCGATTCCCCATACCCTCGTACAGACATCAAAGATATCTGTTGGCTCTCTATCAAAGATAGTCGC
The DNA here is from genome assembly GCF_018785655.1 of Blautia sp. MCC269. Lineage (NCBI taxonomy): Bacteria > Bacillati > Bacillota > Clostridia > Lachnospirales > Lachnospiraceae > Blautia > Blautia sp. MCC269. The sequence continues at coordinate 10,539 of NZ_WQQE01000016.1, read as the reverse complement.
AGCACTTTATATAACCGGAAGGGACAGCCGGTTAAAAAGTGTAATCGCACATCCAAGATGTCTTATCAAAAAAGAAGGAGGACTATGGCACCAAAGAAGAAAGAAAAGAATCTCAAGAGGAGTAACATCATCACATTAAAATTAACGGATATTGAATTGGCAGTATTAAATGAAGCCGTTGACGTTACAGGACTTTCTCGTTCTGAATATGTGAGAAAACTCCTGCTTGAAAAGCAAATCAATCACCAAATTGAAGTTGTTGCAGACATGAACGATCTCAGAAAACTGGTCAGTGAATATGGAAAAATCGGATCGAATCTCAATCAGATTGCCAAGCATTTTAACAGTGGTGGCAGTCAGTCTCGTGCTATAGAAAATGAAATCCATCAGTGTATCACGGACTTATTCCTATTGAGAAAAGAGGTACTGAAACTGGCAGGTGGTATGAATGGCAATCGTAAAACACATTAAAAGCAGAAATGCAAATTACTCGGCTGCTATTAATTACCTTCTGTTTGAACATGATGAAAAAACCGGAAAAAAGATTGTAGATGAATCCGGTCGAAGCATCCTGCGAAAAGAGTTTTATATGGATGGTCTGAACTGTGATCCGATGTCTTTTGACAAGGAATGTGAACTGACAAATGCTCATTTTCACAAAAACAAGAAACGTGAAGATATCAAAAGTCACCACTACATTATCAGCTATGATCCAGCCGATGTTACAGAAAATGGACTTACCGGTGAGAGAGCACAGACAATCAGTTTGGAACTTGCAAAGCAGATGTTTCCCGGATATCAGGCACTGGTAGTTACTCACACCGATGGCCACAATGAATCCGGAAATATCCATACTCACATCGTCATCAACAGTGTGAGGAAGACTGCAGTGGAAAGGCAACCTTATATGGATAAACCACATGAAGAAGTTGCCGGATACAAGCATCGTTCCACGGATAAATTCATGAACACTTTTAAGAAAACTGTCATGGATCGTTGCCTACAGGAAGGACTTCACCAGATAGATCTTCTTGCTCCGGCTGAAAGAAAAATCACTCAGAAAGAGTATATGGCACAGAAACACGGCCAGCAAACAATAGATGAGATCAATCGGAAAATTATCGAAGATGGTCTCAAACCAACATCCACCGTATTCCTTACGCAGAAAGAATATTTGCGACAAGCGATTGATGAATGTGCTGTCACTTCCAGTAATTTTGATGAATTCCAATCTAAACTTCTGGAACTATTTCAGATCTCTGTGATTGAGCATCGTGGCAGATACAGCTATCTTCATCCTGATCGACAGAAGCGGATTTCTGAACGTGCACTTGGAACACGATATGGAAAAGAACACCTGGAACAGACCTTCTTACGCAAGGATCCATTGGCCATTCTCTACGTCAGATCTCACCTGTGCCTGGTTGTAAATCTTCAGACAAATGTGAAAGCAATGCAGAGCCCGGCTTATGCTCATCGGGTAAAACTTTCTAATCTGCAGCAAATGGCAAATACCATTATCTATGTGCAGGAACATGGATTTGATACGCAGTCAGATTTGAAAAACACACTGCTTGCATCAAAGCAAGAACTAAAAGAAATGCAGACACAGGTTGCTCAGCATCGGTCCAATCTAAGGATCCTCAACGATCAGATCCGTTATACCGGACAGTACTATGCAAATAAAGAAGTTTATTCCCAGTTTTCAAAATCAAAGTACAAAGGAAAGTACCGAAAAGAACATGCGAAGGAAATTCAGAAATATGAAGAAGCCAGAAATTGGCTGAGATCCTTTTATCAGGATGGAAAGATGACAAGCCTAAAAGCCTTGACTTTGCAAAAAGAAAAACTGCAACAGCAGATAGCTTCCGAAGAAGAAGCAATAAGCAGCTTGAAAGAAAAATTAAAAGATCTGGATACTGCCGATCAGAATGTTGATGCCATTCTTCAGATGCAGATTCCAGAAGCAGAGAGATCAAAAACCAAAGATCTCGAACGATAACTATCACAAAACGAAGGAGGAACTATTACATGACACAAGAAGAATTTAATGTTGTATTTGAACTTCAAATGAGGAAATGTGCTGATATCCTGGCACATAAAAAGAAAGAATATACCGGTGACAATATTGACCGCCTCAGTGCATTCAAGATTGCTGCCGCTTTACAAAACTGCGATCCAAAAGCAGCACTGGCCGGTATGATGTCGAAACATGTCGTATCCCTTTACGATATGTGTTATTCCACTCTGTTACATTTTGACATGGAACAGTGGGATGAAAAGATCACAGACTGCATCAATTATCTGATTCTTTTAAAAGCTCTGGTAAAGGAGGAACAGGCCTATGGATCACATTGAAACAGCTATCTTAAACTGCTATGGGATCCGAGAAGCAGAACAGAATATGGTCTTTGCTGCCAGGCTCACACAACACGGACATACGATCCAGAACATGGCAGATCTGATGGATCTTTACCATCAATCCTACAGTCAGAAGACCGTAGAAAACATTGCAGGACTTCCCCATCCAACAGTACAGAAATTCATGGTCATTACCGTGGCTGTTGTTGGTGCAAGCAGACGCTTCCTGGCACAGATCACAAGGCATCAAAACGAAGTAAAGTACATGAGTGCATCTCTGCAGTACAGCAATTATTCCGGTCATGCTGCATTTGCTATTCCATATGGAATCATGAAAGCAGATAAAGAAATCCAGGATATTTACAAGGAAAGCTGTCAGTCAGATCTGGATCACTATGCAGAACTTTGTGAATTAGGCATTGATCATGATTCAGCCGGATATGCTACACCTCAGGGACTTCGAAACGTACTGATCATCAGTGCGACACCTTACCAGTGGAAGCATATGATCGGCCAGAGAACCTGCAGAAGGAATACGGATGAAACCAGGATTGTGATGCTCTATATCTGGCAAAGATTGTACAAATTAAGCCCGATCCTTTTTGCACCGGATCTGACCGGTCCATTCTGTCAGAGAGGAAGTTGCATGGAAAAACAGATGTCCTGCCAGAATCCTATTTCAAAACTTTGGATGCCATCAGATATCTTAAAAGCAGATTATCCATTGCTCATCAGAAGGGAGGTGAGCAGCTATAAAGATTAAACTGATTGACTTTGGTCTGAAAGCAGATCATCATCCCTTCCGGCCACATGAAAATGATGCCGGTGCTGATGTATTCATGCCTTATGATTGCGTATTAAAACCAGGTGAGATTGCAAGAATTCCGCTTGGATTCGGTCTCATCATCCCGGATGGATTTGCCGGATATGTCTTTCCTCGAAGCAGCATGGCAGCAAAAGGACTGGTATGCGAACTTCCACCGATTGACTCCGGTTACCGTGGTGAGATCCATGCCATTATCAGTAACGTGAGCACATCTTCTCAGACCATTCATAAAGACACACGCGTCGGTCAGCTGGTAATCACACCAGTCGTGATCGCAGACTTTGTCCTGGACCTTGGTGAAGGACGAGGAACTGGGGCATTTGGAAGTACAGGAGAATAATACTATGATTACATTTGGAAGAAAATTAAAACACTTAAGACAGAAAAATCATCTTACTCAGAAAGAACTTGGCATGGCTGTTGGCTTTCCCGACAGCTGTGCCGATGTCCGGATTGCTCAGTACGAAAGCGATGTCCGAACACCGAAAGAGGATCTTATGAAACTCTTCGCATCAACACTCGGTGTTCCGGTTGAACTCTTTACCGTACCGGTACTCTCAGAACCCAGAGAGTATGAGGCCGCGGAGTATTGGAGGTATGAACTTGGGGCAGAGTTGGGTTGATTTTTCCCCGCTAGCTAAAAAACGTCTGCGTAAAACGAATTTGTTTTATGCAGACATTTTCTCTAACTTTGATTTAGAAAATTTATACAGCAATGATTGCCGGAATGACAAGACAGAACCACGTCCTAATATTTCCTGAATATCCGTGGAAATAATATACTCTTCATTTAAAAGAGCTAATCTGAATTTATCTAAAATCATTTCCCGATTCTGGGAGTCACCAACATGATACACCTTCATTTTTTTGCAACTTGTTACTAAAAATTGCATCAGAAAATTTCTATTACCCTTATACATAATAGTATTAGTTATATCTTCTTCCGGATTCATTGCTTCTTCTGTTAAAGCGACTGATCAGAGAATAGCTCAAATCACCAGTGAGCTGAGTACACAGAAAGTCATTCAAAAACACTGCGATTCTTACCGGCTCTGCCGTAAAGTGATTGAAGATTGCAAATCTGCAAAAAATCCAAAAGCTTACCGTACCAAGCATCAGGCAGAATACTAGCTCCACGATTCACTAAAAAAAGAGCTGCAAGATCTCGGTATTACCAAAATCCCAAGCTCTAATAAAATTCAGAAGCGGATTGAACATCTTGAATCTGAACAAGCTGCTACTGTCCGAGAAAAACAGGAATTGCAGAAAAAACAGAAAACACTAGATATCATCCAGCAGAATTTCACAGTACTACTCAATGCTCCTCATATATCAAACAACGATATCAATCGTACCGTTGCACCACCACTTCAACACTAATATCAGAAACGTTTTAAACCGTATAACACAAGAAAACTGATTCCACCGCAATGGATCAGTTTTCTTTAAATAATGGCTACTTCATTTTTCTCTTTTTATATAATCCTACAATCAAACCAAGACTAACGATACTTATAGCGAGTAATAGCCATACATGCCTGCTTGTTCCCAGACGAACCCCTGTTTCCGGTATTAATTGTGTGTTTTCGTTTGTGATTTTTAACTCGATCACATCTCCTCGTGCAGCCTCAATCCGCTGTTTCATGACAGCTGTATTTCCATTCGATGTTGCCTGCACTGGATTTGAATACTTATCATTCTCTTCTTTTTTAGAAATCGAAACAGCGTATTTTGATGTATCAACAGTTTCTGTTATTATGATATCCGAAGATATATCTACATTTTTTAATGTAACTTTATCTCCATGTTTCAAAGAAGTTCTAATTGTCTTGCTACGCAGCTTTTGACCATCTTCCCAATAGAGAATTTCCATATCAAATGGCTTCTTGCGGTTTCCAAGTGGACCAGTGACTTCCTTTGTAATCTCAACCGTCACCCCGCCTTTTTGCGGATGATTGACGATATGTCTGTCCGAAATAGTTCTCCAGGTATTTGTCATCGGTGATTTCTCATATAGGAATAAAATATCGGATTCTACATCGACCATATATAAATTAAAATTATCCTGATACTGTGTTTTGGTTTTATCTGCTTTGTCCTTTTTGTTTGGAGTAACAGATTCTACCATCCAGTATCGTCCGTTCTCAAAGTCCTCCGGTAATTGAAGCATTCCATTTTCATCTGTTTCTAAGGAACGATACGTCGTACACGTTTTTCCATCCTTTTTCAGAACGATATCGTCCTTGCTCTGTGTATTGTCATAATCTACTGTATATCCTGTATCATCCGCATATTCTTTCGTAACATCATCATACGGTACTTTGTAGAACAGAAAACCTGCACCAGCAAGTCGGTTTCTTGGAAGATCATCCGTCTTTAAGAAACTTCGTTCAGCAAGATTGAAATGCAGATTCTGCACTTCCAGTTCCATCTTGGAAACATCCTTGAACTCATTCTCATCCTTCGGGAATATTTGTTGTCCATTTGAATCGAAATACTGAATCTCTGGATAAATAACTTCATAATATAGGAAACCATCCCCGTAGTCCGAAGAATAATGTGTCTTTCCTATCTCGATTTCTTCCACCTTATATTCCACCGGATTTCTGTCCTGGAATAGTGGAACATTGTCGACTGTGTGTTCCCATCCGTTCTCTTCATTCAGCAAGAATTCCTGTCCTGTAGAAATTCCATTCTGATACAATCTGATTTTCACCTGTTTTTCCGTCAGTGCATCATTTGGATTTTCCCATGTCTTTTTGATATGCAGAGTGCCTGTTTTAGCAAAATTTCGGATATTAAGGCTGGTATCTCCTCGCTGAAGCAGAACAGATTTTCCGTCTATCTTACCATCAACTGGTGCCTTAACAGCCTCCTGATTTTCGTTAGCCTCCCTATCCACCAGTTTTGCATCAGTGATTTTGAATGCTCCATTGGCAATCTCAACTGTGATCTGTATATCTCCTGTGTCTACATATCCAGTCGGTAAGTTTGTCTCTCGCAACAAATACGTCTCAGTTACTGTTCTGTTCTGTTTGTTTTCATCTTGTAACGGAATGTGAAGTTGTGCGATTCCGTATTTATCAGTTGTTACCGTTTCCTCCTCAACACCGTTCTTACTGACAGCAAAATTGATCTTCTCCATTCCCCGTCCGGTAGACTCATCAAATTTGTTCAGTGTGAGTATTCCCTCTTTCTGATAACGGTTCTCCAATTCAATAGTAAGAGTCTCACCACCGCGTCCAATTCCACGTCCTGTGAATTGAATTCCACTTTCTGGATATGCTTCCCATGAATTTACATTATCTCCTTGTTCATGAGAATTGCGAACATTGTACCAACCTGAAAATTTCACATTCGAATCTTTTGGCTTATAGTTGTACTCTTTTAATGTGTATTTCCAGAATGAGTCCGCCTTAACGATCCACGTACAGCTTGTATGTGTATCATCTGTCCATGTACCTACAACTTCTATTGGAGCATCCTCCGCTTGCGGAGCTTCTGCATCCGGTTTCTGGCTATCTTCTGAAGGAAGCACAAGTTTCATATGCTCATGAAATGCAGGTGGCTGAGGTTTTCCATCTAAAAGCTTTTCATCCATATCTACCTGGATATAATAATCTTTCTTGACTTTCTCTATTGCTTCCGGCATTCCGACAAAATCTTTCTTTACTGTCAGGTAACCATTTTTTGCTACAATACGTCCGTCAATATGCCACCCATCGGACATTTCACTTTTGAAAGAATACCAATAAATGGTGAAGAATTCGGTATCTAATTTCGATGGCGGAATCTCCCTGTCTCCGATACGAATCATACGTCCGCTTTCACGAATTGTCTGGAATACCTCTTCATCGGAAGGAATTCTATCTATCTTGTAGATATAGTCTCCATTTCCAATATATCCCTCATCTGGTTTAGTTCCCTGCAAAAGTTCTTGCACTCTCTTATTTCCATCCGCATACTGTTCCCACGTAGATGGATTCTTATTTCCAAGAACTGGAACATCATGCAATATACTTGCCTTCACATTACAGTTTGCCACGGCAACCGCACTTGTATAATCGTCTACATTCGTGGTTGGTAATGCTACCGAACCATCTTCCGGCATCGCTGACTTACAGATATAAAACTGTACCTGTTTTCGATTTTGGTTACTCACCTTACGCCACGCTGCATAGAGGGTGATTGGCTGTCTTGCATTATTATTTATAAGATCAGAAATAGAATCCCCTGCACCGCATTCCTGCCACTTTCCGTCTTTGTTTCTGTAATCCCAATGATCGAATTCATACTGTTCCAACTCTTTGCTGTCATTATCTTCATGATCATAAACCAGAGGATATGGTGACTTAACGTTATGTTTTCCAGCTTCTATTTCATTCTCATAATCATCTGTATGTCTTGTCTTATTCTCAACCTGAGGGGTCAACTTAGCTTCCTTAGGAAGTTTCTTCATATAACGAGTTGTATTATAGATAACCCTGACTGCCCCAGACTCCAGCGGTTTGTCTGCGATCACCTCATAAGATGAGTTAACATTCGGAATTTCAAATTTTACCTTATCATCTCCGGACGGTTCCGGAAGAACCTCATTTTCGTCCCTGTCATTAGATGTACAACTCCAGACAATCTCCTTGCCATAATACTCACCTTCTAAACTTGCCCTCTTTGGTACTTCCACAGTATATGCTTCCCCATGGCCTACATACTGTCTCTTAATCGCCTCTCTTTTGGTCAGGTTCAGTGGATCCAACACTTCAATCAGATGAAAACTTCCCTCTACACTGAAATGTCTTCCTGCCAGCCCAACCTGAGAAGAAAGTCCTGTCAAACGATCAAAATAATTTTCGATTCTGTCTGGATTCAGTGGGTTTGGCTGTGAGAAATAATAGACAGATACATCTTTCCCGTTTTTCAGGACAGGAATATACCATGTACCATCGTTGTCCTTATAAGGGTGCTGTACAAACACACGGCTGTCTGTCGCATAACCAAACAGAATCTTCTCTTTCTGATCTGCACCGGGCTCCAGCTTGCTCGGAGTGAAACCAAACTCACTGTAAATTTTAGAAATCGTATCATCTGGTTTAGCTCGCAAATAATAACGACTGGCTCGGCCACTGTTTGCTTTGATTATGTAATGCTGCTCAGCATTGAGGTTCTTTATCAGCTTATAATGTCCATCGATAAATACATAAAAACTGATATTTGCTTCTTTTGTTGCTGCCGGTTTTTCTGTATTATCAGGAACAATCACATATGGACGTACTGCATCATCTGGCTTAATAGTAAAGCTCATGGTATGCTCTTCTTCATTTTTACTCCATGTAACTGCTGAAAGAGTACCATCTTCCTCTCTGCATTCCCAGTTTATATCCTGCGTTTGTTCTTCTACACGCGGCTTTGTACTAACTGTTCTTGTAAGTGTTGACTTTCTTGCAACAAAATCAATTGCCGGAAGATCACGCAAAGCTGTTTGGCTGTAAACCTGTCCATCGTCATCCTGTACTGTCACACTGTAAAAACCGTTATATCTATCATCGTCGTGTTCGAGTAAGGTCTTTGCACTCATTGTGGCAATATTCTGTCCGTCTGGCAGGTAATACACATCCATCGGCTCTCCGGACTTTCCTATATAAATACATTCATGACCTTCTATCGTGTATTTCCCTGCATTATGGATTGTATCGTAATCTCTCTTGGAATAATAAAAATGCTCTTTTGCTCCATTTTGAATAGAACCATCGTAATGAAATTTTTCAAAATGCTTTTTTAACTCATCATTAGAAATATAATAATAAACTGTTCCCGGCTTTGTTGTAGTATCTTTTATAACAGGAATTTCTTCGTTTAGAACATTATATCTCTCATAATTTACAAAAGTATAGAATTTAATGTTCAAGGTTGCTGGTGCAAAAGTGCTGCATGCAACCGTATATGGTTGCTCTATCTTCCCAATAGAAAAGGTTAGTTTATCGCCCTGTTTCACCGGAAAAATTGTTTCATTTTCATCCTCACTGGCACAAAGCCAGTCGCTTTCCTTCGTATCTCCTGGATCAACGGAAATTGTGACCGCAGAATCTTTCTTATAGTAACTCACCGTTCGATTTCCATCCGGATTGATCACTGTAACCGAATAGAAACTGTTCTTATTCTGCTTCATCTGGTCTGAATAATTATCCGGAATTTTTTCGCCATCAGATGCTCCTTTTGGCATATAATAAACGTCTGTTGGTACAGTTGTTTCCTGCTTGTCCAGGTTATAAGATACATATTGCTGTCCTTTATAAGTTACCACTGTCGCCTGTGCTAATGTCTTCTCACCACGGACTGTATATGGAAAATAATTTCCGGACTGTGTTTCCTCTGCATTCAAGCCGAACTCTCTATAAATCTCAGCAAGATCACTGACAGATAAATAGCATCTGCCCTGACGGTTCCATTTATACACCTTTTTCAGAGAATCAGCCGGCAGCTTTCGAACCTCATTGTCTGCATATATATAAAACTGAATGTCAAAGGCTGTCTGATCCGCTCTCTGGATCACATAAGACTGTGTGATCTTTCCGATTGTGAACCTCGTCTGGTTCCCTGATTCCCGTATACCATCTATCACCTTATCATCTGTTCCCATACAGGTCCATTCGATCTGGTCTGTCTGGTCCGACAATTGGGGATTAAAATCAGCCACAGCTTCTTCCACTACAGTTCCTGTTAATGCATAACGAATCCGATCCTGCCCTTCTCCCTTTACCTCTACGGAATAAAACGAGTTGTCCTTTTTTACAGAATCTTTTAAATTTAATGCAACGCCTTTTCCATTTGGAAGGTAGTAAACATCTATCGCTTCCCCTTGTTTATTCTGTCCATAATTGTAAGAAACATATGTCTTTCCGGATTCTGTGTCTGTATAAACTTTTCCGTATTCTATCCCGCTTTTTCCCCGGTATGCAGATACAAACTTATTATTTGCATCCGGATTCTGATTCTCACCATTTTTCACAAATCCAAATTCTTCATATATCAGGAGCAGGTCCTCGATGGAAACACCATAGTAGGTAGTTCTTCCGTCTTTCCATGTTGCAATGCCGGTAATGTCATTATGCTGAAGCTTTACCTTGTTTCCATCAATAATGACATAAAAATCAATATCAAATCCTTCGGAAATCTCCTGAAGTTTCGGTGATTCCTCTTGTGCAATCTGCTCCTCGAAGGCTTTTTCTTCTTCTGAAAGCTCTCCCTGGGATGGAGTAATTTCTTCCTCCGGAATCTCTTCTAATGGCGGGGTGATTTCCTCTCCAGGAGTCTCTTCTAATGGCGGGGTGATTTCCTCTCCAGGAGTCTCTTCT
>NZ_WQQE01000114.1:0-213 GCF_018785655.1 Blautia sp. MCC269 | reverse complement strand
TTCCCGTTCGACTTGCATGTGTTAAGCACGCCGCCAGCGTTCATCCTGAGCCAGGATCAAACTCTCTGATAAAGTGTTTGAATCTTTTACTCAAGACAACCGTTTGGCTATCTCTCGTTTTTACTGATTTTGGTTCGTTAGAACCGTTCTTAAAAATGTAAAGAAATTTTCGAGAATCGTATGTGTTTCACTGTTTAGTTATCAAGGTTTGTT
>NZ_WQQE01000015.1:0-542 GCF_018785655.1 Blautia sp. MCC269 | reverse complement strand
TCAAACAGCTGAAAACAGGTTTTCCAAGGTTCAAATCAAAAAAGCGGAATAAAAACAGCTATTCTACGGTCTGCATCAATGGGAACATAACGATATCTAACGGATATTTGAAATTGCCTAAGATTGGACAAGTCCGCTTAAAACAGCACAGGATTATTCCAGAGGAATATAGACTGAAATCAGTAACAGTAAGTCAGACACCAAGCGGAAAATACTATGCAAGTATTCTTTTTGAGTATGAAGATCAAGTACAGGAAAGGGAAATGCAAAAGTTTTTAGGTATGGATTTTTCCATGCACGAATTGTATCGTGACAGTAACGGTAAGGAGCCAGCCTATCCGAAGTATTACAGAAATGCGGAGAAAAAATTAGCGAGAGAACAACGCAGGCTTTCCAAAATGCAGAAAGGTTCAAGCAATCGTAATAAGCAGAGGATTAAGGTGACAAAACTTCATGAAAAGGTTTCCAATCAAAGAAAAGACTTCCTGCATAAGCAGTCAAGGCAGATAGCCAATGCTTATGATTGTGTATGTATAGAAGAT
>NZ_WQQE01000113.1:0-210 GCF_018785655.1 Blautia sp. MCC269 | reverse complement strand
ATTTGATTAACTTAATCAAATTTCATGTATGCAGTTTTCAAGGTACAATGCTGACTGATGTTTTATCAGCCATCAGAACTTATAAGTTTTCTTATAAACTCTGATCACTGGTAAAACCAGCATCTATTCTCATCAGGTTTCCCTGTTTTTCTTTTTTTGATCTGGCGCCCACCTGCTCTCCCACACCGTCTCCAGTGCAGTACCATCGGC
>NZ_WQQE01000112.1:0-205 GCF_018785655.1 Blautia sp. MCC269 | reverse complement strand
AGGCGGGACCGATGACTGGGGTGAAGTCGTAACAAGGTAGCCGTATCGGAAGGTGCGGCTGGATCACCTCCTTTCTAAGGGAAAAAGTAGAGAAGATGTGTTTTACTGTTGAGTTATCAAGCTAAGATATTTCTGGTGCCGATGCGGTTGGGGGACACACCCGTTCCCATCCCGAACACGACGGTTAAGACCCAATCGGCCGATG
>NZ_WQQE01000111.1:0-235 GCF_018785655.1 Blautia sp. MCC269 | reverse complement strand
ATGCACTATATCCGCTATGATGTACTGTATGCCTATGTGCTTGCAAGACTGCAATACTGGTCTATGCTGGCACAGAAAGACGAGGACAATCTGCTGAAACGCCTGCTCAATGCCAGCGACAGGGAAAGAAACTCTGCGAAGAAAAAGCAGGCTGCGGAGCTGAAAAAGGCAGAGAAGCGTAAAGCCGAGGTTGACGGGCTGTTTGCTAAAATGTATGAGGACTGGTCTGCCGGAC
>NZ_WQQE01000110.1:0-285 GCF_018785655.1 Blautia sp. MCC269 | reverse complement strand
TTTCAAACGCTGCATTTTCCGTTTTTCCTGTTCCAGCAGGACAGTGGTTTTTTCATATTCCTGCTTCAACTGTTCCAAAGATTTTTCCATGTTCTCACATCCTTTGCTGATAAGATAAAGAAAGACCATCCGCAGACAGTCCGTGTGTCAGTGCTTCTATAAAACCCGATGAAAAGGGAAAACCGCAGAGCGGATTTCTCTTTGCGGCGGGTACACAGGGGATAGCCGCTTTAGCGGCGCAAGGGGGTGTAGCCACCTTGTCGGAGCGAAGCGAACGCAGACCTC
>NZ_WQQE01000108.1:0-404 GCF_018785655.1 Blautia sp. MCC269 | reverse complement strand
CAAATCCTCTTGGCGACGGGCTTCAAAGCGTTCGAAAATGTTAGCTGGATTAGCTGACAACGAACGCTTTTGTTATTTTCTAATCACGTTCGTGACATGAAATTCCATTCAAAATGATCAATTTCCAGCTAATGCAATCCGATTTTTGTTAGCTGACAGTTAATCAAAATCACCGGTTTGCAAACATGGGTTTTAGGAAGTCCAGCTAACATTTGGGTTCCGCTCTGTTGTCACCCCTTATTCGGGGATGTAAATCAGAGAAAAGGCGGGAAAAGAAATAATCTCTCCCAAATCTGCAAACATAAATTAGCTGAAACAGTATTCAATTCTATTAGCTACAGCTAATGGTCAAACAGCAATGTCTGTTTGGAACTTTACTATCTATAAAAGTTCCAGGCAGGCAT
>NZ_WQQE01000014.1:0-30471 GCF_018785655.1 Blautia sp. MCC269 | reverse complement strand
GGAAAAAATGAAGATTGTGTTGGGAGTATAGGAGGAATTATCTGTGGTGTTCAACTTATTCCTTTAATTGGGTCTATTCTCCCAACAGAAATAGCATTAAAAAAGAATTTTGATAAGAATGGAACAAGACGATAAATGCCATTTTTTGAAACTGAGAAATCGGGATTGACCGAGTTCTTTGAGTGAGATACACTTCTTGGACGAAGGGAAGGAAGAAGGAAAAAGTACTTTAGAGGTATTATGGAATGAGTAATAAATTGGTTGAGCACAAAGAATCAAAAGAAATATTAACTGGAAATCAAAAGAAAATTTTGTTTTGGATTTGTTTCATTATTTTAAGTATAGCTTTCATTACAGTCTGGATAAATATACTTTTGACATCTAAAGCATTTAATACACAAATGGAAGAGATGGTACTGGGAGAAGATTACTATATGGAGGATATTGTGATTACAGGTAAAAGGGCTGAAGATGCTTCGGCTGATACGATATCTCAGAATTATTTCTTCTACTACAACAATGGAAAAGTGAATGATTATCACAAGCGAATGCAAGTACCGGGATTTGTATATTCGGAATATAATGTAGGAGATTCCATAGCTGCATATACCACAGACCATGTTAGTTATTCTTATTACAAGTATGGGATTCTTCCGGATACAGAGTATACAAACAATGAATTAATGAAAGTGGCTGGCGTATTGCTTGGAATTGGAATATTTTTATTGGCTTTGTTTGGGGTGTTAAGTAAGAAAATGAATTACAAGAAGTAACCAACTTCCCGTTTATTGGGAAGTCGCAGAGAACGAAAAACTGGAATTGAGATTTCATATATTCCAAGGGATTTAATAACTGTTATATTTTATTATCAAATATCTCTCAATCCCTTGAAAACACAAAGTTTATCGCAGGTGAGCTTTCCCTTATTGTTTCCCTTGCGTTATATCGTCCCACCAGTGTTTACGAACTCTGATAAGGGCAAAAACAAGGGCAAGAAAATTATATAAAACAGTATAACACAAAATAAAAGTGACATTGTGAACTGATTGAAATGCTTCTGATTTTTGCAACAAATGATTGATTTAACGATAAGGAGATTTGATACGATGAGAACAATATTTGCAGAATACAATCCCAAGCGCAACAGTATTGATGTTTACACCTCTGTTGGCTATATGCTCCGCATTGACTGTTGGGAAGCTGAAAAGAACTTAAAAACCACACCAGGATCAGACTGTGCATTAAACGCACTCGCCATTGATGAACCTCTTGAATATGCAAAATTATATCTTGATGGAAATTTGCAGATGTGGATAGATGCGGAAGACTCATTAGATATTTTTTAATTTTTAAACAAATACAACAGTTTAAATCGCTATTAACCACAATATTTCCGGAAAATTCATCATAGGTTTGTGCAAATGCAAAGAAACGGCGGCTCTGAAAATCAAAGCCGCCGTTTCATAGGCGCGTGAAAATGTGTCTGCTCTGCGACGGCTTTTTTTCTTTTGCCGTCGCGCTGCAGATAACCTATTCGTTCTATTTTGAACTTCTTTTATGCTACCTGATGTCTGCAATAGGAATGAATCGCCAAGAATGTAAACACAAATAATTCAATTCCTGCCGAAATCAAAATAACATGCGGTGTCCAGAAACTCATTCCACCGATATTCAGATAATTGAAATCTGCAAGCTGAGAAAGGAAATTGTTCTGCATACCAATTCCGGCAGATGGAAGTATGGTAGAGAGCCATGTTGCTCCCATCGCTACATAAGCAAAAAGCGGCATGAGAAGAACTACAATAGAGATCAGCAAAACTGTCAATGTGTCTTTACATTTTGCAGACAGGAACAACGTACAGCTAACCGTTGCTAATACAGAAAGTAAGCCCGCTGCTGCGAGAATTATCTGCAACTGCCCCAGATTGATGTTTGGCAGATTAATGATAGAGTATCGCATCTGAAACGATGTTTTTAAGCAATCCGTCCCGAACGCTGCATCTAAAATCAGAATGTGTACCGTGATCCCGACAAGGAAAGTAACAACGAAAAGTGTAAATGCCGCCAGAATTTTGGTAATTGCTAATTGTTTATGCCCGTATTTGGTGGTTCGCAGGATGCTGTCACCGCCCGTTTGATATTCTCCGGCGAAAGTAGATGCTGCGATTGCCACACACAAAATAGCAAGGAACAAAATATAAAACTCAATATAATCAAATGCATCTTTTGAAATTCCAGAATGAAGATAAAATGGCGTATCAAGTTCTGAATATTTTTCAAGAGCTTTCTGCTGTGCGGTTTCGTTTTCTCTTTGCTCGTTCCGCATGACATCCTGTAAATGTTTTGCGCACTTTTCATAATAGGCTCCGTTAATGTCATTCGGGTCAATATCCATTAAATCAGCACCAATGTCTGTTAATGGATCAGCAAACGCTTCGGACAGACCGTTCAGTAAGGGACGGATCGGGACGATTTTTCCAATATATACAGCCAGATGAAAGCCATCTTCCTCGACCGGCCCATATTCTCGACCGCAGCTTTGATAAGTTTCCAAAGCCGATTTGATCCTATCCGGGGTCGCATATTATCTGTCCTCCTTTTCCAAATCTGTCTGCGGAAACAACCACAGATACAGATCTTCCAATCGTGGTTCCGTTGTAACAGATTCATCAATTTCCAAGTGTTCGGACAGATAACGAATAGAAACCTGATTGTGATCTTCGCCTCGCTGATTGATAATGCGCAGCCGCATTTCACATTCCGGCAGCTTTGAGGTCGGAATTATGCAGTTCCAAACCTTGCCCTCAATCCGCTTGACAGATTGGAGATTTTTTTCTTTTTCACATCGGAGAGCGAAAGAATGTCCAACAAATGATTAATCTTTTTGGTAGTTATCTCATTCATTATGGAATACTATTGAAAGTAGACATTTTTTTGTGCAAAACCACGAACTTGTCCATTTATAAGAAAAAGAATAAATTATTAGGGATATTTTTGATTTCTGCACGTCTAATAGATGTAAAGAAAATGCTGGCTGGCAAAAAAAGAGGTGGTGTTTAAATGACAAAGGAACAACTTGGATCTCTGATCCTAGATTCAGAAAGACAATTATACTCAACTGCAAAAACAATTTTATTTAGTGACTATGACTGTGCAGATGCTATTCAGGAAACAATTGTGAAGGCTTTTTCCAACGTCGGTACATTAAAAAACGATAACTATGCCCGGACCTGGTTAATCCGTATCTTAATCAACGAATGTTACAGTCTTGTGCGTAAATCCAGTAAATTTATCCCATTGGAAAATCTAGCTGACAGACAGGAACCGGAATTAGAAAAAACAAAGAATTACAGTGAATTATATACAGCCGTAAATTCCTTAAAAGAGGAACTGCGTTTACCCGTTATTCTATACTATATAGAAGATTTCAGTGTAAAAGAAATCGCCCAGATCCTTGAAATATCGGAAGGTGCCGTTCAAAAGAGACTTGCAAGGGCAAGAGGAAAATTAAGGCAGGAATTACAGGAGGTGTCAATATGAGATTAGAAGATATGAAAAACGATATTCCCGAAACACCGGATTTTATCCATAATATGATTCAAAATGAGGTAGCAAAGCAGCTGGCGGATAATAAAGTGGCGAATCTGCGAAGAAGAAAACGATGGACAGCTCCGAAAGTTGCCGCAGTGGCAGCTGCGTGTGCACTGGCAGTTTCCACGGCAGTATATGCAGGAGTAAATCTGTATCACTGGTTTTTGGAAAAACAGGGTTCTTATGGTGTTTCAGTCAAAATTGATGCTGGTGATGCAGCAAAGAAGACCGTACTTCCAGATGAGGTCCCAGAGGTAGATCTGTCTGCTAAATATGTTCCGGAGGGCATGAGCTGGATTGACGAGTACCATCTCCAATATCCTGAGCATGGCATGACTGGCGGGTTCAGTTTTTCATTTGTCCTGTTGGATAAAAATGATCTGGGACAGGTAGTACAGGATCAGAATGTTATTGATAGTGAAGAGCGTACATTTGGAAAATACCAGGGGATATATCTCAAATATAATAGCATTACCGAAAACGGGGCTCTTAACCAGAGAATTTATCTTGTCTGCCCGGATTTATATCGTGTGCTTATGATCTACATCGGAGATGATGTGTCAAAGGATGAAGCCATAAAAGTTGCAGAAAATCTGGTGATTGAGGGAAACACGACTATGGTAAAGACCGCCGGATTGCCTACATGGAGCGGAGAGATGATATCTGAAAAGACAGAAGATGATAATGATGAAATAAGTACTTCTGTAAATGAGAAAAAACTACCCATTTACCAAATTGGTGACACCTTTGATCTGGATGTGATTGGTGAAAACACAAATGGTGAATATCTGGAAAAAACGATTTCTGCAAAGGTAGATTCTGTTCAAATTTCTGATGATCTTCAGCTTCTCGATCCGGACAAAATACCACAAGAATGGGCGGAAGCCATTGATGCTGATGGAAAGCTATCTACAAACACATTGAATTATGTGAAATCTGGCGACGGAATCGATTCCCTGGATGAAATTGTGAAGTCAGAGGAAGTGAATCAGAAACTGGTCTATGTTACAGTTACCTATACCAATCATTCAAATGAGGAAATCGACCATATGCTTTATCTTGGTGCTTTACTGACCCTGACTAAGGAAAATGGAAAAGTACAGCTTTACATTCCAACAGAACAGGCCGGCGATGGCTATGACTACATTAGCTGGGACGGCGTGGCAAAGACTGGAGGAATGGTATATTATAGTGTCTCTGAAAATTATGGCAATGGTGGAAACTACATTTCCTCTATAAAACCAGGCGAAAGTGTACAGCTGAACATGGCCTGGATCGTAAATGAAAGCGACCTCAAAAATCTGTATCTGAATGTGACTGGAGACGGAGCTTCATATGAGTTCTCTGAATATATACTGAAAAAGGGACTAGTAGATATTCGCAAATAATATGCTATCGTTTATGATCCCATTTTTTTATATGTCATATATGAAAAAGCGTTTTTCGATTCCTTTTGGTTTCGAAAAACGCTTTCTTTGCTTCTTCGATCTCTGCACATGAAGTGTAATCTGTGGTATCCAATACGATTTCCTCATTCTTTCCATTGCCGGTTAATAATTATAACGACAGTGTACTATATGAAGCAACCGACAACAACAAAAATCATTAAATGAGTTTCGACAGAAAAAGAGATTCCACACTGTAAGTGGAACCTCTTATCTATTAACGCAATGGACAATCAGATACTTTTATATTTTGAGCCAGTTTATGCAACCCAAGATGTCTGCAGTAGTTTTCCAAATCTTTTGGATTCTGGGATGAACGTGGTCCGATAATAATTGAATTGATAATATCTTCCCTGTGCATATTTTCTGTTTCTAAGACTTTTTGTAAATCTAAAATGTAGAACTCTTTTATTATATTGAATGTTTTGTATTCGATATGAGGATCGTTGTCCGTTACAAAATATGGTGCGATTCGGATTTCCTTTTCAGCAGTAAATGTAGGATGTTTGTGAATAAGGGCACATAATGCTAAATTATCAATGAATCCATCTAAGTTGGAAAATCCTTCCAGAATTCCAGTGGAAATATATGAAGACAATAATTTGTATAATTCATGATCCCTGGTCTCCTGAGTATAATACTGTTCGCCAATGATCATCCCATGATAATATAACAGGTTGTGCAATGCTTCGGTATTGAATTCTATTGCAACACCACGTCCATGATCGGCATAGCGGTCCCATTGAGCTGCATCGTCTA
This sequence comes from Blautia sp. MCC269, assembly GCF_018785655.1. Classification (NCBI taxonomy): domain Bacteria; kingdom Bacillati; phylum Bacillota; class Clostridia; order Lachnospirales; family Lachnospiraceae; genus Blautia; species Blautia sp. MCC269. The sequence continues at coordinate 24,676 of NZ_WQQE01000014.1, read as the reverse complement.
ATGCCTGTGACAAACAGAACATAAAAAGGTGTTTTTGCGATGTTCTGTCATATATTTCTTTAAATATTTTATCAACATCACATTTGGGTTTTATATTGTTTTGGGTAAGACCGTTCTCAATGTTCTGCTTCAGGTTATCAATAAACCCAATCACTTCTTTTGCATCATTCACATTCGTTGCGCTGCCAAACCAAATCTTTTTTTTCCTTAAAATTCCATCCAAGGCTGGAAAAGAAGTGTAATGCCATAAAGTTTTACCAACTTTCTGAACAAATTTGTCAGTAGATTCCTGTCTTTTCTGAATTTCTACTAAATTGTAGGTCATATACAATACCTCTTCTGAAATAATATCATTTGAATATGCATCGATCGGACAAATCCTTTATTCTGTATAGATGTTCCCATTCTCATCCGTCCAGGTGCCGTCACCATTGTCTGTGTATCCGACCCCATCTGCGTCACAATAATAATAATCTCCGTTTGTTGTTTCTATTACATTAACAGTACCGTTACTGCCCTGGAGTTCATGCTGTTCCAGTTGGTTTCCGAAATGATAACCTTCGTCATTCCAGGTACGATATGAATTTCCATTGGCATCTGCCCAGTTTCCATCTCCCTGATAACTGTATCGGCTCCCATAATAATCAGAATAGGTCCCATCTCCGTTATCGTAAAGAACTCTGGATTCTTCATCTCCTCCACCCGGTGCTACAATTGATGCTACACCGGAAGTAGTACTGAATCCACTGGTATATGGTACGCCTGCTGGCAGATTTTCATAAGATGAAACAGACCCGTTGTTGTCAGAGGTAATTCCATCATCGGTCGTTTCACTTACCTGTCCGCTGTTTTCCATGGCAGGTTCATCGTTTGTTTCCGCATCTGCTTTTTCCTCTTCGTCTACAGAATCCTCTGTATCTGTATTCTCTGTCACTCCTCCTTCGTCCTGGGTTTCAGCAGCTTTCTGCATAGTTACCATTTCAGAAAATGGTGCATAATCCGGTACATTATTTTTCTCTGGATCTGCATTTTTTTCAATACCAGACTTCTCCGTCTCTACTGAAACTGTATCTGTCCCGGCAGAGACATTAAATACCAGATTACCGCCTGCAAGCAGCAGCGTCACAAGAATTCCCGGAAGAATTCCTTTGCGGAGTTTCCGAATGTTCACCATATACAGAATCCGATCTTTAAACACCATTTCGCTGTCATTAAGACTTGCTGTCACATATGGAATCTGATTTTCCATGGCTACTGTCCTGAGAAGCAGCTGTCGATATAATTTATGTTCCTTTTTATTAACTCTGCGAACAACTGCTGTATCACACAGATTCTCAATATCCTTATCCGCTTCTTTCAGCATGATAAGAAGAAAGGGATTGAACCAGTATATCGATGCACAGATTCGAAGGAGCATCTTATACCAGAGATCCCGATGGCAATAATGTGTAAGTTCATGGTAAAAGATAAGTTTTCTTTCTTCTGCTGAATACCCGGTTGCTGGTAGATACAATTTTGTATGTAAAAGTCCTGCAAGAAGCGGTGTGGTAAGACCTGCGTTTTGCCTGAGTTCCGGTATTCTGCGTACGTGCTTCTTTTGACACGCTGCACGGTACATCTGAATACTCACCGTATCACTTACCTGCAGACTCATCCGTTCCAGATTCCTTATAGAAAAATAATATGCCAGCAATTCTCCCGTCAGTTTAAGTACCGCTACGCTCAGCCAGACAGCAGCAAAAATCAAAGCCACAATTCCCAGCCATTTATCTGATTCGTACCTGACAGTTCTCTTTTGTTCCGGGATTTCTGTCAGATTTTTCATGTCTTTGCTCGCAGATGATACGTTTTCTGTTATCTTCTGACTTTCCTCTGGTCTGACTGCGTAATCCGTTATCTTCGGGCTTTGCGTATTCTGTTGACTGCTTCTAAGTACTTTGAAATCCACCAGTGCCAGATTCGCCGGAAGGCGCACCGGAACACAAAGGCTTATCGTAATCAACAGCCAGATAAGGTACTTCCATCTCGCTGATACACGTCCTTTAAACAGAGTCGCAAGCACTTTTACCAGTAAAATTACTACTGCTGCAATAACATTCAGTTTCAGAATGTGCAGAATAAGAACTTCCATAATTCGCTATTCCTCCCTGTCCTCCAGGTTCTTAAGAAATTCACTGAGATCCTGGACTTCTTCCGAGCTGATCTTCTTTCCATGATAAAGTGAAGTTACAAACTTTTTTAGTGAATTCCCATAAAGTTTCTCAAGAACACTCTGGCTTTCATGTGCCTGATAATCTGACTGCGAAACCAGGGGTGTATACAGATTCATTTTTCCCTGTTTCGTCACTTCCACGAAATTTTTGTTCTCCAATCTGGTCAGCAATGACAAAATTGTTGTTGATGCAAGCTTTTTCTTCATATTGATCACTTTCTCAATCTCCGGTCTGGTCATCGGCGGAGTATTATTCCAAAGAACAAGCATAATATCCAGCTCTGATTCCGGAAGTCTCTGGTAAGTTTTTTTCACTTTTTCATCCCTCCTGTTACATATTTTCTACAAATGTAGGAATAATTCTATTTTATCACGGTTCACGGAAATGGCAAGGGCTTTTGCACAATTTGCAAATGCCCTTGCCATTCCTGCAACTACTGACCACTATCAGTCTATTTCTGTATAACTGCTGCCATTTTCATCACTCCATGTCCCGTCTCCGTTGTCCGTAAATCCTGTACCATTTTCGTCCTGGAAATAATAATCACCATTTGTAGTTTCTGTAACCGTCACAGTATTACCGTTTGCATCCTGAAGGTCATGCTGTTCCAACGTATGTCCCAGATGATGAGTATCATCATTCAGAGCTGAGTAGGTATTTCCATTTTCGTCGGTATAAGTTTCATCCCCATTATCGGTATAGTTCATTCCATCATCTCCACGATATTCACAAGAATAATCTTTGTGAAGAATGTAATTAATCTCAATGGTATTTCCATCACTGTCAACTAATGTCATTGGTGAGGTAGAAAGGATATCGGAATCATCATTGCTGTCCGAGGATTTTGCAGAAGCATTTTCTTCTGTATCGGAGGAATCTGAATCTCCTCCTGACTTCTGACTGGCAGTATCTGTAGTTGTCTTATCAGAATCATCAGAAGAATCATCGGTCTGGTTTTCATTCTCCTGTCTGGTAAGTGAAGGATTTCCAGGATAAGAAATATATTCTACAAATTTTCTGACGTCACTGATGTCATCTGCATCTTTTGCATATCCCACTGCCATATACAGGCTGTTTCCCTCTGAATAAATTGTCTGATAGCAGGCATCGTATGTGTCATTGCATTTGGCAATCCCTGTTTTGACATCCTCCAGTGAATATTTATAGATATTTACATAATCATTTCCGTTCGTATAGCTTGCATAGGTACCTTCCGTATCTGCTTTTTCCCATTCAGATCCAGCCGGCGGCTGTGTATAGAAATCGTTATTTCCTGCTGCCATAACCGTTGCAGCTGAAAAAATCCCAAGTGTTGCTACCGTCATAAGTGTCATAAATTTTGTCTTCATCGTGGATTCTCCTAGAATTTTATTTTCTACATCTGTAGAAGTTAATTGTATTCTACAACTGTAGAATTCAATTGTCAATTCTTTTTTCTATATTTTTTTATCATCTGATTTTAATTTCTATTTTTCCTTCCACCGGGCTATGTAAATCCAGAGGATCTTCATCACTTTCATAAACACGTCCTTCGCCTTCTCCAAATGATTTGCGGCATACTGGACATGATAGTCAGAACTAACATTTCTTTTTTCATTTTTCTGCAATCGTATTTCCATCAAAAGTGCCATTTTACGCCATTCCTGCAATAAAAAAGGCCCTCCCGGATAGACCATGATTGTTCCTGTCCATCCAGAAAGACCTGAAAATTAAAATGTTATATTTTGTAGAAATTATCCATTAAATTTCTGCAAACATTTAAATAAAATCATGGGGTTCGTTTTCCACAAACTCCCCATCTAAGAAAGCAAGATCATCCGTGGCTTTCTGTACTTCTGTTTTCTCGTCAGAATATTTCATCTGCACTTCTTTATTATCTTCCTGCCTTTCACACCATACCACCAGGCGTTTGGAGGCATCTGTTCCACAGGTAGAAAGCAGAAGCGTCGGAACTTCTTCCTGCGTTCCAAGTAAAAAAGCATCTCCATCTGCCGGTGTATACTCGCATTTTACGATCACAAAGATCCATACCCCTTCATCCGGAAGATACAGATAGAGGATATGGTGTTCTTTTAAGAATTCATCGTCAAGGAAATTTCGAAGTCCGCGGAACATACTGCCATCTTTCATATTGTGGCCATAAATGATGTTCTTGTCATCAGAAAAATCGGCATTGTTATCGGAATCCAGGAAAATGGCCCCTGCCACATATTCTGTCTTCTTAAAAGTATGTGTCAGGTAATAGGAGTCATCGTTTCCCTGGACTACCGGGTAATCAATGCTGGTATCCGGGATCCGGATCCATGCAACGATATCCGGATTCATCTTTTTTAATGCCTTAAAATCAACCACGGTCTGTTTCCCATCGCTTCCGTCTGTTCCTTCTGTGTGGTCATCCTCATCTGTTTCCTTGACGTATGTACGCAGGTCTTCATATTCCTGCACACCTTCCCGGTACATAAAGTAAATGCCAAAACCGGTACATATGCAAAAGCTGAGTACCATCAGGCAGACTGCCACGATCATGATTTCTTTTATGTGTCTCATACAAACCTCCGATTATTCTTCCTGGAAAAAGGGCTGCCGGTAAATCGAGCAGCCCTGAACCGTATTCCTTAATTTCCTTTTTTCTTCTTATACCAGATCACGCCGCCAATGCCGCAGGCAGAAAGGACTGCCAGAAGGATCGGAAGCCAGATGTTGGTGCTGTCCCCTGTTTTCGGGCTGTTTCCTGTCGGTGTGCTGCCGGAAGGGGATTTGGTGTTTTTGATCTCTTTTACGATCTCGATCACCTTGGTTTTTCCGTCTTTGTATTCAAAGCGGATCTCTTCTTTTTTGCTGCTTAATTCATAACCATTTGGTGCTTTGGTCTCTACCAGGATATATTCCACGGTTTTCTCTACTTTTCCATTTTTATAAGTAGCAATCGGAATCTTGCCGCTTGTCGCTGTTCCGGTCTTATCCGTTACCAGTTTTTCTACGACTTTTCCGCTCTCCTTTTCACGCAGTTCAAATTCTGCTCCTGAAAGGGCTGCCTTACTGGTGGAATCGGTCTTTTTGATGACCAGTTTTCCATACGGATGTGCGTCCTTCATTTTGACTTTCTGGACTTTTCCGGTATCTTTTACCGTAAATTTCACATCTTCCGCAATGAGGTATCCATCCGGGGCCTGCTCTTCACGAAGGGTATATTCGCCTACCGGAAGTTTTTCGACCATATGCGGTTTATCCTTGGACGTCCAGCTTTCAACTTTCTTTCCATCTTTATCCAGGATGATCAGTTTTGCTCCCGGTACCTCACTGGAATCCGTAATGTCTTTCTTGCTGATTTCCACTTTGGTCACATCATCAAGCATCTGGTGTTTCTGTACTTCTTTTGTGTTTTCAACGGTAAATTCAATACTTTCCGCAGTCACATAACCATCTGCCGGCTTTGTTTCTGTCATCTTGTATTTCTTTCCTACGATAAGACCCTTGATGATATGTGCTTCCTCTTTGGATACCCATTCATCCACCGTATTTCCATCCTCATCTGTTACCTTTAAGGATGCTCCCGGAAGTTCTTTTTTGTCCGTCAGGTCTGCTTTGGAAAGTTCTACCGTAGTCTGTTCATCTTCAAAGGTGAACGCATACTCTGCAACACTGGTTCCACTGCCCTGGTACTCAAAAGTGAATTCCTGCGGTTCCTGGTCTGTCACATAGCCATCCGGGGCGGCAAGTTCCTTAATGTAGTACCTGCTGTCAACCGGGAGATCTGCAACAAACTGGATTTTTCCATCCTCATCTGTGGTCTTCAGTTCGATCAGGGTGTCTTTCGCAAGGAGTACTTTTCCTTTTGAAGATACGATGTCGTCTGCTGCATAGAGGCCAAAGATTGCCCCGTAAAGTACTTTGTCACTGTCCTTTTCTTTTTTCAGGACTTCCACCTGTACCCTCTGGCGCGCATTCTGCCAGTCGGCACTATAAGTAACCAGAGGTGTATCCTGGTCACGGTATGTAAGATCCACATATCTTGGTTCATTATCCAGAACGTAGCCATGTGAGGTCTCTTTTTCCACGATGTAATAACGTCCAAGCGGAAGGTTATCCATCTGGGCGATGCCATTTCCATCTGTTGTAATGGAGCCGACCAGTTCATCTGCCGCATAATAATCTGCACTTACCCCGTCTGCTGCACGAATGGCTTCTGCCGCGTAAACATTGAAGGTTACATCAGTCAGGTTTCCGGTCACATAGTTGAACAGGTGCTCGATCATGCCTTTTGCATTGTCAAGAAGGGATACGCTGTCTAAGAATTCCCCTTTCTTGTTTACCAGAAGTCTTGCTACCGGGACTTCATCTTCCATTTTGACTTTCTGTACTTCTGCAGTATCAGAGATCGTAAACTCTACGTCTGTTGCACGTAAGTAGCCATATGGTGCAAGCTCTTCACGCAGAATGTAAGTTTTTCCAACCTGAAGTCGCTTGATCACATGTGGGGAATCTTTTACGGATGTCCAGGAATCGATCACGTTGCCATCCTTATCCAGTACACTCATGGAAGCCCCGTCAAGTTCTGTTCCGGTCGTGATATCTGCTTTTGTTACTTCTACCGTTGTCGGCTGGTTTTTCTTCACGGATTTTAATTTGATCGTTTTTACGTCCTGGCCCTGGTATGTGGCATCAAATTCCAGGATCTCATCGGAAGATACATAACCCGCCGGCGCCTGCAGTTCTTTCACATAGTATCTGCCAAGCGGAAGATCCAGCGTAAACGCTGCCTTACCTTTTTCGTTGCTTGTGATCTCCTGAAGCAGTGTATCTGCTTTTACGACCACCTTGTCGCCGGAAGAAATTGCTTCTTTATTGTATAATCCAAAGGTTGCACCTTTTAAAGCCTTTCCGGTCTCGGCATCCTGTTTTTCCACACTCAGCTCTACTTTCTGGCGTTCATTGGAAAATTCCAGTTTTTCTTCGATCTCCGGTGTGTTCTGATCCTTATAGATAAAGGATACTTCCTGATTGTCTGGATTTAAGACAAATCCGGCCGGTGCTTTTGTTTCTTTCACACGGTATTTTCCAAGCGGAAGGTCTTTGATAACAGCTTCCCCATTTTTATTAGTGGTCACTGTTTTTACCAGGGTATCCTTTGCATAGATCACGTGACGGTTTCCCTGCTCGTCCACCTGATGATCCGGTGTGAAAATATCTTCTGCTGCGTAGATTTCAAATTCTGCCCCTTCCAGGGAAGTTTCTTCGTATACAAAATCCTTTTTAAAGGATTTTAAGGTTTCACCGGATTTATGGATCACCAGTTTGCCCTTGACCGGATGGTTTTCATAGGTCACGGTAATGATGGCATCCCCGCTGACGGAATCCATCTGATAAGCTGTATTCTTATCAACTTTGATCTCCACATACTGGGTATTCTGGGTGTAGCCATCCGGCGCGCTCACTTCCTCGATCCTGTAATTTCCGCATTTTAAGGATTCCGGAAGAATCAGGTAACCATTTTCGTCCGTAAAATAGGATTTATGGACAACCGTATTTGGATAGGTCGTTACCTGTTCCACATACTTTTTCGCATCCAGATCATACACTTTGAATTCTGTATTGGCAAGGAGGACCGGCTGTTTGGTCTCATCATCCTGTTTCACGATCTTAAGCTTTGCTTTGAACTCATCGTCCAAAAGGACTCTCCATACCTGCGGTGTACTGCTGTTCTCAGTTACGGTTACGATAAAATCATCTATCGGCATGAAATTATGCGGTGTTGTAGTCTCACGGACAATGTAGCGTCCATAAGGAATCGGGATGCTGCACGCATAGCCGCGTTCATCGGTAAACATTTCTGTTTTTCCGTCTTCCGTAAGAACGATCGGGGTCGCATTTGTAAAGTCATAGCTTCCATCGTCTTTTACAGTCAAGCTGCTGATCAGATAAGCAGAAAATCCGGCACCTTTTAAAAGATCCGCATCGGTCTTATCATTATCCGCTGCTTTGATCAACTGGAATGGCTGTTTGATCACGTCTTCTTTGGAAACGGTATTTCGTTTTACCGTCTCTACCTGGTCTCCTTCGTAGTCACAGTTTACATCATGCTCCTCTTCGTCCAGAAGATAACCTACTGGAGGCGTGATCTCCTTCAAATAATACTTTCCAAGATACAGGTTGCTTACGCTTGCTTTTCCCTCTTTATCGGTCATCAGGGTAGCTACCTGCTCGTCCTTTTTATAAAGGACTCCGCTCCTGCCATCCGGATGGTTAATGTCTTCCCTTGCATAGAGCCCGTAAATGGCTCCTTCAAATACGGCATCTCCCTGTGCGCTGTTTCCTGTCTCGCTGTCTTCTTTTACCAGGTCAATTGTTGCATTTACACGCTTATTTGTAAAGGTATGGCTAAAGTTTACCTTTTCTTCCTTATCATTGGTAAACTTAAAAGTGAAGATGTAAGTATCCTCACTGTTTCTAAGGTAAAGTTCCGGTGCCTGGATCTCCCGGATGCTGTAGCTGTAATTAATCGGAAGTTCCGCTTTATAAGAAGCTTTTCCATCGGCTCCGGTCGTTGCTTTTTCAATCAGGGTTCCTTTGGGAACAACGGTCTTACCGTCAACTTTGATATCTTCTGCTGCATACAGCCCGTAGATGCCTCCGGAGAGCGGATTTTTTGTCTCTTCGTCCTGCTTTTCCACACGGACTGTAGCCTTCTGGCGTTCATTTAAAAATGTTGCACTGACAGTCTGCACTTCTACGGTCTGGCCTGCATACACAAGCTCAACAGTCTTAGACTCTCCTTTGCATACATAATTATCCGGAGCTTTCGTCTCGGTTACTGTGTAGGTGCCAAGATAGAGATCCTTTAACGTAACGCTTCCGTCATCTCCGGTAACCAGATTATCCTTGACAAGTGCACCTTTTTTATAGATGAGGGTGCCATCTGCCGCCTTGATATCTGCACCTGCATAAACACTGTAAACGGCTCCTTTCAATTTCCGTTTTTCGTAGGCAAAGGTCACACCATCTTCCGTGACGGTCGCTCCGGTAAGCACTTCTCCTTCTTTATAAATGGTGAGTGCACCTTTTTGCTCTTTATCCGTTAAGTTCTTGGAAGCGGTCTGCCCCACGACCAGTTTTACCCCATAGGCTTTCGTATCCAGCACATATCCGGATGGGCCTGAGATTTCACGAAGGTAAACGGTATCCTGTGTTTTGGTGATCTTTACTTCGGATTCCCCTTTTGCATTTGTTGCCGGCATTTTTTTGATAAGTTTCGTGCAGGCTTCATCTGCATAGATGCCGTAAACGGCACCTGCAAGGAGCGCGTTGCTTCCCTTATCTTTTTTGATGATCTTGACCGTTGCTTCATCCGGCCAGTCTACCTCCAGATTCAGCTCCAGTGTATCTGTATAATATCCAAAGCCGATATCCTGGCTGTTCGCCAGCTTTAAGAGCATGGCATGGAAATTAAGCGGATAGTTGGATGTGATCGCATATTTTCCTTTCAGGCTTCCAATATTCTGGGTGGTTGCTTCCAGATGGAATTTTTCACCGCCCTTTACGCTCACATTTCCGGTCCCGGTTTTTCCTGTCGTCTCATTTACAAGGGAGACCCCGTTTTCAAGATGGATTGTGATCACAAAAGCTGCGTTTGCCTTCCATGTGAAGGTCGGGCTCTGGTTTCCATTTGCAGAAGCACTGAGCCCAGGTGTCAGCTCCATGGTCGTTGGATCCGGCATCTTTGCAAGGGCTGCCTTGATCTCTTTTAACATATTTTTGGCAGTTGTCGAAAGGGATCCTCCAAATCCGGATTCCCCGTCATATAAATAATCGACCAGATAATGCTGCATTGCACGGGTCTCGGAGGAACAGCCGTATTTTTCCATGATGGATTTGATATTATAGCCGTTGAATGTGCCGCCCCATCCGGGACCGCCATATCCGTAAAACATGGCCTTCCTTAAATAACGGTCATCGCCGCCTTCATCCAGTTCGACCATATTTTTATAAGTCGTTCCACTTGGCGGGGACTGTTTACTGTGCTGCATGCAGTATGCATAGACGGTATAAGTCTTTCTGCCTGCTTTGTAACGGATATACTTATAGGAATCATTTCCGCCCTGTCCCATTACAGAATCAAAAGGATGCAGTTTTCCATCTGAATAATAGTAATAGGTATTAGCTTCAATGTCTGTTGAATCATCCCACAAGTCTCCATCGGAAGCTGCCATGGTACTAATACCGCCCTCAGCCTGGTCATATAGCACACTTAATGCAACATCATCTTCCGGCATCTCAAAGCTGAAGGAATTTGTTCCCTCATCGTAGCTTACTTCTGCATACAGAAGATCTTCGGTATTCTCTGTCTGGTTTGCTTCGACAAGACTTGTTCCCACTTCGATCAGGCTTCCCTGCGGGATATCACCGGAAAAGTTGACCGTCTCCCCCGTCTGGTAACGTCCGTCCTCGTGGTCCAGTTCAATATTGAATTCATTTCCCTGTACAATGTCAACCTGATGGCTTCCATCCTCTGTTTCCTCATCGGAAAATTCTTCTGCTTCCTCTTCTTCTGGCTCCTCCGTTTCTTCCGGCTCTTCCAGAGTTTCCGGGGCATCTTCCGGGCTTATGGTCGGGAGGACGGGGTCTGCCTCCGGTTCGTCATCGCCGGTTTCCTGTTCCTGGCCGCCATTGGATCCGTCTGTTTCTGCTTCCCTTGGTGTCACCGTAATGTTTCTGGCAACCAGATAGGCTTCCCCCGATGCGGGCGTAACAAGATATACGCATTTATAGGTCCCCGCATGGTTATAATCAAATACAGTCCCGTCTTCCATTGCTGCTTTTTTCAGTTCCACATGGTCTCCGTCAGAGAGTTTCAGTCCTGTAAAATCATTCTGGATATCAAAGGCTTCCCCTTCGGTAACCATAAGCGCAAGTTCCGGATCAGCAACGGTTTCCTCGATCAGTTCCTCCTCGCTTTTCTCCGTCTGCGTTTCTGTCTGCGTTTCTGTCTGTACCTCGATCTGTGTCTCGCTCTGTGCGGAAACGCCTCCCACCTCAGCGGCGGATACTGCAGAAGCTCCCGTCTGCAAGAGCGTAGTGCAGCACAGAGCAAAAGCCATCGCACCCGCCATCCATCTTTTCTTCCAGTTTTTTTCCAAGTGCACGTTCTCCTTTCATGATCGCTTTTTTCCCTGCAGTTTTCTTTTGGTCCGTCTCTTATCTGCATCGCTTTCTCCTTTCTTCCGGCTTTTTCAGCCAGATAAAAAGGAAACTGAAAAAAATTCCAGTTTCCCTTTTATCTGACCAAACCATTTTATGCCGTCTTTCTGTTTCCTTTTTCCTCTTTTCGAAGGATCCAGTCATCCACGCCTTTGTAGTGTTCCATCCAGGTACCGGATGCATCGGTATCCCAGGTGACTCTTTTGCAGGATACGTTCAGTTCCTCACAGATCTCATATAGTTTTATACAGCCTTTTCGGATCATGTCCCGCTTTCTGCGCTTTCTGGGGCATTCTCCATGATACAGATAAATTCCATGTTCACATTGCCGGCACGCACTTTTTTCATCGTGCTTACAGGACAATTCCATCATTTTATCCATGTCGTAACATTCGTAAACTCTTTTTAACCCCTGCTCTTTCAGTTTTCGCAAGACAGTTTCCAGTCCTTTATGATTGGAAACTCCAGGGACTCCGATATAAGGATTTCCTGTACACATCCATGCGATCTCTGCCTTTAAGATCCCTTCCGTTACGTAAACCGTGCCATCCTTTATTTCCCCAAACATTCCTGCCGGGCTGCCGCTTGATGTGCCTTTTTCTAAGCCGCTGCTGGTAAACCAGAGGTACTTCCGTTCTTTTAAAGGAACATCCAGCCGGATCTGGAATCCTATGATCCGTTCCTTCCCATCCCGGACCGGGCAAAGATACCCGTTATTCTTCCTATAAAAAGCAGCTTCCCAGTCACCATCCCGGTTGATGAAAAATCCAGGAATCCCATCCAGGCGAAATTCCTTTTTTAAGAGCTTTCTGGCAATGGCCACGGAATTCTCCTCATCCGTACTTAAAAAACCTCGTTCTTCCATCTGTCTGACCTCATTTAACGTCAGCCCACGCAGGAGAAGGTTCCTCCGGTGTGTTTCCTTAAGCTTAAGAAAAGTGAGCATTTCCTTATATACATGGTCCCGGTAATCCCATTCCTCTTCCGTAAGGGAAATGCGTTTCTTTTTAGGAACGATAGAAGCGAACCCATTTCGTGTCGTGGACTGCTGCCTTTTATCCGTTCCAGAAAAAGAAAATGCCTGCTTTATCTCCCGGTAGGCTTCTTTATACCGGTTTCTCCCGTAAATGCCGGATAGTTCCGCATACAGTGTCAGCATGTTTCCGGATGCTCCGCAATGATAGCAATGGTAAACATTTTTCAGTTCTCCATTTTTGCGGATGCAAAAACTGCATTTTCCTCTTAAATCCCCGCAAAAAGGACATTCCACCGGAAATTCGTCCTGGTAAGAATCACTCAGTCTTCGGATTGATAAAAGATCTGCTACTTCTGCGATCGTAAACGATTCTCTGGCATACATGCCTTCCTCCTTTTCATAAAAGATGGCCCCGTTCCCGGAGCCACCTCAAACTATTTCTCTGTTTTCAGGCTGCTTTTTGCATTTCCTTTTCATGATCCAAAAGAATCTTCGCAGCTTTCTGTATTTCCTGATTCTGGCCTTTGTAACGCTGTACCAGCCATTTGATCGTCTGGTAACCTCTGGCATCCTGCATCATTTCCCCAAGAGGGGTCCCGGCATAGACACCAAAATTGCAGATAACCTTTCCTGCCCATTTCACTTCATCCTCTGCATCCTCTTCGTGAGCCATATCCTCCAACACTTCCTCTGCAGTCTCTTCTGGTGTTTCTTCCTCTTCTTCTGCATCAAAAGAAATCTCATCATCTTCATCAAATGGAACTTCATCCGTTTCTTCTACTGCACGGAAACCGTCTGCATCCGTCTCGGCAGTAATTTCCTCATCTACGGAGATTTCCTCGGTCTGAACCGGATCTTCCGCTTTGGTTTCTTCAGCGGAAAATTCTTCCAGTCCGCTTTCACTTTCTTCCATTCCAAAAGTCATCTGTCCAGGAAGGTTTTCTTCTGTATCCGTCACTGCATATTCCACTTTTACAGTACCTTCTGATATGGCATTTCCATCACGCAGTTTTTTACGGTCCGTTTTCTTTTCCCTGACCGGTTCCGTTTGCTCCTGCTTTGCTGCGGTTTCTTTTCTTTCTGCCTTTTCCTGTTTCTTTTTCGGTTTTTCCGGTTTTACGGAAGCTTCCTGCTTCGGCATTTCTTCTTTTTCCGTCCCACGCATGTCCGGATCGTCTATTCCGGATGCCTGCATGATGTTGAATTTATTTAAGAAATAATACTTCAGGCCATACGTCCATGCCGCACCTTTTGCTTTATCCGGTGCTTCATTGGTTCCAATGACATGCAAAAAGCTCCGTACCTTGTCTCCCGGACGGTCTGCATTGGTCCAGCACAGCTCCAGGTCAGCCTCATATCTCCAGAGTGCTCCCATTTCCTTTAAAAACACGGAATTGCCCTGTTCGTCCATCTGTGTCGGCCTTTCACTTAAGATGTCAAAATCGACCCCGTATTTATTAAGGGCCGGTGTCAGGCATTCATAGATATCATCCAGTTTTACAAAATCATAAGTAACGTCCTCACTGTACCTTTTGCGGATCAGCTTCGGCACTTTCTTCCGGATCCTGATCATCTTCTGGTTCAGATTCATGTAATTGTATTTACCCATATTATTCGTTTCCTCCTGATTTTTTCATTTTTTATACTAAGCAGAACGCGGAAGGCTTGCCTCCGGCCCTGTCCCAGTCTTATTTAACATTTCTTCCATTTCCTCCCGGATACATCCGATACAGATCTTCTTTTTTGAGATCTCCGGAAGTTTTTCAAGCAGCCACTTCTGGGCGAAAAGCTCTGCTGCCCGCTGTGGGTTGCTTAAATATTCCAAAAACATCCAGTCAGAAAATTCCCACTTCATATCCGCAAAATGAAACTGCGGCTGATAGATCAGATCCTCCGGCCGCTTTCCTTTTTTAATAAAACGGTCTGCATTTAGCTGGATATAAACCCTGCTGATTTCCGGGATCATCTGTGCAGCTGCATACCCGCCTTTTAACAAAAGTTCATCCCATTGTTCCCGGATAAGTTTCTTTCCAATGCGGCTTATCTGTGTTTCCAGTTTCGGGATCAGATCCTCACGCACAGGAAAACCAAAATCATCCGGTATCCCGATCGGCTTCAGAAAAAGATCTTCTGCTTCATAAAGGGAATACTCCGGCATGTGGATCACGGCACACCAGTTCCGGTCTGTTTTTCTGTTTTCCTTTAAACAGTCAAAGAAAAAGAAACAGTTTCCATATCTTGCCTTTATAAACAGCTGTCCGGAAAATTCTTTTACTTCACAATCCGGCGATTTCAGCCATGCGATCAGTTTTTCTGCCTCCCTGCTCTCTTTTAACCAGTCCGGAAGTTTTCTATCCATCACATACCTCCGTAATTTAGATATATGGCAGGGAATACCTGGAATACACTATCTTTGCCCGTTTTAAAAATGCAGAGCCTTTTTCTGCTTTTGCAAACCATTCCACAAAAAACCGTGTCAGGTTCTGCTGCAGTGTCCGGTGGGTATCAAGGGCATAATCCACAAATTCCCCATATCCGTCCATACTTCCTGCAAGCAGGTAGCAGGTAAACATTTTTGCCATCTGCTCTTCATCTGAAGGATTGATCTCCATTTCCTCTGCACCTTCATACACCAGGCGCACCCTTTCTGGCTGTTCCTTTACATGCAGACACAGATCATCGGCCATCAGTTTCGATGCTTCGTTTCGAAGGTCGTAATATCTGACCTCTGAAAGACCTTTTAGCCAGGCAAACCCAAGATAAGTGTAATTGTCTTTTATTTCCTGCTGCTCTTTTGCCATGGACTCCATAAATTTTTTGTGTCCGGTGGGATGGCAGTTCAAGTATTCATCTACCAGCAGCCTTGCCACATCTTTTCCATTCGTAACCTTCATGTTTTCCTCCCATCAAAAAAAGACAGTCCATGCTGTCTCCATTCTTTTAAATCCTGTTAGTATTTTACAGTGCCAGGAATATCATATTCATGCCAGCGTTTTGACACACAGCCGGCAATTTTTTCTTCCAGAGCTAAAAGTCCTCTCTCATTCGTCTTTTCCTGCCTTGCAATGGTAATGGATTCACAGATCCCGCAGTAGATCTCGTATGCGCTGCATGGCTCATCCCCAGTAGTAGCCTTAAACTGCTCCACGGTTTCTGCAAGCAGTTTTTTGCCAAATCCTGCCTGCTTCATGATCCCTGCCATGGCATTTGCCGGATGCTCGATCCAGATATCACACAGCCGCATGACCCCTTTTAAGACTTCCCGGTAGTAATCGAAGATCGACTCTATGTTTTCCGTGAAATCTTCCATTCCTTTACAGTTTTTGTGCGTAACCTTCAGGGCATTGCCAAGGATCACATTTCTTGTCGGCTCCTGCAGGGAATAAAAAATATTCGCTCCGGACACACCAACGTCTGACGTAGTGATCCGTACAACTGCTTTTATGTCCTTATCAGTCTTTCTTCCATAATTCTGCATCAGTTCCTTATAAACATCTGTAAGTTTCGTATCTTCCAGCTGCCAGGACGCCGTAACAGAATAATGATCTGCATAGCCGTTTAAAAACGTTGCCTTCTCATAGTCCCCATGGATATATGCCGAGGTAACCATGTACATATCCGGCATGGATATGATGGCATAATCTTTTTCATCACCAGACAGGACTGCCCTTACTTTTCCTTCACAGAAACGGATCAGTGCTCTTCCTCTTGCAACCTTCAGGCATTTATTCAAGATCTCTGCCAGTGTTTTCTTATCGACATCTGCCAGGGCTTTGCCATCAATCCTGGCCCGTCCTTTCAACGATTTGATTGCTGAATTTCCTATATAACAGATCCTCTCGGGCAGGATAAGAACCAGCCTGGAATGAGATAAGGTATCTTTTTCCAGTGCTTCCAGGGAAATGCCCGGAACCTCTGTACAGGTTTCCTCTCCTGCAGCTGCCACCTTTAATTTCTTACTGGTGACCCGGATCCATTCTGCCCGGCTGTCTATCTCTTCCAGACACTCGCACAGTTCCTTTTCTGTCCGGAACTCCTTATAAAAGTCATCTTTATAATACATAATGTCCGCCTTTCCACGCTAGCTGAAAATCCGGACTTCAACAGCCTGTATCTTTCCATCTTCGATGCAAAATACATAGCCGTCTTCTGCCATCTCCATAAGCATTCCAATTTCCAGTGCATTTGCGTTTTCCCATTTAATTGTCTCCATAATCGACCCTCCTGATTTTACAATGTGTTTTCTTTTTTTGATGTTCTTAAGGTATTTCTTTTTGCAGTTTCTTTAACTGACAGTTTCATTCGTGCTCCTCCTTTCTGCTTTTTATGCAATAAAAAAAGACACAAAAAGAATCTTCTTTCCTTCTTGCATCTTCCTTATATTTTGCATATCCATTTTTTCTCATTAAGGGCAAGACCGCCCCAAAGTGTTTCTTCCGGAATGTCCGGAACTAAAGAATAACCACAGTCTTTTATAGACTGTTAAATTATTTTTCATTTAAAGACTACCACAACATTTTGTGGTTGTCAATTAATTTTAACTATATATTGTGTTATTGCGTGAGTTATCTTTATTATTCTGCTACATGTTGTGACAGGCGGCATGATACCGCCTGTCTTTTCATCCGTCTGCATAAATGCATGTATCTGAGGGGAATAGGTAATCTGTACATGCACTATGAAAACGTCTTACTCAGCGTTTGGATCCGCCGGGGAAATATTTTTGGCAAGGCTTCGCCCGTTGGCATCCGTCCCTGCTTCAAAAAGGACCGGCTGGCCACCGCTTAATTTCCGGTATCCATCCATCTGGATCTCCGAAAAGTGGGCGAAATAATCAATCCCGTCTTCACCGGTGATAAAACCGTATCCTTTCTGTGCGCTGAACCATTTCACGGTTCCCTGTAGTGTTTCTGACATATCCTTCTCTCCTTTGCTGTATTTCCCGCAATAATCTTTTGCGGAAACAGGGCAGCATGGAATCGAACCATGCCTGGTGCTCCCCTCCCTGCTATAAAAGGAATCTCTTCCTCTTATATTTCTTCGTTTCCCAAAAAAGTCCCGTTATTGAGCGCTGCATCCACCCGGCGGATTCCTACCAGCTTCTTTTCATTTATGCCAAAATAAAACCGATAGCGTTTTCCCTCCAAAACTTTTACGTTTTTATCCAGCAAAAGTTCACTCTGCCGTCCGGTCGGATCACTTACCCGGATCTTCCGTAATCTTGCAAAGGGATTTTTCCCGTCTATCCCGGTTACCAGCCCTTCCACGATTTCATAGGTCTTTTTATCCGCGGTGCGGAAAATAAGATATGTTCTTATAAACCCGATAATCCCAAGCAGAAAAGACCAGAAAATAAAAGTTTTATCTTTCATCCATGTTCCCATAAATGATCCGAAAAGCAGGATAAAAAGAGACAGGATACCATATCGCTGGATCCTGTCCTTAAAAAAATCCGGTATATTCTGATAACGTGTTCCAAAATCTTCCAAGCATCTATACAGCCTGTGCCAATACGGATGTTCCGTTTGCTTCAAGGCAGTCCTCCCTTCTTATGTAGTCGATCACAAGCTGTTTCTTATAGTAAAGCTGCGCTACGCGGATTATAAATTCCCTCTGTATCTGCTCCTGGAGGGAATCTGCCAAATTGGGTTCCCTGCTTTTTGCCTTTTCTTTTAAGCATTTCAGATGATAGGAAACATCCCCTTCTCTCTGAAGATTGGAAAGTATCTGGTATTCCTCTTCTGTAAGCAGCGGCTTTTTAAAAGCCCTCAGTGAAAACTTCAGTCCTTTTCCCATGGAAAGGGCTTCCATAAAATGCTTCATGCGTTCTGTCCGTGAAAAGGCCATGGGAGACATGACTGACCGGCTGATAATGCTGTATACAGCTTCCTCTCTGGTACATCCTTCTGTCAGCACAACCAGGCCCCGCTTTACCAGACGGTTCAGGCAAAACTGAAAATCCTCTTTGTCCGCCCATTCCTGTGCCTGTTTTTCTCCAAGGCTAAATACAAGAAGACGATGCATCTGGGAATGGACCTTATCCTCTTCACAGAAAGACCAGGTGAGCGCAGCCCACAAAATAGTTTCCATTTCTGTAAGTACTTTTTCTTCCCCATCTACCCAGACACAAAACCTTCCATCTGCATCATCTTTTTTCATTCCGATTGCTGTATACCATCTCATGACATTTCCTCCTTGTCATTTTCACTCTTTCTAATCTCTGCTTCTGATCTGTTTTCTTTCATAACTTGTTACCCATACATCATCATTTCCAGGAGTTTTGGAAGTACATACCCCTAAAGCATGCCTGCTGCCGTACAGATTCCGATATTCGGCCGTCGCAGTTTCCATACTTCCTGTGTTTTGGTCCCGATAATCCTTGTTCTTCCCGGTACGATCCACCTGAGTTTCCGATAAAACTCCATGAATCCCTGATTGTCAAAGCCAAAGGATCGTACACAGAAAACATCCCGTTCCTGTTCTTCTTCATCCAAAAGGAAAAAGCTTTTCTGTTCTTTCCCTTCTTTTCGGATCACGATATAAAATTCCGGAACTCCCCGTCTGGTTCCTTCTACGATCTTATCCATCTCATCGTAAAAGATCCTGCAGGACTCATATTTTCCGTTTTTTTCCGGCTGGCAGACTGCCAGGCTGTCCTCTTCAAGTGCCATATAACAGTTTTCTGCCTCCATGATCCTCCGGCTGATTTTTATGGCCTGACGAAGAAGCAGGATTATCGCAAGCGCCAGTGCAGTACACAAATATGCAAGATCCCAGCATCTTTTCTGGTATATGAAAAAGTATGCGCTGATTCCCTCTGCCACACTGCATATTGCTGTCATAATAAAATACTGTTCTTTAAGGTCCATCAGATGATATACATCATCTTCTGTCGCCTGTAGTCTCAAGGGCATCCATCCTTTCCGTCATGCCACGCTTATTTTATCCGGGGATTTCTTTTTTTCCTCTCGGCTTTTTATATAGTCTGTACATTCCCGGATGGTCTGTTCACACAGGTAATAAGAAAACTTCCCGATATGTGTGTCCTTTTCCCGGAGATTCAAACGGTTCTGAAGCCAGATATATGTGCTGTGTTTGGTCATATAACCATTTTTCCAGATTGCATCCAAAGCTCTGTGTGCTTCGATCCGCTTATTACGCAGATTGCTGTCAGCCATGGTTCCCATGGGACGCATACTTTTTTTGTGTGCCCCAATGTATGAATCACAGGAAGGATAGCCGCTGCATACATACAGGTATTTCTCCGGATCCAGGTTGTTATCCCCATAGACATAGGCTGCCGGCCTAAGTACCCCGGGTCTTTTGCAATATGGACAGTACAAGGTTTCCCGCATCTGTTTTTTCTTCTTTTTTGCCATCTGACGTCACTCCTTTCCATCTTTATCTCCGATGTTAAAGAAATCCCTTTTTCTGTGTCAACAGAATTCTTTGAAAATCATAAAAACATTTTCAGGAAGCTCTTTTGATAAGCCTTGTGATAATGCCTTCTGCCACTTCATAGTTGTCGTTGATGCGGGTCACCACAAATCCGATCTTATCTTTCTTTCCCGGAAGTGCGGACATATTGCAGGAATGTGCCACGGCATTGACTCCGATATCAAGGCGGATAAAATAGGTTCCCTTATAGACTTCCGTAATGATCCCTGTATATTTTCCCTGTTTATGGCATTTCCGGAGGTTATCTTTATTGATATTGGCTGTCGGACTCTTTGCATCCACTTCTATAATGATCTGGTCAACAGAGCTTGCTTCCACCTTATTGACCATGACCAGCACCAGATCACCTACCTGGAATTTTTCTCCGGCATCTACCATCCACTCCCAGGCCATGTCTCTGGCCCGGACAGATACTTCTACACCAAAGACTTCCAGGCGGACTGCCTTGGGAGCTACCGCGATCACCCTTGCTTCTACGATCCTGCCTTCATAAAGCATTGGTTTTTCTGTATCTTCCCCAAGGTAAAAAGTCTGCCTCTTTTTAAGCATTGCATCTTTTCTGGATGCTACAACACTCCGGCTCTTGTTATCCAGATCTTTGATGATGAAATCAATGTCACAGCCGAGCATGTTGTTAGCAATACGGACCTGACGGTTTAAGGTATCCGCGTTTTCACGCCCGTCTCCCTGAAGGTTGATCATCATTTCATTCATTGGGATAATGATCCGGAAACCATTAAAGTATGTAACAGCAACCATCCATCCACTCTCCAGTTTTTCAATGCCCCCAAGCTGGCCCGTCAGGATCTTTCTGGTACGATGTGCATTCAAAAGCTGATGCCATCTGGCTTCTTCCTGTTCCTCCATGCTTTCAACCTGCGCGTCTACATCGATTGTCAAAACACCATCGTAGACTGCACGCGGAACATCTTTTTCCCCGTTTCCCGCCAAAACTGTTTTTTTGGTATCCTCCATATACTTCCTCCTGTTCTTATTTATTTTTGTCTTCTCTGCTCCATCCAGAAAACTCCTTTTCCTCCGGTACTCAGGAAAGACAAAAGAAGACACAAAAAAAGCAGCCCGTTTAAAGCTGCTTTCTTCATGCCTTCTTTTTACAGATACCATTCTATAATACATGGAATTCTATGTCAATATTACCTTAATTGCAATAGCGTCGCATATCGGTTTCTTTCATCTTTTCAGGTCAGCAAACAACTCGTCAAGGTCATTGAAGCCCTTTACAGACGGGTCTTTTGCAATCCTTTCCGCTTCCAGCATGGCAGCAACCGTTTCTTTGTTCGGCTGTTCCAGCCTTACTTCAAAGGGAATGCCGCCTTCACGAAGCGACTGGCGCACAAAGATGTTAAACGCCGTAGTCAGGTTCATGCCAAGTTCAGTAAACAGTGCGTCCGCCTGCGCTTTCAAATCTGCGTCCATGCGGATACTGATGTTTGTGGTATTTCTAGCCATACGATCAACCCCTTTCTGCTGGCAATTATAGTATATGCCATTTGCACGAAGAAAAAAATATTTTGCACGAATATTTAACAATAAATTCATTCAATGAGGTTAGCTACACGATGAAGCCTGTATAACAGAAGGATTTGGTGGTGATAATAATTGCCTGATTCCTGTGGCCTTTTAGTTATTTGTAGTCCCATCCTGCCCGCCTCATAGCAAGCTCCATCTCATATATATTTGTTTCATTGTAGAGTTTTTCTTTTTGCCCGCTAAGCTTGATTGTCCGCAAATAAGATAACCGGGTATTTTGCGTATTTTTGATATAAGTAGATTTTATATAGCAATTCTCAGGATTCACAGTCGTATAAAGCAGAGCATCGTTTTCAAGGATTTCCAATGGGCGTAAGTTATGTGATGTAAAGATCAATTGTCCTTTAGCTTTATGCTATCGGTCAAGCCGGAACTTAAACAAGCTTTCAATCAGCTTTGTTCTGATGTAATCCTCCATATCAGAGTTATAATAACCGTTCATCTTAGAGAAATAGCGGATATATCCGGTGAACGGTTAAGGACGGCTTTTACCGCTTTCGGATCACCCTCATGTGCCTCTATAATCGTGTCATAGGGGAGAAACCGGTTACTCATGGGACAACACCTCCATTTTCTCTTTCAGCCTCTTTGTTCTCCGATTTCTTTCTGCGTCAAGTGCTGGAAGTAATACAAAAAGATTTCCTCCTGTGTCTGTTCCGGCAGCCGGGCAAGAGCCGCTGCAAGGGAACGGCTGTCTAAAAGTATCGTCTGCCCCCGGACAGAAAACGGATAGGTTTCTCCATAGTCCGGCACTTGAAAATACTCATCTGTGGTGCTTAGCGGGACAAACTTTTCTTCGGTCAAATATTCAAGGGAGATTTCCCGTTTCCACCTTGCTGCCAACATACGGGCAGCGTCAAAGGACGCATGACGAATAACAATCCGGCAATAGGTATCATGGGTATAGCGGATATGTTCTTGATAGGCTTCCTGTTCGGTCATGGAAACTCCCCCTTTCTTCGACGGCAGCACTTTTTGCTGTCGCCCCTTGATTACCCACCAGCAGGGACAGACGGGGCTGTCAACGGTGGGCGCAGCCCATTCACTTGCCGTTGACTGGCTCGGCTGGGTTTGATATTTTTGAATGGTAATTGCAGATTTAATTCTTACGACTATATCCAATGGTGCTTATTATGAGGGAAATTCCAAAAATCAAAATTGCCGCTATCCCTGTGATTAGCACATATGAATGAACAGAATTTACCATAGTAGCCATTCCCGGTCCATCTTCAAAATATTTTACAAAGTAAAACATTGGAATTACCACAATCAAGCCCATAGTTTGCGCAGAACGAAAACCAAACCAATAAGTTAATGGCAAGCAAATTCCTGTCCATAATAATGGGATAATAATTGCTGCTGCAATCGAAAATAACCAGATAAGCATATCAAAGTTTTGAAAAATTATGCTGGATAAACTATTGAACGCAATGCTTCCCAAAATGCTGATTGCAACAGTATATATTACGGAAACATATTTACTTGCAACAACAGTAAAATTGCTTATCGGCATAGCTAATTGATATTTTTTCCAGCTTGCCTTTTCATCACTTGCGAAACTCATAATATTTTGCATACCGATTGTCATGGCAAACATAACGGAAGCAAATAAGCCAGCATAAATTCCAGCATTGAAAATAAGCAGAACAATAGCTGCTGTTGCAATCAGAATAAGTTTCTTATCAATACTCTTGAAGAAAATGGATATGTCTTTATATATCAATCCTCGCATGATGTGCCTCCTTTAACATATAAAAGTATAATATCTTCTAATGTGGCATTATCCACAATGATGTTTTTGTATTTTCGTTTGAATGCTTCTTTGTTATGAACAAGACACTCCACGCTCATATTTGTAGTTCGGTGTATGATATAATCATCAGTGGAAAGCTGTGCAAATTTTTCTTTTCCGCACTTTGCCACGCCATAATTATAAACAAGATTATCTTTCTGTTCCTCGAAAATGATTTTTCCCTGATGAATTAAAATCACATAGTCTGCAATTTTTTGTATGTCCGAAGTAATATGCGATGAAAAGAAGATAGAGCAATCTTCATCTTGGATAAATTCCAAAAATAGGTCTAACACTTCATCACGCACAATGGGGTCAAGACCCGTTGTCGCTTCGTCTAAAATCAACAGTTGAGGTCTATGTGCCATAGCGCAGATAATGGAAAGTTTCATCTTCATTCCTTTTGAAAAAGCACCAATCTTTTTCTTGGTTGGGATTTTGAATTTTTTCAAGTATTGCAAAAAGAGGTTACTATCCCATGTCTTATAAATGCCTTTTAAGATTTTTTCAATATCTGTGGCTGTAAACACATCATGAAAATTACATTCATCAAAAACAACGCCAATATTGTCTTTGACTGTTGGAATTGTGTGGTCTATTCCAAAGACCTGTATCTGTCCGCTATCTTTGTTTAGTTCATTTAATATCAGATTGATAGTAGTGCTTTTTCCTGCACCATTCTCGCCAATAAAGCCTACAATCCTACCTTTTGGGACTTTGAACGAAACATTGTCCAAAGAAAATCCCTCAAATTGCTTGCATAAATTCTGTACCAAAATGTTATTATCCATGCCTGTCACCTCTCGTTACTCCTCGTAAAACAGTTTTAAGATATTCGTCATTTGCTCAAGACTAATGCCATGCGCCCGACCAATTTCTGCGACTTTTTGTAAAAGTTCTTCAGCAATTCGTAACTGTTCCTCTTGAATAAATTCCCTATTCTGTGATGCTACAAAACTGCCTTTTCCAGATACAGTTTCTATAAATCCATCTCTCGTTAAATCTTCATATGCTCTCTGAACGGTAATAACACTGATATGTAAATCTTTTGCTAAAGCTCTCATAGAAGGGAGGGCTTCGCCAGCAGATAATGTGCCGTCCATAATAAAACTTTTTACTTGCATACAGATTTGTTCGTAAATAGGCTTATCACTGCTATTACTTATGATAATCTCCACTTTCTCACCTCGCCATGCGTACTTATCGTAATAAGTGTACTTATTCAATAAGTACAGTTTAGGCAATTTGTGTGAACCTGTCAAGAGAAAAGATGTAAATACATTCGGAAAAGTGAGTGGCTGTCTATCAAATTCTTGTGTGTTACTTTACCGCACATAAGCATTATGTGTGGTCTTGGATCCAGATGATTCTGGTTCCGTTTTTACAAACCAGTTACTTAATCACTTTTCTTAAAAAGGCAAAAAAATAGAACGTATAGATTATTTCCATACGCTCTATCTCACATTTCATATTAAATTTTTGAATTCTACA